>CAIOYO010000192.1 GCA_903862595.1 uncultured Opitutaceae bacterium | reverse complement strand
GATCCGCACGGCGATGGCCTTGGCGACGGTGACGGACTTCTCGTTGCCGAAGAAATCATCGCCGGTCATCGAAGCCACGTTGGTGCGCGACGCCTTCGACCACGCGCCCATCGAGTGCGGGTGCTTGCGTGCGTAGTCCTTTACGGCCTTGGGCGCGCGGCGGTCGGAGTTGCCCTCGCGGAGGACCGGGTTGACGGCGGAGCCCATGACCTTGCCGTAGCGCGCGCGGGCATCCTTCTCGGCGGGCGTGGTCGGCGTGTCGGGGAACGCGGGCAGTGCGTAGCCGAGGGCCTGCAGTTCGGCGATGGCGGCCTTCATCTGCGGCACGGAGGCGCTGATGTTGGGCAGCTTGATGATATTGGCCTCGGGCTTGAGCGTCAGGGCGCCGAGCTCGGCGAGTGCGTCGGACGTGCGCTGGGCGGGCGGGAGCACGTCAGCAAAGGCCGCGATGATGCGGCCGGAGAGGGAGATGTCGCGCGTTTCGACGGCGATGCCGGCGCGCTGGGTGAACGCCTGGACGATGGGGAGCAGCGAATACGTGGCGAGGGCCGGCGCTTCGTCGGTCTGCGTGTAGATGATGGTCGGAGTCGCGGACATAGGGTGAAAAGAAGTCTGGAGGTTGCCAGCACCCCCGGGCCAAGGCACGACGAAAACGGCGCGTTCGGGAGGCCTCAAAGCCAAGTTCTACGACCCATAAGCCGCGACGAGGCGGCTGCGGCCGAGCGGCGAAGTCCTTGGGTATCCGGATTACCGCTGGAGCGGAAGGCCGAGGAGGTGCGCGGGCATAGGGCGTTTTGCTCAGGCCGAGGGGTGGCGCGTCCGGGAGGGATGGCGACGGCGGGTCGGTCGGGGTCACGTCCCGGTTTCAAACGGATCGGCGCGGTGCGGCTGAAGGCTAGCCGGCCGGGGGAGGCGTCGCTGCGCCCACGCCGGAAGGGGGAGAGACGCGGCGGGGTGGATCGTCGGAGAAGTCGTTCTCGATTCCCGGATGGGGCCGGTCCTGCTTGTAGATCTGCAAGATACGGGCGTGTTCGTAGTCCGACGTCGGAAACACGCGCGGCGGCTCTCCCGGGAGGAAGATCGCGGTGTAGGCGCGGTCGCGGTCGATTTGCCGTCGGATGAGGATCATTGCGGAGCGGAAGCTCCCTTCAGGCAACGCGTTCGAATGACATCCGCAACCGTCGGCGGCGGTTTGCTTGCGGGTCATTGGCAAAAAAAGGAGCCGCCGGTGCGACCCCACATAACTTTCGCACCGGCGGCCGTTGTTTATGACGCGGATTGAACCGTGTGACCGCGCCAAGATGAGTTTACCCTCGGGATGCCTTGGTCCGGCTGCCTGCGGCCTGGCCGTGTGGGACGGGGGACGGGGGCGGGATCATGGCTGCCGGGGGTGGGATGTCGGGGGCCCACCGGCGACCTTCGACGCTGGCCATTATGTCAGAAGGGGCGCCGCTTGCCTCCGCATTAATTGGTAAAGTTCCCGCGTGGGTTGAGGTGCGGGAGCAGGCGGGGCAGGTGCGGGGGAGCGGGCGAGGCTTGGCGTGGCGGCGGCGAGCGTCTGGACGGTCACGTCTCCGCCGGTGGAGGTGGTGAGCGGCGCAGCGGTTCGAGATCGTCGTCGGTGGCCGCCAGCGTGCGGTAGGCCTCATCGATCGCGGAGGCGGCCTCGACGAGGCGGCGGGCGAGGGCGAGGTCGCCGCGTTGGCAGGCGTAGCAGCCCAGATTGAACAGCACGGTTGGGTTGCGTGGATGATGCTCGCGGGCCGCGATCAGGATCCGCTCGGCCTCGGCGAGGTTGGTGGCACGGCGGACCGCGTAGGCCCACGTGATCCAGGCGGCGGGGGAGTCAGGGCGAAGTTGTACCAACTTTTCTGATACGCGAGCGAGTTCGGGCCAGTCGTGGCGCTCCTCGTGCACGGCGGCGAATAGGCCGAGCGCCTCCTCGCCCTCGGCGACGGAGGTGGGCAGAGAGGCCAGCTCGCGGGCGGCGGCGTCGAACATCCCCAGCTCCACGTAGCCCCGCGCGTGCGAGAGTAGCCAGCGGGGGGCGACGGCACTCATGCGCGGGGTGGGCTCACGGATTGGCCGGGAAGGCGGCTTCGATCGCGTCGCAGAAGTGGTGGATCAGAAACAGGTGCGCTTCCTGGGCGGCGCGGCCGGAGTCCCCGGGGACGATCACGTCGACCGAGGCTCGACCGCGGGCGTGGCCGCCGGAGCGACCCAGCAGTGAGACGCTGCTCAGGCCCAGCCGGGCGGCTTCCTCGAGGGCGGCGATGATGTTGGTCGAGTTGCCGCTGGAGGAGAGAACAATGACGAGGTCGCCCGGGCGCGCGAGGCCGGAGATCTGGCGCGAGAAGACCTGATCGAAACCGAAGTCGTTGCCGATGCACGACAGCAGCGAACCATCGGCGGAGAGTGCGAGGGCCGGAAGGGAAGGACGGTTGCGGAGGTAGCGACCGACCAGCTCCGTGGCGAAGTGCTGCGCCTCTGCGGCGCTCCCGCCGTTGCCGCAGATGAGCAGGCGACCCCCTTGGCGCAGCGTCGTAAGAATCAACTCCGAGGCGCGCTCGATCTCGGCGGAGATCTGGGTGAGCGATTGGAACGTGCGAACGGTCTGCGCGAGCGAGACTTCAAGCGACATGGCAATGGGAGCGTGCCGGAGGCGGCGGTGGGGACGCAAGCCTCCGCTCCCGCTGCGACGGGAGCGCGGCGGTGGAGTGAGGGGGCGCCGCGGTGTGGTGTCCCGGACTTCGGGCTCGGATTTTTCGCGGTGAGTGTGCGTAATGCTCGCTTCCCGCATGCGCCTGCAGCGAATCACCCTCCAGCACTTCCGAAACCTCGCTGCGGCGAAGGTGGAGTTTGGCGGCGCGCGTCACTTTCTGGTGGGCCCGAACGGGCAGGGGAAATCGAACCTTCTCGAAGGGGTGGGGCTGCTGACGGCGTTGCGATCGTTCCGCACCAGCGATGCGCGCGTACTGATTGCGCACGGCCAGGACGAGGCGGCGGTGGCGTGCGAGGTGGAGCATGAGCGGAGCGGCGCGACCCGGGTGGAGATCCGGCTCCGGCCCGGCGGCAAGGAGGTCGTGGTGGACGGCGTGGCCGTCACCCGCCTCGCGGATTATCTGGGGCAGTTTCCGACGGTCGTGCTGTCCTCCCAGGACCAGCAACTCGTGCGCGGGGCGCCGGGCCTGCGGCGGCGGTGGTTGGACCTGACGCTGGCGGCGACGGACCGGGGCTACCTCCGTGTGCTGCAGGCGTATCACCGTGCGTTGGCGGAGCGAAACGCGCTGCTCCGTCGCGGCGCGGGCGTGGCGGAGCTGGCCGCGTTCGAACGTCCGATGGCGGCGGCGGCCGCATCGCTCGTCGCGGCGCGGGCGGCGGGGCTGGAGCGCCTCGCGGCGCAGTTGGGGCGGGCCTACGCGCAGCTCGCCACGGGCTCGTCGTCGCCGGAATCCGCCGGCTTCGCCTATGCGGCGAACGGCGCGAAGAGCATGGTGGTTGCGGCGAAGGTGGCCGACGCGGAACGCCCGTCGGGGACGGCGATTTCCTCGGAGCAGCCAGGAGGACTGCCGGGGGCCACGGAAGCCGACTGGCTCGCGCGGTGGGAGTCGGGTCGAGCCCGCGACCTGCACATGCGCACCACGATGACCGGACCGCACCGCGATGACGTGGACTTCACGCTGGATGGCCGGGCGGCGGTGGACGTCGGATCGGAGGGGCAACAACGCAGCCTCGTCCTCGCGCTCCGCGTGGCGCAGGCGCATTGGTTTCAGGATCATCTCGGCGTCGCGCCGTTGATCCTCGCGGACGACGTGCTCGGTGAGCTTGATCCCGGACGTCGCGAGCGCTTCTGGGCGGCGCTCGCGCCCGAGTGGCAGGTGATCGCGACCGGCACCTCGCTGCCGACGGACGAGCCGCGCGCGTGGCAGGTCACTGCGGTGGAGGCGGGACGCTTCCAGCCGGTAGCGGCCGACGGGAGGTTGGCCCCATGATCCTTGAGCCGTGGCAGTGGATGCTCCTGGTGACGGGTGCCGTGATGGTCGGGATGGCGAAGACCGGACTCTCGGGACTTGGGACCCTCTTCATCGCGATCTTCGCGAACGTGCTGCCGACCAAGGAGGCGACCGGGCTGGTGTTGCCCTTGCTGATTTTCGGCGACGTGGTGGCGGTGGCGGTGTACCGTCGCCATGCGGTGTGGTCGCAGCTCTGGGGACTGTTTCCCTGGGCTGGTGTAGGCGTGGTGGCGGGGTACCTGGCGATGGACCGGATCGATAACCATCAGGCGCGCGTGCTGGTGGGCGGGATCGTACTCGCGTTGCTGGTCCTGCACGCCCTCCGACGGTGGCGGGAGCGCCGGGCGGCGGCGGCGGTGACGGAACCGCGCGTGCCGCGGTCGGTGGTGGCCTCGGTCGGCGTCTTGGCGGGCTTCACGACGCTCATTGCCAACGCGGCGGGTCCCCTGATGGCTGTGTATCTTTTGGCGCTGCGGCTGCCGAAGCTGGAGTTCATTGGTACCAGCGCGGTGTACTTCCTCCTGCTTAACCTATTCAAAGTGCCCTTCATGGTGGACCTCGGCCTGATCACCGGATCCAGCCTCTGGGTGAACCTCCTGTTGGCGCCGGCGGTGTTCACTGGGGCGCTGATTGGCCGTTGGCTGGTGCAGCGGATCAACCAACGCTGGTTTGAGATCCTCACGCTTGGCTTCACGGCGGTGGCCGGATTGCGGCTCGTGCTCGCGTGAGCGCGGACGAGGTCCGGTGGATGCGGGCGTGAGTCGGGCATTGAAGCGGACGCCGAACGTGGCAGGCTTCGGCGCGAGTCAACATGGGTCGAGCCAGCCTCAGGAAGTTATGGGCCGCAAAACTCGCCGGCGTGCCGGACGGTGGGAGGCTGCCGCGCGCGCCCTCGCGGCCCTCGCTGCCGTTGGGCGGCGGGGCGGGAGTGACCGGGGCGGCGGCGGGTGCGGGTGGCGTCGTGCGCACGCCCTTTCGCGGTTTGGTGCTGGGCATTGATCCGTCGCTGCGCGGGACCGGTTTGGCGCTGATTGATTTCGCGGCGGGGCGCGCGCCGGTGTTGCTGCGGTGCCAGACGGTGCGCGTGCCACCGCGCGAGCCGTTTCCGGTGGCGCTGGCGGAGATCCACCGGGCGGTGGAGTCATTTCTCGCCGATTTCGACGCGCGGCACGTCGCGCTGGAGCAGACGATTTACGTGCAGAACTTCCAGACCGCGCAGATCCTTGGCGCCGCGCGCGGCGCGGCGGTGGCGGCGGCAGCGCTCCGCGATAAGCCGATCTTCGAGTATCCCCCCCTGCGCGTGAAGCAGGCCGTGGTTGGGTTGGGGCGGGCCAGCAAGGAACAGATGGCGCGGACGGTGATGGCGATCCTCGGTCACGGACGCACGCTTGCCTCCGACGAGGCCGATGCGGCTGGCGTCGCACTGTGCCACGCCTTCACCTGGCGCGGCGACGACCGGACGGCGACTTAGTCACCGCGCGGTGAAGTTGGCCCGCGCGGCGGAGTGCCGTCGACTTACGCCGAGGGTGTCGCGGCGGCTTCGCGGACGTGGGTCGCGAAGGTCGGTGTCCCCTCGAGCCAGCGGTGGACGCGGCCGGCGAGGAAGCCGATGTACTGCGGCTGGTCGTTCAGGCAGGGAATGTGCTGGAACGTCTCGCCCCCTGCGTGGATGAAGTCTTCCTTCGCCTCGCCGGCGATTTCCTCGAGCGTTTCGAGGCAGTCGGACACAAAGGCAGGAGTCATGACCAGCATGCGCTTCCGGCCCTCCTCGGCGAAGCGCACGAGTTCCTTGTCGGTGTACGGCGTCAGCCACGGTTCGCCGGCGAGACGGGACTGGAATGACACGGAAAGCTTCTCCGCGGGGAGTCCGGCCCGGCGCACGAACGCCCGCGTCGTCGCGAGGCACTGCGCCTTGTAGCAGGTGGCGTGGGCCGGCGAGCACGTCGCGCAGCAGTCCGGCACCTTCGTGCAGTGTCCCTTCGACGAATCGCCCTTCCGCAGGTGGCGAACCGGGATGCCGTGGTACGAAAACAGCACGTGATCGTACGGCTGCGTCAGGTACGGCGCGGAAACTTGGTACAACGCCTCAATGTAGTCAGCGTCGGCGTAGAACGGCTGGACGCAGTCCACGCGCAGGTTCGGGGCGAGGCGGGCGACCTCCTCGTACACCTTCACGACGACGGTCTCCCAGGACGACATCGCATAATGCGGGTACTGCGGAAACAGCAGCACCTCGGTGATCCCGTCGCGGGCCATCTGGCTGATCGTGCTGGCGATCGACATCGATCCGTAGCGCATCGCGAGGTACACCGGCACCTCGGGTCCGAGCGTGGTGGCGAGCTTTGCGGCGACGCTCTTGGACGTGAGGATCAGCGGTGACCCGTCCTTGGTCCAGATCTCCTCGTAGGCATGCGCCGACTTCTTTGGCCGGGTGCGCAGAATGATCCCTTCGAGCAGCAGCCAGCGCAGCGGGGCCGGCAGATCGAGGACGCGCTCGTCGCCGAGGAATTCGCGCAAGTAGCGGCGAACGTCGGGGACGGACGTGGAATCAGGGGAACCGAGATTGACGAGCAGAACGGCGCGCGAGGACATGCGAAGCAGTTAAGGGGGAGGCAATTCCGCGCGGAGTCAAACGGCCTTGCGGCGTCGCTTGAACCGGGTGAACCGGGCACCTTGCTGGGTCACCACGGCCGACGGTAGCGGGTCGGCTGGCCTTTCGTGGCCCGGCGAGCCGTGGCGGTTTAGTCTTTCGTCGGGCCGGGCGCCGGGTCATTTCTGGTGGCTGGTCACCTCTTTTCCTCATGAGTAACGCGCGCAAGCCGGTCCTTCTCGTCATTCGCGATGGCTGGGGTCACAACCCCCACGCTGATCAAAACGCCTTCAATGCGGTGCATCTGGCCAAGAAGGCGGCTGACGACCGGCTGCACGCCCGCTATCCGCACACGCGGGTCGCCGCCTCCGGGCTCGACGTGGGCCTGCCGGATGGGGTGATGGGCAACAGCGAAGTGGGTCACGAGAACATCGGCGCCGGCCGGATTGTTGACCAGGAACTCGTGCGCCTGAACAAGCTCTTCTCGGAAAACCAGCTCCCGTCGAATGCAGTCTGGCGCGGTCTCGTTGACCGCGTGCGGACGCGGGGATCACGCCTGCACCTGATGGGCATCGTTTCCGACGCCGGCGTGCACGGCATGCTGGAGCATCTGTACGGCCTGCTCCGTCAGGCAAAGATCGAGGGGCTCACGGAGGTGTTCATCCATGCCTTCACGGATGGCCGCGACACGCCGCCCACGAGCGGCGCGGCGTACATCGAGCAGGTCGAGGAGCAGTGCCGGAAGATCGGCGTCGGCCGCATCGCCACGGTGTGCGGACGCTTCTGGGCGATGGATCGCGACAACCGCTGGGAGCGCGTTGAGAAGGCGTATCGCCTCCTCACCGGTCAGGGCGCCGAAGGCACCGCGACGAGTGCCGTCGCGGCGGTGCGGGCCTATTATGAGAAGCCGATGAGCGAGACCCAGAAAGGCGACGAATTCGTTCCCGCGACCTGGGTGGTCGACGCGGCGGGGAAGCCGATTGCGACGATCCGCGACGGCGACGCGGTCCTCTTCTACAACTATCGCGGCGACCGTCCCCGCGAGATCACGCGGGCCTTCGTGATGGACGACTTCACCGCGTTTGTGCGCGGGCCGAAGCTCGACCTGTATTACGCGACGATGACGGAGTACGAGTCCGGCCTTCCGGTGAAGGTGATTTCCCCGAAGCCGGCGGCCCTGAAGAATATCCTCGGGCAGGTTGTCGCGGAGGCTGGCATCGCGCAGTTCCGCTGTGCGGAGACGGAGAAGAACCCGCACGTCACCTTTTTCTTCAACAACTACCGCAAGGATCCCTTTCCCGGCGAAGAACGGGCCTGCCCGGCGAGCCCGAAAGTCGCGACCTACGACCTGCAGCCGGAGATGTCAGCGACGGAAGTCACGCGCCTCGCGCGCGAGGCGATCCTCTCGGGACGTTACGGCCTCGTGGTGGTGAACTTCGCGAATCCCGACATGGTGGGTCACACCGGCTCGCTGCCGGCGGCGATTCAGGCGGTGGAAGCGACGGACCATGGCGTCGAGACCCTCCTGCAGGCAATCGACGAAATGGGGGGCAAGGCGGTGGTCTGCGCGGACCACGGCAACTGCGAGCAGATGTGGGATCCCTCAACGAATTCCCCGCACACCGCGCATACCCTCAACCTTGTGGAAGTCTTCGTCGTCGGCTCCGGCTATGCCGCCGGCCGTACGGCGATGCGCTCCGGTGGCCGCCTGGCGGACATCGCGCCCACGGTGCTGGACCTGATGGGCCTGCCGAAGCCGGCGGAGATGACCGGCCGCAGCCTCCTCCAGGTGCCCTGACGCGGCGCCGCCGTACGTCGCCCCGCTCCCTCCGCTGCGGGGTTTTCGCTTGGCGCGTCCGGCGACGTCGGGGAACGTCGTCTCATGGCCGCCTCCGCCCAGACCCCGAACCCGCCGGAAGAGCCGGCTGTTCCCGACGAGCGGGACGAGCGTGAACCCTTCGCGCGCCTGCGGGCCGAGTTTCACCGCCCGGAGGGCCGGATCTACCTCGACGGCAACTCGCTCGGCCTGCTCTCGCGTCGCGCGGAGGCGTCGTTGCAGCGGGCGGTGGAAACGTGGAAGCGGGACGCCATTGACGGCTGGACGAGTGGCCCGGACCGGTGGATCGACCTGGCGGAGCGGATGGCGGCACGCCTCTCGCCCCTGCTTGGCGCCGCGCCGGCGACCCTCGCGCTCCGCGGGCAGACCACGGAGAACCTGCATCAACTCCTCGCGACCCTCTACGACCCCACGCACCCCACGCGGCGCGTGATCCTGGCGGACGCGCTCAACTTCGCCTC
>CAIOYO010000191.1 GCA_903862595.1 uncultured Opitutaceae bacterium | reverse complement strand
TGGCGGAGTTCCGCATCCGCGGCGTTAAGACCAACATCCCCTTCCTCGAAAATGTCATCAGCCACCCGATCTTCCGTTCGGGTCAGGCCACCACGACGCTGATCGACACCACGCCGGAGCTCTTTGCCTTCAAGCCGCGCCGCGACCGCGCGACCCGACTGCTCAATTTCCTCGGCAACGTCATCGTCAACGGTAACCCGCAGGCCAAGGGGTACCGCCCGGACCGCCCGCTGCCGACCCCGGTTGTCCCCGCCCACGTCCACCAGCCGCCGCAGCCGGGGACGCGTCAGCGGCTCCTCGAGCTCGGTCCGCGTGGCTTCGCGCGCTGGACGCGCGACCAGCAGCGGCTGCTGGTCACCGACACCACGTTCCGCGACGCCCACCAGTCGCTCATGGCCACCCGCGTGCGGTCCTACGACATGCTCGCCTGCGCCGACGCCGTGGCCCACCACCTCGACGGGCTCTACTCGCTCGAACTGTGGGGCGGGGCGACGTTCGACACTGCGATGCGGTTCCTCAACGAGGATCCCTGGGACCGCCTGCGCCAGCTCCGCGCCCGGATCCCGAACATCTGCTTCCAGATGCTCCTCCGCGGCGCGAACGCCGTCGGCTACACGAACTATCCCGACGCCGTCGTTGCCGGCTTCGTGCGCCACGCTGCCGCCAGCGGCATGGACATCTTCCGCGTCTTCGACTCGCTCAATTATCTCCCGAATCTCCGGGTGGCGATGGAGGCGGTGCAGGAAACGCACGCCGTCTGCGAGTCGGCGATCTGCTACACCGGCGACATCCTCGACCCGAAGCGCGAAAAGTATTCACTCAAGTACTACGTCAAGCTCGCCAAGGAGCTCGAGCGCATGGGCGCCCACGTCCTCGCGATCAAGGACATGGCCGGCCTCTGCCGTCCCTACGCGGCGGAGAAGCTGGTCCGGACGCTGCGTGAGGAGGTTGGCCTGCCGATTCATTTCCACACGCACGATACGAGTGGGGTCGCGGCCTCTTCAGTGCTCCGCGCCGCGGATGCGGGCGTCGATGTGGTGGACCTCGCGCTGGCCTCGATGAGCGGCAGCACGTCCCAGCCGAATTTCAACTCCGTCGTCGCCTCGCTGCAGCACACGCCGCGCGACACGGGTCTGAACCTCGATCGTCTCGATCGTCTCTCCGATTACTGGGAAGCGGTGCGCGAGCATTACCGTCCCTTCGACACCGCGCCGCGGACCGGTTCGGCGGAGGTCTACCTGCACGAGATGCCGGGTGGCCAGTACACGAACCTCAAGGAGCAGGCGTCCTCGATGGGAATGTCCCACCGCTGGCCGGAGATCGCCCGCTCATACGCGGAGGTCAATCAGCTCTTCGGCGACATCGTCAAGGTCACGCCGTCCTCCAAGGTCGTTGGGGATCTGGCGCTCTTCCTCTTCTCCCGCGGCATCAAGCCTGCCGATGTGGTCAATCTTGAGCCGGGGTCGATGCCCTTCCCGGAGAGCGTGATCGACATGCTCATGGGTGGCCTGGGTTGGCCGGAGGGTGGCTGGCCCGACGCGGTCTGGCGGGCGATCCTCGGGGGTGCTCGCTACACGGAGGCGAAGGCGCGCTACGAACTTTCGCTGCAGGCGACGGCCGCCGGCCGTCCGCCGCGCGATCCGTCGAGCGATGCCGCTGAACTCGCGCGACTCACCCGCGACTTGGCGGAAAAGCTGAAGCGTGACCCGACGACCGATGAGTTGTTCTCGCACCTGATGTACCCGCAGGTCTTCGCTGACTTCCAGCGCCACCAGCGCGAGTACGGCGATGTCAGCGTGCTGCCCACGCCGGCGTTCTTCTACGGGCTGCGTCCGGGCGAGGAGATCTCCGTGGAGATCGAGCGTGGCAAGGTGCTGATCATCCGGTTGGTGAGCGTGGGCGCGCCCGATAAGGACGGCCGCCGCACGGTTAACTTCGATCTCAACGGCATGGCCCGCGAGGCTTCCATTCCGGATCGCAGCGTCGCCGCCAAGGCGGTCGCCCGCGCGAAGGCTGACCTTGCGGACCCGCTGCAGATCGCTGCTCCCATCCCGGGTCTCATCGCCGCGCTGTCCGTCTCAGTCGGCGCCAAGGTCGCGAAGGGCGATAAGCTGCTCATGATGGAGGCGATGAAGATGCAGACCACGGTCTACGCGCCGTGCGCCGGCGTCGTGTCGGAGCTGTTCGTCGCCTTGGGCGACACGGTCGAATCCAAAGACCTGCTGCTGCGCCTGCGCGCCTGAGTCGATGCCCGGCGCCGGGGAGCACCGAGCCGCTCGTGTGCTCCGAAGGGTCGTCAGGCCCAACGCGCGTGCAATGGCATCAGGCCTACTCGTGGGCCGCCGTCGCACCGCTGCGGACTGGGTCCGCTCACGGTGCGACCTACCGGCGCTCCTCAGGCGAGGATGTCACGCACCACCTCGCCGTGCACGTCCGTCAGGCGGAAGTCGCGGCCTTGGAAGCGGTAGCTGAGTTGCGTGTGATCGAACCCGAGCAGGTGAAGCAAGGTCGCCTGCAGGTCGTGGACGTGGACCTTGTTCTGCACGACGCCGAAGCCGAGCTCGTCGGTGCGTCCGTAGGTGAAGCCACCCTTCACGCCGCCGCCGGCGAGGAGAAGGGAGAAGGCGTCCGGGAAGTGATCGCGACCGAGGATGTCGCCTCCTGACGTGCGGCCCTCACGGAAGGGAGTGCGCCCGAACTCGCCGCCCCACACGACGAGGGTGTCGTCGAGCAGGCCGCGCTGCCGGAGGTCGCGAATCAGTGCCGCCACCGGCTTGTCGGTACGCGACATCTTCTGCGTCAGACCATCGCGAATGTCCTCGCGCGGTCCGGTGCCGTGGAAGTCCCAGCCCCAGTCGAAGAGTTGGACGAAGCGCACGCCCTGTTCGAGGAGGCGGCGGCCGAGCAGGCAGTTGTTCGCGAAGCTGGAATCGCCTGGGCGGGCGCCGTAGGCCTCGAGCACGGAGGCCGGCTCGCGGGAGATGTCCATCACCTCGGGCACGCTGGTCTGCATGCGGAAGGCGAGTTCGTATTGCGAAATGCGCGTCAGCGTCTCTGGGTGACCGAGTTCGGCTGCCTGCAGTTCATTGAGTTCGCGCAGTGCGTCCAGCGTGCGTCGCCGCGTGGCGCGGTCCATGCCGGCGGGGTCACTGACGTAGAGGACCGGGTCGCCCTTGGATCGGCATTGCACGCCTTGGTAGACCGACGGGATGAAGCCCGTGCCCCAGACTGCCTGTCCGGCGCTCGGCTGGGTGCCGCTGCTGACGAGAACGACGAAGCCGGGGAGATTCTCGTTGGCCGTGCCGAGTCCGTAGGTGACCCACGAACCCATGGAGGGGCGGCCCTGGCGCGGGGAGCCGGTGAACAGGAGCAGTTCCGCCGGAGCGTGGTTGAACTGATCGGTGTACATCGAGTTGATGACACACAGCTCGTCGGCCACCGAGTGAAAATGGGGCACGGCGTCAGACATCCAGGTGCCGCCGGCGCCGTACTGCTTGAAGCTGCGCGGCGTGCCCATCAGGCGCGGCGTGCCGGACGTGAACGCGAACTTCTTTCCCTTCACGAAGTCATCCGGCGCGTACTGTCCATCGCGCTTGACCAGCTCCGGCTTGTAGTCGAAGAGGTCGAGGTGCGGCGGTCCGCCGGACATGTGGAGGTAAATAATCCGCTTCACCTTTGGGGCAAAATGCGGTGGCCGGGAGACCATGGGGTCCGTCGCGCTGATTGGGTTCACGGCGCCCATTCCGCGGGGAAGGAGAGCCTCGAGGGCGATCGCGCCGAGGCTGAACTGTCCGGCGCGGCGCAGGAACTGACGGCGGGTCTGGTGCTGGAGTTTTTCGAAGGCGAGGTTCATGGGCGGGGGCGTTCAGCGCTTCATCAGGGTCTCGTCGAGATTCAGGAGAACATTGGCCACGGAGGTCCAGGCCGCGAGGGTGGGAGCAGAGAGATGTGCGGGGGGAGGACGTTCGGCGTTGGCGATCAGCGTCGCGGCCCGGCCGGGGTCGGCCGTGTACGTGGCCAGCGTGTCTGCAAAGAGCGTGGTGAGGGCGCTGACTTCGGCAGCGGTGGGAGGGCGAGCGAGGACCCGTTCGAACCCGAGGCGGATGCCGTCGGCGGGAGTGGGGCCGGCGTCGGCCAGCGAGGCGGCCAAGGACTGCGCGGCTTCGACGTACACCGGATCATTCATCGTCACCAGTGCCTGCAGCGGCGTGTTGCTTCGGTCGCGACGGAGAGTGCACACCTCGCGATTCGGAGCGTCGAATGCCGCCATGGACGGGTACGGACTGCTGCGTCGCCACTCCGTGTAGAGACCGCGGCGGAGTCGGCCCTCGCCGACGTCCGTCTTCCAGTCGAGCGTGGCACCGAACGCCGCGTTGAGGCCGGATGCCGGCTGATAGGGTCTCGAGGAAGGACCGTGGCTGCGGGGACTGAGGAGGCCGCTGACGGCAAGGGCCTGATCGCGAATCATCTCGGCGCTCAACCGGAACCGCGGACCGCGCGAGATCAGTCGATTCTCGGGATCGCCGGCGAGGGCCTCCGGCGTGACCTTGGCGCTTTGCCGGTACGCTGCGGACGTGACGAGGAGCCGGAGGAAGGCCTTCTGGTCCCAGCCGAGGCGGACCAGCTCCGTTGCGAGCCAGTCGAGTAGTTCCGGATGGGTGGCGGCCTCGCCCTGTGAACCGAACTCTTCGGTGGTGCGGACGATCCCGAGGCCGAAGATTGATTCCCAGAGGCGGTTGGCTTGGACGCGAGCAGTGAGGGGATTCTCGGGGCTGACCAGCCACTGGGCGAGTGCGAGACGGTCGGCCGGACGATCCTTTGGCAGCGGAGGGAAGACCGCGGGAACGCCCGGCTGCACCTCGCCGCCGAGTTCGCGGAAGTTGCCCCGCAGCTGCACGTGCGTCTTGCGCTGCTTCGCGGCCGGAAGTTCGCGCATCACTAACGTGGTGTTCACCGGCATCTCGCGGAGCGAGCGCTCCAGCTGGGCGATCTGCTGCTGGTCGGAAGCGAACTCCGGCGCGATCTTCAGCGCGTAGTAGTCCAGAACCGTGCGCGCCTGGGACTCCGTGCGCATGGCAGCGGGAATCGCGAGGGCGGCGAGCACAGGTGCGGGCGTATGAATCTGGTCTGCGACGCGCGCTTCCGTGGAGTAGGCTACCCGAAAATGATTCAGGGTCGCCTTGGGCAGTTCCGCGCCCTGTTCGAGCGTGACCACGAGTGTCTCGTCGGGACCGAGGACCACGGGCTTGGCTGGCTCAAGATAGAGCTGGTGAGCTTGGTCGATCGCTCCGCCGTTGCCCCATCCCTTCTTGGTCGCAGTGCGCTTCCGCGGGTTGGGGCGCTTCGGGTCGGCGTCGGTGATGATGTACGACTCATCGTATTCCGGATCCGCGTAGCTGGCGGTCACGCGGGCGACGCGGACGTCGACCGGGTCACTCATCCGATGCTCGCGGCTTGGGCGCGGCGCGTCCCGACCCATCTGCGCCCAGATCGGACGGCGGTCTTCGTCGAGGACAAGGACGCGGATCCAGCCGGGCGTCGACTCGGCGCCGGTGCGGCCCCAGAGCACCACGCGCTCGACATTGCGCGTCGCGCCGAGGTCAACCTCCCACCAAGCATCATCGCTGGAGGCGGTGAGGGCGACGGAGCCGCGGGAGAAGTCGCCGTCGGTCTTGCCATCGATGGCGCGGCTCGCCTCGGCGCCGTCGGCCACGGACGTTTGGTACGCCCTTCCTTCGCGGGCGAGATTCCGACCTTCACCGAAGACCTCGACCTCGGCGAGGGGAAGCGTGCGGTTGGGCCCCGGCAATTCGACACGTACGTAGCGGGCTGCGCGGGTGGCGGGTCCCTTGACTCCGACCCTGGCGCGGGTGACGACGAAGTGGCCTTCGGCGCCGCCGGCTCCGCCGCCGGCCAGAGCCGTGTGCGGCAGCGCTTCGACTTGAATTGCGGTGATCGGCTGATCGCGCGGCGTCGCAAGCTCGACGGCCACGGTCTCCTTGGCTGCTCCGGCGGGAACGAACACCCGCGCTTCCGAGTCGACGCGTGCATTCTTGGCCCC
>CAIOYO010000190.1 GCA_903862595.1 uncultured Opitutaceae bacterium | reverse complement strand
GGAAGCGGTGGCGGCGAAGGTGGACGCGAAGACCGGCCGTCCGATCCCGGGTGCCCAGCCGGGCAAGCCCGTCACGGGCGGCGTGCCGTGCACGACCTACATCGGCGAGAACGGTGCCGGTCACTACGTGAAGATGGTCCATAACGGCATCGAGTATGGCGACATGCAGATGATCTGTGAGGCCTACGCGCTGATGAACGGCTTGCTCGGCCTGAAGCCGGCGGAGATGGGCGAGATCTTCAGCGAGTGGAACCGCGGCGCGCTGGATTCGTTCCTGATCGAGATCACGGCCGACATTCTCAAGCAGCGTGACCCGCAGACGAAACGGAAGGCCTTCGTCGACGTGGTGCTCGACACCGCGGGCCAGAAGGGCACGGGCAAGTGGACCTCGACCAACGCCCTCGACATGGGTGTGCCGGCGCCGACGATCGCGGAAGCGGTGTTTGCCCGCTGCATCAGCGCGATCAAGGACGAGCGCGTGGCCGCCTCGAAGATCCTCAAGGGTCCGGGTCGCAAGTACCGCGGCTCGAAGAAGGCGCTCGTGGCCGCGATTCACGACGCCCTCTACTGCTCGAAGATCTGCTCGTACGCCCAGGGCTTCCAGCTCATGCGCACGGCGCAGGCGGAATTCGGCTGGAAGCTGAACTTCGGCGAGATCGCCCAAATCTTCCGCGGCGGCTGCATCATCCGCGCCGCCTTCCTCCAAAAGATTACCGAGGCCTACGCCCGCAATCCGGACCTCGCCAACCTGCTGCTCGATTCGTACTTCAACCGCACGATCAAGAAGGCGCAGCAGAACTGGCGCAAGGTGGTCTCCCTCGCCGCCGAGTACGGCGTGCCCGCCCCGACCTTCGCGTCGGCGCTGTCGTACTACGACAGCTACCGCTCCGCCCGCCTCCCGGCGAACCTCCTCCAGGCTCAGCGCGACTACTTCGGCGCGCACACCTACGAGCGCGTCGACACGCCGCGCGGCAAGTTCTTCCACATCGACTGGCCCGAGCCGACCCGCCCGCAGCTGCCGGCGTAAGCATCGGTCCCCGTTTGGAACACGAGGCGGCGCGCCCTCGACGCCGGGCGCGCCTCCGTCTGAGGCCGACCCGGAGCAGCCTACGGCGAGGGGCGAACGACCACACTGCGGTCGATGGGAACTGTATTGCGCCCGTCCACCCGGCGCTTTTGCGTCACGGCCTCATGACCCGACGGCAACTCCTCCAGCTCGGTTCAACCGCCGCGGCGGCGTCCTTGCTCACGCGCACCGCGATTGCTGCTCCGAACACCGGCACCACCCGCCCGCGCCCCACCCCCGTCGCGGTTCCCGCCGCCTCCGGCGTCACCCGCGCGGAGCGCCCTCTCCGCCTCCTGATCCTCGGCGGCACGGGCTTCACCGGACCCCAACAGGTCCGCTACGCTCTCGCGCGGGGCCATCAGGTCACGCTCTTCAACCGCGGCCGGCGGCCCAAGGAATGGCCCGGCGAGGTCGAGGAGTTGATCGGCGACCGCGAGACCGGGGATCTCCAGGCGCTGGCCGGGCGCACGTGGGATGCGTGCATCGACAATCCCACCAGCGTGCCCCACTGGGTCCGCGATCTCGGCACCCTGCTACAGGGCAAGGTCAGCCAGTACGTCTTCATCTCCTCGGTCTCGGCCTACGCGAACACCGACCAGCCGGGCATGACGGAAGACGCGCCGCTTGCGGCCTACACCGGCCCCGACGCACTTCGCGAGACCCGCGCGACGCTCATCGCGAATATGGCGTTGTTCGGTCCGCTGAAGGCCGCCTGCGAGGCGGAGGCGGCGAAATGGTTCGGCGCCACCACCACGATCGTTCGACCCACGCTGATCGTCGGCCCGGGCGACGACACGGATCGCTTCACCTACTGGCCGGCCCGGCTTTCCCGCGGGGGAGAGGTCCTCGCTCCGCCGCGCGGGGACCCGGTGCAATTCATCGACGCTCGTGATCTCGCCGAATGGACGATCCGCCTCGTCGAACAACGTGCCTTCGGCGCCTTCAACGGCGTCGGTCCCGCCTCGTCGCTGCCGGTCGGCGACCTCCTGAATGGCATCCGCGAGGCGATCGGCTCCACCGCCACGCTCGTTCATGCCGATGCCGCCTTTCTCGAAAAGCAGAACGTTCGTCCTTGGGCGGATCTTCCGGCTTGGGTGCCGGGCAACGGCGAGACGGCCGGCTTCAGCCGCGTGAGCAACGCGCGCGCCGTCGCCGCCGGCCTGACGTTCCGGCCCCTCGCGATCACGGCCCGCGACACCCTCGCCTTCTGGAATGCTCTTCCGCCGGAGCGCCGGGCCCAGCCCCGCGCCGGCATCAGCGCCGAACGCGAAGCCGCCGCCCTCGCCGCCTGGCGTGCCCGCCCACCCACCGGGGCCTGAGGGCGCGCGGCCAGCGCACCACAGGATTTCCAAGGTCGGCAAACAGCGGCTCGTTCGCTCTCGTCGCTTCCTCGCGCCATCCCAACGGCCGAGCGGGACGGCGCGGACTCCTCAGGCTTGCGTGCTCACGGTCCCGCGTCGAACCATCGCTCCACGCCGCCACCCCCTCCACCCCCGCATGCGCCGCCGTTCCTTCCTCTCGCTCCTGTCTCTCGCTTTCGTCTTCGGTCTCGCCCCAGCGATGTCGGCCTTGGCCGCTTCGCCCACACCACCGGCGCCTCTTCCACACCGGACCCTCATCCTCGGCGACAGCATTACCCAGGACGGTCGGTATGTCTCGTTTCTCGAGTACTACCTGTTTTGTCGTAACTTTTCCGATACGTGGGACGTGGTCAGCATCGGACTCGGCAGCGAGACGGTGTCCGGGCAGTCCGAGCCGGGCCATCCGTCCCCCCGGCCCTGCGTGCTCGACCGGCTCGACGCCGCGCTCGCGGCGGTCCGGCCGAGTCGGGTGCTCGCCTGCTACGGAATGAACGATGGCATCTACCATCCTCCGTCGCCGGAACGTCGCGCCGCCTACGTCCGCGGGCTCACCACGCTGCGCGATCGCGTACGAGCGGCCGGCGCTACTCTCATCCTGATCACGCCCCCGGTCTTTGACGCCCTGCCTCTCCAGGCACGGCTCGCGAAACCCGGCGCGACGAGCTTCGGATACCAAGCTCCTTATGCCGAGTACAACGCCGTGCTGACCCAGTTTGCGGACGAGGCCCTGCAGTTGAGGGGTCCGGGCGTGGACGTGATCGATCTCCACCGTGAAATGCTCGGCGCCCTCGCCGCGCGACGCGGCGCAGACCCGTCGTTCACCTTCAGCCCCGACGGGGTGCATCCGGGCGGGCTCGGCCACCTGATCATGGCGCGAGCCATCGCCCAGGGCCTCGGCCTGAACCTCCCGTCCGCAGCGGCCGAGGATGAACTGCGGCGCATCGAGGCGGATCCCCGCTTCACGCTCATCCACCAGCGGCGGTCGCTCCGCTCCGAGGCGTGGCTGCCGTTCGTTGGCTACACCCGCGAGCGCGCCTTCAAGTCCGCGTCCGTCAAGGCGACGGAAGTCGTGGTCACTCGCCTGGGCGAAGAGCTCATTCGACTCGGGCAACCGTAGGTTCGTGCCGAAGTCTCTGCCATGCACCTCGTTTTCCTGCATGGCTGGAGCGTGACGGACACCGCGACGTACGGACGCCTGCCGCAGATCCTCGCGGAACGGGCGGCGGCGGCGGGAATCGATCTCCAGTTCACCCACGTCCACCTCGGTCGCTACATCAGCTTCCGGAACGAGGTGCGGATGGACGATCTGGTCCGCGCACTCGACCACGCGCTGCGCGAACTACTCGGCCGGGACTTGCCGCGCTTCGCCTGCGTGACCCACTCGACCGGGGGCGTGCTCGCGCGTTCGTGGATCGAGGCCCACTACGGGGCCAGTGGTCTTGCGCGGTGTCCGCTCACCCGGCTCATCCTGCTCGCGCCGCCGAATCACGGCTCGGCGCTCGCCATCCTCGGCAGCGGCCGCATCAGCCGCCTGCGCTCGTGGTTCCAAGGCGTCGAACCCGGTGACGGTGTGCTGCGTTGGCTGGAACTCGGAAGCGAGGAGGCCCGCGTCCTCAATCGTGCCTGGCTCGATTATCCCAGCGCGGACGCATCCGTTGCCTTGCGTACCTTCGTGCTCACCGGTGAGACGATCGACTCGAAGCTGTATGACTATCTGAACAGCTACACCGCCGAAGTCGGCTCAGATGGCGTCGTCCGCGTGGCCAGCGCCAGTCTCGATCATCGCTGGCTGGAGCTGCGGCAGTCGGAGACGACCGTGCCGATGTGCGGCACCACGGGCGAGGCACGGCTGCTGGAGCCGGCGGGAAATCTCCGGACCTCGGACGGCGGCGCGTTCCGGATCGTGCCGGACGCCGCGCACTCAGGCTCCGCAAAAGGCATCCTCGAAAGCCCCACGCCCGCGAACGCCGAGCGCAAGCCAGTGGTGAGCGCGATTCTGGAGGCACTCACGCTGGGCGACTCTCCGAGGGCCTACGCCGCGCTGGCGACCGCGTGGGCGAAAGCCAATGACGCGCTCCAGGCCGGGCGCGGACGGAAGCGGCGTTTCTTCCAGCTCATCGCGCGCATCACGGATGACCGCGGCGCCACCGTCCCGGACTTTGACTTGATCCTGCTCGCCGGACCGCGCTACGACCCCGAGGCGTTTCCGCGCGGCTTCGTGATCGATAAACAGGTGAACCGGCGGACCCCACACACGATCACGTTCTACCTCGACTTCGACGCCGTGTGCGCGACGCGCGGCGCCAAGTTCGGGTTCAGGATTGTGGCGCGGCCAAGCTCGGGTTTCGCCCGGTACGAGCCGGCGGAGTTTCGACTCGAGGAAGAGTCCGTGGATCGCTTCGTCACCCCGAACTGCACGTGGTACGTCGACGTCACGCTGCTCCGACACGTGGATCGCCAGACGGCGCGCTTCGATCCGGCTTCGGCGGGACCGCGCGACTTCCGCGGACAACAGCCCGAGGGAACGCCCGTGCCCTGAGGTGGTCGCCGATTGACCCCGCCGCTCCCTCCCGCGACAGTCGAATCGCGTCCGCGACGCCGACCGCCGTTTCCAGGTCGGATCCGGCGCTTGTTCCCCCGTTGTACCCCAACTCCGGCGCTCACCCAGACGCCTCCTGCTCCATGTTCCTCCGCACCATCGCCGCGCTCATGTTGTCCACGGTTTCGCTGTCCGCCGCTCCCTCGGCCGTTGCGCGGGTGCTCCCGGAAGGGGCCCGGCCGGCGGATGCGCGGCTCGCCGCACCGAAGGACCTCGACGGCTACTTTCCCTTCACGCCGCCGGCGACGCCCGCCGCATGGGAAACGCGGGCTGAGACCATCCGCCGCCGCATTCTCCTTTCCCAAGGTCTCTGGCCGATGCCCACCCGCACCCCGCTCAATGCCGTGATTCACGGTCGCATCGAGCGCGAGGACTACACCATCGAGAAGGTCTACTTCGAGAGCGCGCCGGGCTTCTTCGTCACCGGCAACCTCTACCGTCCCCGGGCCCCGAAAGGCCGCGTGCCCGTCGTGCTATTTGCCCATGGTCACTGGAAGGACGCACGTCTCTCGTTCGAGACCGACGCGAAGCTGCGCGCGGAAATCGCCTCCGGCCAGGAGCGCTTCGAGCAGGGGGGCCGGAGCCGCTTTCAATCGCTGTGCGTGCAACTGGCCCGCATGGGCTGCGTGGTGTGGCAGTGGGACATGCTGAGCGACTCCGACTCGATCCAGTTCTCCGCCGACGTCATCCACCTGTTCAAGCGTCAGCGCCCGGAGATGAACGCACCCTCCGGCTGGGGCCTTTTTTCGCCGCAGGCCGAGGCGCGGCTGCAAAGCGTGATGGGCCTGCAGACGTGGAATGCGATCCGCTCGCTTGATTTCGTGCTTACGCTCCCGGAGGTCGATCCCGCCCGCGTCGCCGTGACCGGCGCCAGTGGCGGCGGGACCCAGACGATGCTGCTGTCCGCGATCGATCCGCGGGTCAGCCTCTCCTTCCCCGCGGTGATGGTGAGCACGGCCATGCAGGGCGGATGCACGTGCGAGAACGCATCCCTGCTGCGCATCGGCACGGGGAACGTCGAATTCGCCGCACTTTTCGCGCCGAAGCCGCAGGGAGTGACCACCGCGAACGACTGGACGATCGAGATGGCGAAGAAGGGATTCCCGGAACTCCGCCAGCTCTACGGCCTGCTCGGCGCGCCGGACGCGGTCATGCTCCACCGCGGCGAGCACTTCCCCCACAATTACAACGCCGTCTCGCGCTCCGCCTTCTACACCTGGCTGAACCGCCACTTCGGACTCGGGTTCACCGAGCCGGTGATCGAACGCGACTACGAGCCGCTCACCCGCGAGCAACTGACCGTGTGGGGCGAGGGGCATCCCGCGCCGAAGCCGGCGGATCCGGACTTCGAGCGGAGCCTGCTGCGCTGGTTTGCGGACGACGCCGAGTCGCAGCTCCGTCCCCTTGTTTCCCGCGCCGAGGCCTTCCGTCACGTCGCGGGCGGCGCGCTGGAGATCATGATCGGCCGGACCGCCGCGGAGGTCAGCGAGGTGCAATGGAAACCCATCGCGGAAGAGGCCCGCGAGGGCTACCGCGTGCAACGCGGCCTCGTACGCAACACGACGCACGCCGAAGAACTGCCCGTACTCTGGCTCCACCCACGCGGCGCCGCCGCCGGCCGACGCACGGTCGTGTGGCTTGGCGATTCCGGCAAGGCAGGGCTCTTCACCACCGGAGGCGCGCTGCAGCCGGCGGTGCGGCGACTGCTCGACTCGGGATCCTCCGTCATCGGTGCCGATCTCCTGTTTCAGGGTGAGTTTTTGGCCGACGGTCAGGCCTTCACCCAGACTCCCACCGTGGCAAATCCCCGGGAATTCGCGGGCTACACCTTCGGGTACAATCACTCGGTGTTCGCGCAGCGCACCCACGACATCCTGACGCTCGTCGCCGCCGCGCAGGCCGATGGACGGGTGGTCGATCTCGCCGGCTTCGGCTCCATCGCGCCCGTAGCTGCAGCGGCCCGCGCGCTCGCCGGTGCGCGGGTCTCGCGCGCCGCGCTCTCCACCGGAGGTTTCCGCTTCGCGGATCTGCGCGACGCCCGCGACCCGCGCTTCCTGCCCGGCGGCGCGAAGTACCTCGACCTCCCCGGATTCCTCGCCCTCGCCGCACCCCAACCCCTCTGGCTCGCCGGAGAAGGCATTGATCCCGCACTGGTCGCCGACGTGTACCGTATTTCGGAAAAACCGAGCCACCTACACGTGTTCCGGGGCGAGCCGGCCGACGAGATCACCGCAGCGGCCGAGTGGCTCGCCGCACCGTAGTTGTACCGTGACCGCCAGCGACGCGGGACAACGCGTGCGAGTAGAGCTCTCGCCGCGACCCTACGGTGCCGGCTTCGCAGCGGCGCCTCCGGACGTGAAGCGACTCGGTGAAAAGAGACCGATGTCGAGCCGCGAACGGCCGTCAACGACGAGCTCGGCGAGGATTTCGCCGACGACGCTGCAGAACTTGAAGCCGTGTCCGGAGAATCCGCACGCCACCGTCACCCGCGGGCTGGCCGGATGCGGCGCGATCACGAAGTGCTTGTCCGGGGTGTTCGTGTACAGGCAGGTCACGCCTTGGAGCAGCGGTCCGCGCAGCGCCGGGAGCAGAGGCTCAATCGCCTGCCGCATCAGCGCGATCTCGCGGGGGCGCAGCACGCGGTCGACCGAATCCGGATCGCAGGGCTCCACCTCGGGGGCCCGGTAGAAGGCGACCTTCACCCCGCCGTTCGGTCCGTCGATCGCCGGGAATCCATACGGTGATGCCCCGTCGGGCGTTTCCCAGATAAAGATGGGAAAATGGCCGAGCCGGAACGGATCGACGCCTCCCACGGGATCAAACCAGTAGAGCACCTGTCGCTCGACCTCGAGCGGTACCCCGAGGCCCGCCAGCACGGTCGGGGCCCAAGGTCCGGGGCATACCACCAGGCGCTCCGCCTCGTAGGTGCCGCGTGCGGTCCGGACGCGCACGCCCCACGGGGTTTCCTCCCACGCCAGCGCCGCCTCCTCGAAGTGCAGGTCCGCACCATGCGCGGCCGCCCGGTCGAGGTGAGCCTGCACGGACGCCTCCGTGCGGACGAACCCCGCCGCCCGCTCGAAGAGAGCGACCGTACCGGGAGGCGGCTGGAATGCCGGAAAACGGCGCCGGATGTCGGCCGCGGTGAGTTCCTCGTGCGGCAATCCATAGAGTCGCGCACTCCGCAGACTGCCCGTCACCACGGCGCTCGAGGGCTCGCCCATCATCAGCCCACCTACCTCGTGCAGCAGATCGACCCCCGTCTCGCGAGCAAGCTCGCGCCACAACTCATACGCTCGGAGCAGCAGCGGGACGTAGGCTGGGTCCTCGTAGTAGCTCTGCCGGATCACCCGCGTGCGCCCATGGCTCGCCCCGCGGTCATGGGGCGCGGTGTAACGCTCCAGCCCTAGAACGCGGAGACCGCGCCGGGCCAGATGGCAGGCCGCGGCGCTGCCCATTCCACCCAACCCAAGCACAATGACGTCAGCAGGCATGGCGTGCGGACATCAGTTGTCCGCACCCCAGATCTTAGCTCACCGCTGACCGCTGTCCATGCCGGACCGACCGACGCCTACATGCCGGTCATCGTGTAGTAGGGTTCGTAAAGCGGCTCGAGCTTTCGGTACTGCGGCTGGAGGAAAGTCACCAGATCGATGAGCTGCATCACCGTGAGCTGGTCATTGACCGACGGCATCGGCGAGACCGAGCTCTTCTGGGCCAGCTCGCGCGGCATCTTCGACGACAGCTCCAACGACGGGTGGATGATGGCGGTCAGGAGCTGACCGTAGCTCTTGACCCGCGCGACCTCGCCGCCGATCACCACGACCCGGTCGGCCGCGACGGTCGGCGCCGGCAAGGACGGCAGCCCATCCACGCGGTGGCAGGCGGTGCACTTCATCCCGACGAACACCTGTTCGCCCCGCTGGGCACTGCCTTCAGGAAGGACGAAACCCCGGACCGATTTCGGTCCCCGATCACAACCAGTCGCCAGTAGGGCGACGATTCCCAACGCCAATCCCATCAGCCAGCGTGTGTGCGCATTCATCGTGTTTATCCTTCAGGTTTTCGATCACCGGACGAGCCGCGTGTCGCTTTTCTTCGGATACAGCAGGCACGGACAAAGCCGACCAAGCAAACCGTAAGATCAGGGCACGCCACTTTGGGGTGTGGCTACACTGTAGCTAAAATCACCGGCTCCGCTGCGCAGCGATTGTCCATCGCTGCGCACTCTTCGCCCGACTTCACGGCTCCGCGCCCGCCCTCACCCCCCGCTCGCCCCAGGGCTACGCCACCCTCGAGGCGGGGGGAGTTACGCGGTAGCCGACCGACGCTCAGCGCGCCTGGTAGACCTCAAGCAGCACCTCGCCAGGAGATCCCGCCCCGAAAACTTCAACGGTGTAGGCTGCGCCGCCAGTGAGGCTGAGCCGGACTGCAGCGGACTTCGTATCGCCGTCCAGCGGGAACGCCCCGGCCGCCGCGAGATCCGCGGCCGAGACGGCCTGCATCCAGTCATCATTGTCCGCCGCACGCACACCGTTGCGATACACCTCCAGCCGCGGATCCGCCGACGCGCTCGTGATGCCGAACGCGGCCAGCTTGGGGCCCACCGCGCGGATCAGCACGGGATGCGCACCTTGGCCGAGGATGACAAAGCCAGCGATGAGTCGGTCTCCTGCCGCTCCCACTCGTCCGCGGGTCGAGAAGTTGTTCAGGCCCGCACCCACGCCCACTCCGTACACCTCCAACAGGACATCGCCCGCTGCGCGGGCCGCCAGATTCAGGGAATGCCCACCGGTCAGGGAACGCAGGATGACCGAATCCCGGCTACCCGCGGGCAGCGCGAACGCGCCCACCGAGGCCGTGGCCGCCTGCAGCTCCGGGCTCGCCACCCAGTCTTCATTGGACTCGAGCAGACGAGTCGGAGAATAGAGAAACAACAGCGGGTCGGCGAGCACCCCGGGAACGCCGAACTGGGTGAGGCCAGGCCCCACCGCGCGCATGAGGACCGAGCTCGCACCCTCCGTCGAGAAACCGACGATCATCGTCTGCCCCGCCGTGACCGTGGTACGCACCGAACCATTCACCAGCCTCGTCGTCGTGGGCTGAACTTCGAGGACCGCCAGCGATCCGCTGATCGTGGGCTCAACGCCCTCGTAGCCCACCAGCAAGAGCGGCTTGCCCGTCGGGCTGTCGTTCGCCGAGACAAAAACAATCGTTTCCGGTGAGACGTACTGCGTGCCGGCCACCACCTTCACGCCGTCGACGATGTTGTAGTAGCCCACGATCGAGACGCGGGACAGGTCGGTCACGTCGAACTGGAAGATTCCGTTCTGACGCTCCGCGCCGAGGAACACATAATGGCGACCGTCGATCTGGCCGTAGGCGAGCGCCTCGGGTTCCGGACCCTTGTCGTCCGACCGCGTATCGATCGCGGTCGTGGTACCGTTGTTCATGTTGAACGTGAGCGGCGCGTTCGCCCGCACGAACTCCTCAATCATCGATCCGCTGTCAAAGACCCGGCGGCCTGTGTCGTCCCACAACGTGAAGCTGCGCGTGCCAATCATCGTCGGCACTTCGATCAGGCTATCGCTGTCCAGATTGCCATCGACCCGGGAAATGGTGAGGCGTCCGATCCCGGCGGAGTCACTCAGGCTACCGGCGAACGCGAGATCCCCCGCGCCGTCGGCCACCGTATCCACCACGTTCGCCGCACCCGCCCGGGCCACGTCACCATCGTCGGGCCGGGCGTCTCCTTCGTTGGCCGTGGCAAGGAGCCGGCGGCCGCCCACCACGAAGGTCGCGAGCGTGTCCGGCATCGGGAGCCCGGGAACCACATCGTTGATATTGATCGCCGCGAGGCCGCCGTTCGTCGGATCGCGGTCCGAGCCGTCGATGCGCTGGGTGATCGTGCCCAACGGAAAGATCGCCGAGATCCGCGGCGCACCGCCGCCTTCCAGTTCCACGACCGCGATCGCGTTGTTTTCCTGGAGCGTCACGTAGGCCCGCTCGTTGGTCGCCACGGAGAACTCCGGCTCGACGTGGAGGTAACGATCCGCCGCCGAGAGTCCCGCGACGTTGAAGCGCAGGCCATCGAGCGTCACGCCCGGAGCCAAGCCATCACGGAAATCCACCGTCGCCGCGAGCGGCGCCCGCAGCTGAAGATCCGTCGAGGCATTGAAGCCGGTGAGGTTCACGATGCTGATTGAGCCGGGAGCCTGGGCGGCGCCGGCGACGTACTCACCTTCGTTCGCCACGATCAGACGGCGACCATCCGGCGTGAAGCGCACCGCGTCGGGATGGAATCCGACGTCCACCACGCGCAGGACCGCGCCGGTGTGCACATCAAAGAACGCCACCTTCCCGAGCACGGTGGTGTTGTCCTTCGGAATGATGCTCGCGACGCCGAAGCCACGGCCAAGCGGGTCCGCCGCGACGCTGCTGACCGAGAGGGTGGCGCTCGCGCCGAAGATCGGATCGAAGTCCGCCACCACCTCCAGCGCGAGCACGCCGGAGGCCGCGAGCGAGTAGATGTCCACGCGATGGCTGACGCCGGCCGTCCGAGCCAGTGAGTTTGTCACCAGCACGCGGTCGCCGCCGGAGGCGGGGTTGTAGTGGGCGACGACCTCACCGCCGCCGGGAATCGAAACGCCGGAGAGCAGCGCGAGCTCGGCGCGCAGCGGGACGGAGCAAAGCAGCGCGAGCAAGAACGCAGACAGGAGTGGGCGGGGCACGGAGATCATGCGAGGAGGTTCAATGCGGTCATGGGTTCGTTGCACGACCGGGATTGTGAATTCGACGCAACGCCGTCACCGTATTGTCTTCTTTCTTCGTTCTCGGGTTTGCTTTCGTCCTTCTTCGTCATCACCGACTCCCGACCCCGCCGCTCATGCAACGCCGCCACTTTCTCGGCCAGCTCGCCGCCGGTGCCACCCTCGGCGCTTCCCTCAGCACCTCCGTCTCACCGCTACGCGCCGCCAGCGGTCCGCCGCCGATCCGGCCACGGCACCGCGTCCTGCGCGTCGCGCACCTCACCGACCCCCACGTCTTCGGCGAGCGCGGGGCCGAGGCCGGCGTGGCCGAGGCGCTTCGCCACGCGCAGGCGGCCAAGCCGGACTTCATCTTCTTCGGCGGCGACCTGATCATGGATGCGCTCGGCAAGGAGAAGGACGCGGCGGTCGCGCAGTTTGCCCTGTGGGAGCGCGTCGTGGCCGCCGAGCTCCGCACCCCGCACCACGTCTGCCTCGGGAACCATGACGTCTGGGGCTGGAAACTCCGCGACGCCGCCGCGGCCGCCGCGGCCACGGATCCGCTCTTCGGCAAGGGGCTCGCCCTCGAGCGTCTTGCCCTGCGCGATCGCTACTACTCCTTCAATCAGGCGGGCTGGCACTTCATCGTCCTGGATTCCACCCAGCGCGTTGACGATCCAAAGATCGGATACACGGCTCGCCTCGATGAGACCCAGTTCGAGTGGCTGGTGCGCGACCTCGCGGCCACGCCGGCCGCCGTGCCGATCTGCGTGCTCTCCCACATTCCGATCCTGTCCGCCTGCACCTTCCTCGACGGTGAGAACGAGAAGACCGGCAACTGGCAGGTTCCTGGGCAGTGGATGCACCTCGACGTGCGGCGGCTGAAGACGCTGTTCCGCCAGCATCCGAACGTGAAGGCCTGCCTCTCCGGCCACATTCACCTCGCCGATGAGGTTTCCTACCTGGGGGTCCGTTACTTCTGCAACGGTGCGGTCTCCGGCGGTTGGTGGAAGGGTCCCTACCAGGAGTTCGGCCCGGCCTATGCCGTCGTCGATTTCCACGACGACGGCACGGTCGACAATCGCTTGGTCCATTACCGGCAGCCGCCGGCCGTGGCCGGTGCCTAGACGAGCGGCGTCTCGCCGGGGATCGGCACGCTGCCAAAGATCCCCGGGCCGGGCGCCGGATTCTTCGGGAAGATGTCGAGCTTCGAGCCGTTGAGCAGCCAGCTCCACGAGATCTCGCGGCCCGTATACGCCGCCATGCGGCCGCCGATCGCGGTCAGGGTGCTTTCCGCGATGCGGATGCCATCGTTGATCGGGTTGTTGGCGCGGATGCTCGTGATCAGGTCCGTGTGCTCCTGCACCATCGGGTCGACCGCCGGTCCGCTGAACTCGTAAGGCTTCGACCCCTTGATCCAGCGGCTCGGGTCGGACGTGCCTTTGGTGCCGACGACGCGCTCACCGACGCGACCCATCGTCTTCGGGGCATGGCGGCAGAAGCTCGTGACACGGGAGCCGTTGGCGTACTCCAGTTCGACAGCGAAGTGGTCCCAGATGTTGCCGGGAATGCTGCCGCGGTTCTGGCGTCCGCCCATGCCGGAAAACTTCACCGGGGGGCCGCCGTAGGCCCAGTTCATCACGTCGATGTTGTGGATGTGCTGCTCGACGATCTGGTCGCCGCACAGCCAGTCCCAGTGGTACCAGTTCCAGCACTGCCACTCAAAGTCCGTCAAATCCGCGAGCCATTCCTTCTTCTCGCGGAACCAGATGTTCTCGCCGTTCCAGTAACACTGCCCGCCGACAAGCTCACCGAGGTCGCCGTCGTGGATGCGCTTCATCACTTCCTGGTAGCTCGCCTGATGGCGGCGCTGCGTGCCGACGCCGACGCCGAGACCCTTCTGCTTGGCGAGGCGTGAGGCCTCGATGACCGCGCGGGCGCCGACCGGATCGACGGCCACGGGCTTCTCCATGAACACGTGCTTGCCGGCCGCCACCGCGGCAGCGAAGTGGCTCGGACGGAAGCCCGGGGGCGCGGCGAGGATCACGAGATCCACATCCGTCGCGAGGAGCTTCTGGTAATTGTCGAAACCATGAAAGCACATCTCCGCCGGCACCTTGAAACGCTCGCGCAGCCGCTCGGTCTGACGCGGGAAAAGGTCGGCGAGGGCGACGATCTCGACGCCCGGTGCGGCATCGAGGCAGTTCTTCGCGGCGCCTGCTCCGCGGCCGCCGCAGCCGATGAGGCCAACGCGGATGCGGTCCGAGCCCGCCGTAGCTCCGAACGCGCGTGGGACGGGGCTGGTCGCAAGGATGCCGGCACCGGCGGTGAGTGCAGACAGGCGGACGAAGGAGCGGCGGGTGAGCGAGGTATCTTCAGGGGTGTTCATGGCGTTTCGAGATGAGACTGCGGGGAGAGTTCCGATGCGGCCGGGCGTCGAACGCGCCACGCCGCGCCCGGCGCGGCTGGGTCAGGTCAGGCTAGGACGTCGGGGCGAGAGTCTCGGCGACCGGGACGCGGTAGGCCTTGAGGGCTGGGATAATGCCGCCGAGGGCGCAGAGAGCGATCATCGCAAGGGGCGCGACCCAGAGTACGGGATGCCACGCCAGCACGTCGATCGCCACGCCGGTCTGCGCCCGGATGATTCGCGCGACGCCGGTGAGCAGGGCTCCGTACACGATGAATCCCGCCACCGCGCCCAGCGCGCCGATGACGGCGGCCTCGGTCACCACCGCGGCGAAGAGCGTGTGTCGCCGCGCCCCCAGAGCCCGGAGGATCGCGAGGTCACGACGTCGCGCGCTCATCGACGCATAGATGCTGGCCAGAACGCTACCGGCCGCGACGAAGGCAACCAGGTAGGCGACGAGTGCGAGGACGCGGTCGAACCACCCGATCTTGCCGAAAAGGTCCGCGATGATCGCACCCACCGGGTAGGCGAAGGTCAGGCGATTCCCCTGCCGGTTGTACATCATGTCCAACATGAATCCGGCCTGCGGGGTGCGCAGCTGGAGCAGCACCGCGCTCAGGTCCGTCGCGAACTTGGGGTCATGCCCCTTCATGTTCTGGATGCCCGCGAGCGGGATCCACAACACGCGGTCCGCCGGTGTGTTCGTCGGCTCCAGGATTCCCACCACCGTGTAGATTTCCTCGTGCTGGTGAGAGGGGTCGAAGACCAGCCCATGGTAAGGCTGGAAGGTGTCGCCCACCCGCAGGCCGAGTCGCTCCGCGGCGAACGAGCCCACCAGCGCCTCGTGCGCTGCGCCGGCGAAGACCCGGCCGCCCGGCTGCACCGCGTAGCGCCGCCCGCGCGCATACTCGACCTGCGTGAAAAGGCTCTCGACGGTGCCGACGATGCGGTAGCCGCGATAGTTGTCGCCCACCGCCAGCGGGATCGCCGCCTTCACGGCGGGGTGGCGGCGAATCTGCTCGAAGTCGGCTGCCGTGATGTTCCCCGGCGACGCCTCCAGATGAAAAATGGCGTTGAGCACGAGCTGCAGCCGGGACCCACGCGCCCCGAGTACCGCGTCGAAGCCCGTGCTCGTTTCCACGAAGGCGCGCTGCGACTGATCCTTCACCATCCACACCACCATCAGCAGCCCCACTGCCAGCGCGATGCTGCCCGCCGTCACGAGCGTCGACAGCGCGTGCTGACGGAGGCTGCGGTAAAGAATGAGCGGCAGGGTCATGGGCACCGGGTCCTCAGGTGGCGCTCGGCGCCGCAGGACGGTTGAGCTCGGTGAAGTCGCGCACAGGGCTGAACTGGCCCAGCACTTCCGGATCGTGACTGACCAGCAGCAGGGCCGCTCCGGCCTCGGCGCATGCCTCGCGGATCAGGGCGAGCGCTTCCTGCCCGCGGCGCCGGTCGAGGTTTCCCGTGGGCTCGTCCGCGAGCACGAGCCGCGGTCGATTCGCCAGCGCACGGGCGACCGCGACGCGTTGCTGCTGGCCGGTGGAAAGCTGCCGCGGAAAATGCTGCAACCGCGACCCGAGACCCACGCGCTCCAGCAGGGACCGGGCATGGGCACGGTCGACGCGCCCGCCGCCAAAGCTCATCCCCAGTACCACGTTCTCCAGCACGGTGAAGCCCTGCAGGAGATTAAAGGTCTGAAAAATGTAGCCCATCCGCTCGGCCCGCAGGCGGTCCCTCGCCGCCTCACCCAGCGCGACCAGATTGGTACCGTCGAACTCGATCCGTCCCGAGTCAGCCGCGAGCAATCCCGCGATCAGGTTCAGGAAGGTCGTCTTGCCAGATCCGCTCTCGCCACGAAGCGCGACCTGCTCACCCGCACCGAGCGCGAAGTGCGCGACGCTGACGATCTCGACCGGCCGCCCACCCGCCTCGGGGGAGGGAAAGGATTTGCGGAGGTCGGTGATCGTCAGCACGGGGCAGCGTGGGCTTGGGGAACAGCCCTACTCTACTCAGTTTTTCGCAGATTTCTTAGTCGATTTGCGCGCTGGCCGCGACGAGGCCCCGTCATCGGCGGCCGAAGCCGACTCCTCGGTCGAACGCGCCGACTTCCGCTTGGCCTTCGCCTTCGCCTGCACGCGCAGGACGCCGTCCTTGGCGCCCTTCTCCAACCAAAGCTGTTCGTCGGCCAGGTCGACCGGTTCCGATTTCCCACCGTCTTCCGACGGTGCCGCCACCCCGGCGGCCGCGAGCGCGGCAAGCAGGTCGGCTTCGCTTCGACCGAGGGCTGCTGCCAGATCGGTCACGGAGGCAGCGGCGCCTCCACGCGGCTTGGTCTCCAAACGGGAACGCAGGTCGGTCAGGAGGGCTTCGCCGGAAATCGGCGCCGCCGCAGCCGACGAGGATGCGGGCACGGCCGCGGGTGCCGCTTCCACCGGCGCTACCGCCGCCGTGGTGCTGGGCTCGGCATGGGATGCAGAACCCGGGGACCCGCTTTCTGCTGCCGCCGGCGAAGCCGGGGCGGCCTCGGCCGAAGCGTCGACCGCCGGAGCCGAGGTCGCGGCGGGAGCGCCGCGGTCGCGCTCACTCCGCTTCCGTCCGTTGATCCAAAGACCGCCGCGTCCGTCCTGATTCAGCCAATACGACCAATTGCCGACCTCCAATGGTGCCGGGCGGTCGTTCGGTCCCGAAGGCACGATGAAGCCGACCGCCACCAAGGTCGCGGTGAACTCCTGCTCGCTCTGCTTGAGCGCACGGGAGAGGAAGCTGATGCTGCCGGAGACGCCCGGGCTGCGACGGTTGCGGCGCATCAGCGGCCGGAGGCGCCGGAGCAGATCGGCCGCCGGGCCGGTAGCCTCGGATTCCGGCGTGGTGTCCGGGCCTGAATCGTCCTCGTTGCCTCCAGCGCCGGCTCCCGCGTCCTCAGCCGCTGCGGCGGGAGCAGGAGACCCAGACTCCACCGGCGCGGCGGTTGCGGCCTCCGGCGTCGTTGCCGGTGCCGAAGCCGGTGCGGCTTCCGCCCGGCCACGTCGACCGCCGTTGTCTTGGCGACCGCCGCGTTCGTCCGCCGGCTTTTCCGGCGCAGCGACGGGCTGGCCCTTGACGGTGCGGAACACCGGCCTGGGCTTCTCCTTGGTGTTGATGAAGAGCTGGTGGTGACGATTCACGTTCACCCAATACAGGTCCCCGTCGTACTCCAGGTACACGGGATCGTCGTCCTCCCGCTCGGGAATGACGAAATCGCACTCGCGCAGCGCGGCCACGACTTCGGCCGGGGTGAGGTCGATCTTGTTCGCGAGGTAATCCACCGCGAGAGACATACCCGGGCCGCGCTGGTTGCGGCGCATGTGCGGGCGGATGAATTCAAAGAAGCTCGGGAGCTCCTGCTCCGATTCGAGTTTCTTCCAGTCGTCATCCTCGTCCTCAGCCAACTCCTCAGGATCTTGATCCCGATCGGTATCGCGCAGACGACGGAGCCCGTCTTCCCCACCGGCCGTTTCCGCCACGAGTGAGGCGGGTTTGTCCTCGGCCCCGGCGGCCGGGGATGAACTCGCCTGCGCGGCCTGAAACTTGGCGGCGAATTCCGCGCGCAGCTTCTCCGCTTCGGCCTTGGCCGCCGCCGCCGCGGCGTCCTCCAAGGTCCAGTCGCGCTGGGTGGTCCGCCGCGCGAGACCTTGGAAGGCGAGCGGGTTGTCCGGTTGCGTATGAAAAGCAATGATCTCCCACTCGTCCTTGCCGAGCTGGTTGAGATGCGTCTCCAGGAGGGCCGGGCTGCCAAAGCCACCTTTGCCACTGCTGATGATCTTATATTCCCAAAGGGCCATGTTGGATTTCCTGTCTGTTGTTGCCGCTGACCGCCAAGGCATCCCAAATGCGGCTCGGGTTGCCGAGCCTAATCGTCTGCGTAAACCCACCCCATTCCCCGCCCGATCGCTTCCCGCGCTCCCTGCCATGATCCGTCCACTCGCATCCCTCACCGTCGCCGCCGCATTGCTTTTCGGCCTCGCGTCCGCGCACGCCGCATCCTCCACGCCCCGCTCAGCCTGGGCGGTCCCGGCACCCGCCGACGAACGCGCCGCCGCCATTCAGGTGCGCGTCGTGCCCGAGCGACAAGGATGGACCTACGGGGTGGGCGAGTCGGTAACCTTCCTTGTTTCCATCATCGCGGATCAGCAGCCCGTCGAGGGAATCACGGTGACGTACCGCGTTGGCCCGGAAATGCTTGAGGTGGCCCCGCAGACCGCGGAGGTGCCAGCGGGCGGACTCCGGATCAGCGGCGGCAGCCTCAACCAGCCCGGATTCATCCGCTGCGTGGTCAACGCCACGGTCGCGGGTCGCTCCTACCGCGGCGTCGCCACCGCTGGCGTCGCGCCGGACAAGATCCAGCCGACGCAGACCGAGCCGGCGGACTTCGACGCGTTCTGGGCCGCGCAGAAGGCACAGCTTGCGGAGATTCCCGTCGACGCCCGTCTCACGCCACAGCCAGACCTGTCGACGTCCAAGGTCGAGGTGTTTCACGTCAGCCTGCAGAACGTCGGCTCAAGCCGCGGGTCGGTCAGCCGCATCTACGGCATCCTCTGCGTGCCCCGGGGCACGGGTCCGTTTCCGGCCCTCCTGAACGTTCCCGGCGCCGGGGTCCGACCCTACCGCGGTCTGGTCGATCTCGCGGAACGTGGGTTCATCACCCTGCAGATCGGCATCCACGGAATCCCCGTGAATCTCCCGCCAGAGCTGTACGAAGCACTCGGCGCCGCCGCCCTGAATGGATACAACGTCTACAATCTGGATTCACGCGAGCGCTACTACTACCGCCGCGTCTATCTTGGCTGCATCCGCGCGAACGACTACCTGGTCTCCCATCCCGCATGGGACCGCCGCACGTTGATCGTGATCGGGGGAAGCCAAGGCGGACAACTCTCCATCACGACCGCGGCACTCGATCCCCGCGTCACCGCCCTCGCGGCGAACTATCCGGCGTATTCCGACGTGACCGGTTACCTGCACGGTCGAGCCGGCGGCTGGCCGCACATGATGCGGCCGGAGGGCGGCGCTCCGTCCCTCCACGCCACCCCCGCGAAACAGGCGACGACCGCCTACTACGACGCGGTGAACTTCGCCCGACGCCTCCG
>CAIOYO010000189.1 GCA_903862595.1 uncultured Opitutaceae bacterium | reverse complement strand
GCGGAGGAGGCGAGTGTTGGTGTTGCGCAGGGCCCCGAGGTGGAGCTGCTTGGTCCAGCCGCGCGCGGCGTCGAGGCGGCCGAGGTGGACGAGGAGGAACCAGACGAACTTCGCGGTCTGGTCCGGGGTGGCGGCGACGCCGGCGCGAGCTTGGTCGAAGATCGCGGACGCCTCGCGCGCGGAGCATTCGACGTCGGGCAGGGACTCGAGGCCGTGGTCGGAAAGGCGTCCGCCGAGGGAGTGGAAGAACGCGTGCCGCCGATCGAGCGCCTCGAGGAGTGTCGGGAGGTTGCGCACCTCGACCCCGCTGCGTTCGGAGAGGAGGTCGCACCACGGGTTGAAGACGGCGGGGGCGTTGACCGCGAGCGCCTTGTCGGGACGGAACGTCGGATAAACGCGCGTCGCGAGGGAGCTGCGGGCGATCGCCTGGTGGTGTTCCAGCGTGTCGGCGGGATCGTCGGTGGTGCAGACGACGGTGACGCGGTTGGAGGTGAGGATGCCGTGGGTGGACAGGGCCGGGGTGGCGAGGCGCGCGTTGGCTTCCTCCCAGATGCGCGGCGCGTTGGCCTCGTTGATCAGCAGGTCGATGCCGAAGTAACGGCGCAGCTCCAGGTGCGACCAGTGGTGGAGCGGATTGCGGACCAGCGAGGGGACGGTGCGCGCGAAGGCGAGGAACTTGTCGTAGTCGCTCGTCGTGGTGCCGGTGATGAGGTCCTCCGGCACGCCCGCGGCGCGCAGGGCGCGCCACTTGTAGTGGTCGCCGCCGAGCCAGATCTGCGTGAGGTTGGAGAACTGCCGGTTGGCCGCGATCTGGTCGGGCGGGAGGTGGCAGTGGTAATCGAAGATCGGCTGCTTCGCCGCGTGCTCGAAGTAGAGACGCCGGGCCCACGGATTGGGCAGGAGGAAGTCGTCGGGCAGGAACGGCTGGGAGAGTGACATGGCGGGCGAGGGTTCCGATGCGAGGGAAGAGCGGCGCGCCCAACCTGGCGGGACTATCTCAGCAGTCCACCGACCGCCGGGCCCCGCGCAAGCGGGAGCCCGATGAATGTTAACTCGCAGGCCGAGCGGCGGCTTCGGCTTCGGCGCCTCAGCGGCGGGCGCCGCGGGTGAGGCGGCTGACGGGCTTCGGGGCGGCGCTGAGCGCCGGGTTGTTCTCGTCGAACAAGGCCGAGTAGATGTACGGGAAGTTCGGGAACTTCTTCCGCTCGACCGTCTGGTTGATGAAGCGCTCGATCGAGCGGGCATCGCGCACGTCGTCCTCCGTCACGAGGGTGAACGCTTCACCGGTGCTCTGGGCGCGGCCGGTGCGGCCGATGCGGTGGACGTAGTCCTCGGCGTTCTCCGGCACGTCGTAGTTGATCACGTGCGAGACGCCGCGGATGTCGAGGCCGCGGGCCGCGATGTCGGTGGCGACCAGCACCTCGAAACGACCGCTCTTGAAGCCCTCGAGGGCCTCGACGCGTTCGCGCTGGCTGCGGTCGGAGTGGATCACGCCCACGGTGTGTTTGGCGGCGATCAGGCGGTGGGCGATGCGGTCGGCACCCATGCGGGTACGGCAGAAGATGATCACGCTCTTGAACTGCGTGGCCTCCATCAGCTGCAGCAACAAGTCGAACTTCTGCGAGGCGACCACCGGGTAGAAGGCATGCGCCACGGTTTCTGCGGCGGTCTGCTTGCGGTCGATCTTGATCTCGACGGGCTCGTTCAGCGCCCACGTGGCGAGCGAGGCGATCTCGGGCGGCAGCGTGGCGGTGAAGAACAGGGTCTGACGCGACTTCGGCGTGCGGGACACGATGCGCTTCACGTCCGGGAGGAAGCCCATGTCGAGCATGCGGTCGACCTCGTCGAGCACGAGGATGTCGATCCCGGCGAGGCTGATGGCGCCCTGCTCCATGTGATCGAGCAGGCGGCCGGGCGTGGCGACGATCACGTCCACGCCATTTTCGAGGTCCTCGCGCTGCTTGCCGTACCCGACGCCGCCGTAGATTACGGTGATGTCGAGGTTGGTGTACTTGCTGTAGAGGCGGAAGGCTTCCTCGACCTGAAGGGCGAGTTCGCGGGTGGGCTCAAGCACGAGGCAGCGCGGATGCGGACCTTTGGTGCCGAGGCGGTGCAGGATCGGGAGCGCGAAGGCAGCCGTCTTGCCCGTACCGGTCTGGGCCGAGCCGATGACGTCCTTGCCGGCGAGCACGATGGGAATCGCCTGCGCCTGGATCGGCGTGGGCTCCGCGTAGCCTTTCTCGAGGACAGCAAGGGCGACCCGATCTGCGAGGCCGAGTTGGGTGAAAGCGGAATTGACCGGGGCCACCTCCGGCACGGCGCGGGGCGTGCGGGAGCGGCGCGGCGCGGACGGTGCGGGAGCCTCGTCATCACGCTCGCGTTCCGGCCGCGGGGACCGGGAACGATCCGAATGGCCACCCCGTCCGCGACCACCACCACCTTGGCCACCACCACCGTGGCCGTGACCGCCATGACCTTGACCACCTGGGCCACCGGGTCCGGAGCGCTCGTGGCGACCGCCGCCGCGGCTTTCGCCCTGGTTGGACGATCCTTGACCGCCGCCGCTGCGGCCGCGACCGCCTTCAGAGCGGCGCTGGCTGTCGGCGTGGACCTTGCGGGCGGGGTGCTGGGAGGGAGGGGGAGTGGTGGACTTGGCCGCCGGTTTGGCGGGCGTGTCCTTGGGCGAAGGGGCAAGGGTCTTGCGGAACTTCGCGATCAGCTTCTTCAACATAGTCTTTTTGGCGAAAATCCGAGTCTCCCGGTTTCGCCAGCCTTTGCAACCTCCGATCCCAAAGGGGTCGGGCTTTGCCCTTTGCCGAGGCACGCGGCCGGACGGTTCGCGCCAACGTCTGGCTGCCGGAGGCAAGAGGTCGGACGGCAAACGGCAAAGCCTGACCCCTTTGGCGTCGGGGACCCCTTTGGCGTCGGGGTTAGCGTCGGGGCCGCGGTTCTTACGATGGTCCGTTCCGACGTCTGTGTGGCCGACGCGGGCCGGGTTGCCACCACATGGCGAAGCGCGACTCCCTTACCGGCGGGGTGCGTAGGTCCGCTGCTCGAGCTGAGCCCCGAGGTGGCGGCGGAAGGTGGCGAGGTCGCGGACGGCGCGCAGGGCGATCAGCTGGCAGGCGAGGTTGCCGACCGCGGAGCCTTCGAGGTCGAAGGCCACCACTGGGATGCCAGCGGCGTCGGCGGTGGCTTGGCAGAGGAGTCGGTTCTTCGCCCCGCCCCCGACCATCAGGATGCGCTTGAACTGGCGTCCGGCCAGGCGTTCGAAGGCGGCCTTCGCCGCGGCGTGGCCCTGCCCGAGCGAGTCGCAGATCAGGCGCACGTAGCCGGCCAGTTCCCGCGGGGCGCGGGCGCGGCGGCGCTTCAGCTGCCCGTCGATGGCGGCGCGCATCGAGGTGGGGTTGCTCAGCGCCGGGTCCGTAACATCCAGCAGCAGTTTCGGTGCGGGCAGCTTCTCGGCGGCCGCGATCAGGGTGGACCATTCGCGCGCATTCTTCGGACGCGCCGCGAAGTCCCGCAGCGTGCCTTCGAGCAACCACAGCCCGATGACGTTGGTCAGCGGGCGATAGCGACCGTCACCCGTGCGCTCGTTCGAGATCCGCGCGGCCAGCGCCTCGGCCCCGAGGACCGGACGGTCACTCTCGAAACCGACCAACGACCACGTGCCCGAGCTGAGATACAGGTCCGTGCCATCCGGCGACGCCGGCATCGCATCGTAGGCGCAGGACGTGTCGTGCCCGGGCACCGCGATCACGCGCGTCCCCTGCAGTGCGCTCGCGCCTTCGGCCACGCCCTTTTGCACCGTACCAAGGGAGGTTCCCGCCAGGATCGGCTTGGAGAGCCAGCCCGGCGGAATCCGGAAGTGATTCAGCGCCGGCAGCGACCAGTCCACGCCGTGGACATCGATGAGCTGGGTGGTGCTCGCGACCGAGAATTCGACCTCCGCGCGTCCGGACAGCAAGTAATTGAAGTAATCCGGGAGGAATAGGCAGCGCGTGGCCAGATCCGTGATCGCCGGGCAACTGGCGACCGTCTCCTCGAGCTGCAGCGACGTGTTGTAGAAAACGTTTGGGATGCCCGTCGCCGCGTAGATGCGGTCCAACGCCGCCCGCGTCCCGGCGAGCCTGCGCAATCCGGCCTGCGTGCGATTGTCGCGGTACGCGTGCACCGGAAACACCAACCGCCCGGCATCGTTCAGCAACACGTGATCACAGCCCCACACGTCCACCCCCACCGACGCGATCCGCTTGCCCCGCGGCACCTGCGCCGCCGCTTCGCGCAGGCCCGTGCGCACTTCGTGCCAGAGCGTCGGTACATCCCAATACTCGTGCTTCCCCAGCGCCAGGAAGCGGTTGCCGAAGCGGTGAATCTCTTTGAGGGAAAGGCGGTTACGGGACCAGGTGCCGAGGATGACGCGACCACTGGTGGCGCCGAGATCGACGGCGGCGACGTAAAGGGGCGAGGAGGCCATGGGGGAAACGGGTTAGGTCGGGGACTGTGTGTCCAGCATCGATGGTCAGCCAACAAAAACCGAGCGGGTCGCCAATTGGGTTGCGCGTCCGGGCTTCGGGTTTACGTTGCCGCGCTGCTCCCATGCTGAACCACGACAGGTCGCCCATCACCGAGCGCCGGGTCCAACTGATGGCCACGTGCCTCTGCGATGCGTTTTACGACGACGTCGCCCGGGCCACCGTCGAGGTGCTGGAGCATCTCGGGGTGACCGTCGAATTCCCGGAAGGGCAGACTTGCTGCGGTCAGCCCGCCTTCAATGGCGGCGACTGGGCCGCGTCCCGCAAGGTGGTGCGGCACACCGTGAAGACCTTCGTCGGCTCCGTCCCGGTCGTGGTCCCCAGCGGTTCGTGCGCGGCGATGATGTTCCACGGCGCGCCGCTTGAGTTCGAGCGCGAGGGCGACCTCGCGGAGGTCGAGGCCCTCGGACGGCGGACCTGGGAACTGGCCGACTACTTGGTCAATGGCCTGGGCATCACCTCCTGGCCCGGTCGCTACGAGGGTCGCCTGGCGTTCCATCGCTCCTGCCACTCGCGCGGCACGGCGACGGGTGAAGCGGCGCAGCGACTGCTGGAGTCGATCCCGGGCCTCACGGTCGTGCCGTTCGGCGAGGGCGAGCAGTGCTGCGGCTTCGGCGGCACGTTCTCGGTCAGCTTCCCGACCATTTCCTCGGCGATGGGTTCGCTGAAGCTCGAGCACATCCGCGCCGCGCAGCCGGATGCGCTGGTGTCGGTCGACATGAGCTGCCTGATGCACCTCGGCGGGCTGGCCGATAAGGAGGGCCGGCCGCTCCGCATCCTCCACCTCGCCCAAGTCCTGCGCGATTCGCTGCGGCAGGGCGGAGTCCTGCGCTGAGGCACGTCGCCGCCCCCCGTTTTCCGTTCCCTCTCCCGATGAAGTTCCAGCAGATCGACGAGTATGCCGCCCGGCTCCGGCCGGAGACGAAGGCCGCGGTCCACGGTGGATCGAAGGCGGGTCACGAGAAGCGGACCAAGGTCCTGTTCGATCACTACATCGACCCGGATCAGCTCCGGAAGATCGCGGGCGACATCAAGCAGCACGTCGTCGAAAACCTCGACACCTACCTTCCGGCCGTCGAGGCGAAGCTGCGGGCGAACGGCGTGCACGTGCACTGGGCCGCGACCGCGGAGGCCGCGAACCAGGCCGTCTACTCAATCCTGCAGGCCCGCGGGGCCAAGCGGATGGTGAAGGCCAAGACGATGGTCAGCGAGGAAACCGAGCTCGGCCATTTCCTCGAGGAGCGCGGCATCGAGTGCGTCGAGACCGACCTCGGCGAATTCATCGTCCAGATCGACGGCGATCACCCCTCGCACATCGTCAAGCCGATCATCCACAAGAACCGCCGCGAGATCGCGACCTCGTTCGAGCGGCACGGTCTCGGCGCGTACAACGACGACCCGGAGACGATCACGCGGCGGGCGCGCGTGCACCTGCGGCACAAGTACCTTGAGGCGGACGTCGGCCTGACTGGCGCCAACTTCGTGGTCGCGGAGAGCGGGCGCATCGTGCTCGTGACCAACGAGGGCAATTCGCGCTTCTGCCTCGCGGCGACCAAGTGCCACATCGCGATGGTGGGCATCGAGAAGATCCTGCCGAAGGACCGTGACCTCGGCCTGCTCCTGAATCTCCTCGCGCGCAGCGGCACGGGGCAGCAGCTGACGGTCTACACGGAATTCATCTCCGGCCCCCGGGGTCCGGCGCAGCCGGACGGCCCCGAGGAAATGCACGTCGTCTTCGTCGATAACGGCCGCACCGACGTCCTGGCGAGTGAGTGCCGGGACATCCTGCGCTGCATCCGTTGTGGCGCGTGCTTGAACGTGTGCCCGGTGTACCGGCAGGCCAGCGGTCATGCGTATCGCAGCGTTTATCCCGGCCCCGTCGGCGCCGTGCTTTCCCCGCTGCTCGCGGGCGAGCGATTCCCGGCGATGGCGGATCTGCCCAAAGCCTCGTCGCTGTGCGGCGCGTGCAACGAAGTCTGTCCGGTGAACATCCCGATTCCCGACCTCCTGCTGCGCTTGCGCGAAAAGGGGAAGCGCGAAGGCAGCGAGGCGGCCGCGGCCGGCACGCCGGCGATGGGCGGTTGGGCCGTGATGGCGTCGCAGCCGTTCGCGTGGAAGGCGGCGCTGGCCGGCGGGCGCATCATGAACGTGCTGCCGACGAAGTACGTGCCGGTGGCGGCGCTGCAGGCGTGGCAATCGCATCGCACCCTGCCGACGTGGCGGGGCGGCGCGTTCCGCAGCTGGCTGCACGCCCACCAGAAGGAACGGGCGGGCTCCGGAAGCGGAGCTGCGCGAAACTGACGCCTCTCACTGCGCCCTCGGTCACCCTGCCTCTGCCGATCATGTCCGCGCGCACCGGCTCCCGCACATCACGACACCCATGAGTAACGACCGCG
>CAIOYO010000188.1 GCA_903862595.1 uncultured Opitutaceae bacterium | reverse complement strand
TTCACCCAGCGTATCCCGCAGTAACCGCGGAAAGTCCCGGGTCCGGGATCCTTCCGCCACCGGTTGCGTCACGAGGTACATCGCCCGCTTGGCCCGGGTCATCGCCACATACAGTTTGCACAGGGCCTCGTAAGCCGCCTGTGCATCCGCTTCCTCCTTGTACTGCGTCAGCACAGGATCGCTGTCCGCGAAGACCTTGTTCGGCACTTCTAGGATCCACGATACGCTGCGATCCGGCGCTTTCTTCACCGCCAACGACGCACGCCGGGCACCAAAGCCACCCTCCAGGTCCGGAAGAATCACCAGGTCAAAGCCCAAGCCTTTCGCCTTGTGAATCGTCAGGACCCGCACCACCGCCGCGGTGTCCGCATCCCGCACTTTATGACGCTCGGCATACTGGAGGAACTCCACCACGTCCCGGCTCGCCAATTCATCAAAGTCCCGCGCCGCCTCCACCAGCTGCCTTCCGCGCAGTCGACTGAACGCATCCGCCGGATCGAGCCGCGCCGCCAATGCCTCCATCCAATGCTCCAGCGTCGCCGCAAATCCCTGAGCGTGAATCTCCCGCAGCAGTCGCCGCGTCAGCGCTTCCGGCGAGGTCACACCCTGCTCCGCCAGCACCGCCGCCAACGGGGTCATGCGGACGTGCCCCCACGCCAGGGTGTCACCGGGATGCGCCGCCGCCCGCAGCATCGCGAGGAGAACCGCCGTAAAGGGGTTGTCCGTGCACACGGTGAGATCGCTCTCCGCCACCGCCGGCAATCCTCCCCGTCGGCGCAGATAATCCGCCAAGGCGCTGCCGGTATCGTTCTTCTCGACCAGCACCGCCACACTCAGCCCGCGGCCCAGCGCGTCGGTCTCCTGCAGGATCCGGAGGGTCTCCGCGAACCGCCCTTCCTGATCGTCCGCCAAACGCCACTCCACCACTCCACCCAGCGAGGGCCGAGCCGAGGTGTGCTCACGCCACTCCTGCGACCACGCCGTCACCGCCGCACCCGACATGACCTGACCCAGCGCGGTCTGGTCGCTGAAGACGCGGTTCACCGCCGCAATCACCGCCGGGCCCGATCGCCAGGAGGCATTGAGCTCCTGCTCCACGATCGCAGCGGGATTTGTCTGGTTGTAGTGCTGCAGGATCTCGCGAAAGAGGCGTGAGTCCCCCTCGCGCCACGCATAAATCGCCTGCTTCACGTCGCCGACGTAAAAGAACGATCGTGCCCGTTCCGGATCCTGCACCACTTCATCAATCAGGTTCCGTAACACCGTCCACTGGCCGTGACTGGTGTCCTGAAACTCGTCGAGCAGCCAGTGATCAAATTGCGCATCGAGCCGCCAATCGATCGCCAACCGCCGCTCGCCCACTTCATCCTCCGCCACGCTCAGGCCCGACTCCAGCAGCGGGCCGCCGGCGTCCGGACGGAGGAGTCGCTCGACGTCGGCAAAGGTCATGCGCCCGTTGCGCCGCACCGCCTCGTGGTAGCGCTGCTCGTACGTCCGGAGCAGGGCAAAGAGCCCCTTCGTCGTCTCCAAGCGGCGCTTGAACTCTGCCCCGATCATGGCCTCCGCGAAGGCCACCAGCGCCGCCGCAAACGGGCCATCCGGGGAAAACCGAACCCGGTCGATCGTGAGCTGCCCACGACCCGCCCTCAGTTCCGGAAGCTGAGCCACCACCTTCTCGAGCAGGTCGTTCAAGGGCCGCGAGAGCGGGGCCCCGGGGCGCCAGTCCGTCGCATCCGCGATCACCGTTTCCAGGCGCGCCCGCTGCCCGTCGCGCAGGGACGCCGTGCCTTCCACGTGGCGACGGAGCGCGGTCAGCGCGTCCGCGAGGCTGAGCCCGGCCCGCAAGGGAGCGAAGCCGCTCGGCCAGATGCGTCCGGGGTTGCCCCACACGTCGACCTGCGGAGCCGCGAGGTAGACGCCGGCGTAGTCGTTGAGGTAGGTCTCCAGACGGTCGGCCAAGCCCTTCTCCTCGAGCCCAAAGGTGGCGCGCTTGAAGGCCTCGATGAATTCACGCTGCGCCTCATCCGGCTCGCCGGCCGCGGTGAAGAGGGAGCGCAGGACTCGCCGGCGTTCGCGCTGCGCGGCATGTTCGTGCAGGATCTCCAGGTCTCCGCCAAGGCCGAGTTCGAGCGGAAAACTGCGGACAATCCGGGCGAAGAAGCTGTCCAGCGTGCCCAGGTTCAGCCGCGGCATCGCGTCGACCACCCGACGGAGCAGGCCGAGGAAGTCCGCCGGGCCCAGCGCCGGTTGGCCGATCATGGCCGCCAGCTTCGCGGCTTCCGCGGGGCTGCCGGCCGCATGCGCCAGCTTCTTCAGGATCTCATCGAAAAATTCCCCCGCCGCTTTGCGCGTGAAGGTGAGCGCCACGATCCGCTCTGGCGGTGCACCGAGGGCGAGCAAAGCCACGACGCGATTCGTCAACGCGAAGGTCTTGCCGGAGCCAGCCGACGCCAGGATCGCCGTGTTGGGCACCGTCCTCATGCGGAAGCCCCCTCTTCGTCCTGCAGGCTCGCCGCCGCACCGCGATGGAAGAGCTCCGCGAAGTCATCCCACTCCGGGGGCTGCTCGACGACCGGACTGAATCGGCCCGCCAGAATCGCTTCCACCACGCCGTCCGCACAGCGATCCGCCGCCGCCTGCAAGTCCCCCGTGAGATCCGGCCACTCCATAATCGCCGTGTCGCCCACGGCCTTCGGCAGCGTGAAGTACGCGCAGGTGATTGCCGCACCATAGTCGGCCAACAAGGCCCGCCGGTACAGCGGCAGTTGCAGGTCCTTCCAGACCAATTCGCCGGACCCGTCTGGCACCCGCTGCCACGGATCGCGCCAGTCGTCCTCCGCACCCGGTCGCCGGAGATGAGTGCTCCGCGGCGCGTCTCCTTTGTCCGAGGTCTTGTAGTCAATCACCCGCACGCGCCCGTCGTGTTCGTTGCGCTCGATGCGGTCGACCGATCCAGTGACCTTGATCCGGCCGATCTCGACCTCGATGGGGCGCTCAATTGCGTCGATCACCCAACCCTGCTGGCGCTGCTCGGCCTGCTGCTCCGCCGCCGCCCGGAGACGCTGGCGGGCCGACTCGAATTGCACCATCAGCGGCAACGTGAGGCGATCCCCATGCAACGAGCGCACCGCGGTCTCGAACCGCGCCAGCAAGGCGTCCGCCAAGCGCCGGGGATCCGTGCAGTCGCGGCAGTCGGACTCCCCCAACACGCGCAACGCGAGGTGCACGAGATTGCCGAAGCCGGCCGCATCCAGTTCGGCCTGGTCCAGCGCGACCGGACGCATCCGGTGAACCCTGCGCAAGCGGAAGCGGAACGGGCAGGCGAGCCAGTCGCGAAACGCCGTCACCGACAGGCGTGGTGTCCACACCGGCGGCGGGGGGGCAAGGCGCCACGCGCGGGTCCAAGGCAGGCTGGCCTGCGGGGCGCGGATCTCATCGAACAACCGCTCGATCCGTCCCGGCAGCTCCGCATCACGGCAGCGCAGGAGCAGCCTTGAAGGACGCTGGGGCTCGCCGTCGGCGGAGACTTTGCCGACGAGCAGTTCGAGGCGCCCGCGCGATCCCGCGCGCGGCGCCGCGAGCGCTTCGAGGAGATAGGCATCGCGGGCGAAGCGCTGCGCGTTGGTGCGCAGGCCGATGCGCTCCCGCAGTTTCTCGGGCAGGAAGGCGTCGCCGACGATCGTCTCGGGGACGTGCTTCTCGTTCAGCCCGGCCACGACAAGGTGCGGTGCATCCTCCCACAGCAGCTCGATCCATCCGTTCAATTCCAGCGCACCGTCGCGCTTCTGATCAAAGCAGGTGCGCTCCGCAAACTGCGCTAGCGCGAATTCCCACGCATCACCGAGGGTGCGCGCGGCGCCGTCGAAGGCCTCCAATGCCAAGCCGACCTCGCGCGCCGTCTCCGTCCACGCCGATGCCGATGCGAACAGCTCCGAGTCCGTCTCAATGCTCCGCGCCGCGAAGAGCGTCTGGAGCACATCCGTCGCATTGCCGGGAAACGATCCGGCCACCAGCCGCTTCCGCAATCCTTCCAGAATGCGGAGCGCGGCCAACGCAGCGTCACGAGGTCTCCGATACTCTCCGTCCGGTCGCTCCGCGCTCGCGCAATGCTGCGCGGCGGCGAGATCCGGCGGCAGGTGATCAGACCCCAACGCGTCGATCTGCGCCAACAGCGTCTCCACCGAGAGTTCCGTACCACCTTCCAGTCGTCCCTCGGTCTCCAGCCACGCGAGCACATCGGGGCAACGCAGGAGGGTCGTGGTTGCCTCCCAGTCCGCCCCCCGCGCAAACGCAGCCAGCGCGTTCAGCAGCGCATAGAGGCCATCCCGCCGCCGCGCGCGGCCGGCCGGATTGAAAGAGGCGATCCCCGCGCGCTTGAGCGCCGGCTCCAGCGCGCCGAGCACGTCTGCGTCGGCGATCCCGAGTGCGATGTGTCCCTCGGGTCGCGGGTAAACCCGGACCCGATCCACGATCCGCGCCGCCTGCATCGTCGCATCCGCGCAGAGGTGCACACGTTCCGCAAAATCAGGCCAGTCGAGCGGGCGCGCCGACCACGTCTCGGGTCGTGGACGCCCCCACGAGTCGAAGAGGCTCGCTGCGGGCTCGGCGGTCGCAGCCGGGGCAAAGACCACAATGTCCACGGGGACGCGGGTACCGAGGCGCTCAAGGAGTCGGACCGCGAGGGGAGTGAGGTCTGGCGTGGCCATCACCGCCACGCGCCGGACGCCGGAGGGGAGCGCGGCCTCGGCCAACGCGCCCGCCGCGAGCGCCGCCTGAGGCGCGCGCCGTTGCCGAGCGGCGAGTCGGCGATCGACCGCCTGCTCCAGCTCACCGAGTTGCTGCCAACGGGCCTCCTCGGGAAACTCTCCCGCACTCCCGCCAGCCCGGCGGGCCACCTCCGCCATGCGGAGGCCGGACTCCGCCAGAGTGGTCTGCAACAACATCAGGCGAGCGGCGAGACCCCGCGCCCAGCTGAAGGAACGCGACGGAGGAGCCAGCGGAAACACGTCCGGAAAGCGCTCCAGTTCCAGCTCCAGCAGGGCCTCAATCCACGCGAGGGTCTGCTCCGCCCGCGTCGCCTCCGGGTAGACCCCGCGTACCGATGGAAGCAGCAGCGCGGCCAGTCCGTCCGGGGCCACCACCCGCGGCGGAAAGACCGCCTGACCCTGCTGATCCGCCCGCCACGCCAGCGCCTCGCGTAACCGACGGCCCGCCTGACGGGTTGGGACGACGACCAACCACCCGGACAAGTCCAACGGTTGCGTCGCCGACCAGCCTTCCGCCAACCAACCCGCCGCCGCCTGCGGGAGCATCTGCCCCCACGGCAGCACACGCTGGTAAACGCCCGGGGGAGGCACGGCGGACGACGGAGACGCGGGAGCTTCGGACACGGCGCCTCCACCGAGTCCCGCGCACCGCAAAGCGCAAGCGCAGAAAACGGGAATTATGGCTGCACGTCCACGCGACTAGACGAGCCAGGTCCGCGCGGCTTCCAGCGCGTCCTCCAGCGGCGGGAGGTACGGATGCCAGAGTCGCTCCCACTCCAGACTGACCACGCCCGCGAACGCCGCGCGCTGCAGGGTCTCACCGAGCGGGCCCATCGGAAAATCTCCCCGCCCGGGCAGGACGTAGGTGAAAGGGTGACGTCCGCTGGGCACCGCGATGCTGTCCTTCACGTGCACATGCACCACGCGGGGGCCGATGGCGGCCCAGGTCGCGAGGGGGTCTTCCCCACCCTTGCGCCACGTGTGGTGCGCATCCCAGAGGATGCCGAGCCCGGGCAAGCGCTCCGCCGCGCGGGCGAGCCGCACGGAGTCGAGAAACGAGTCGTGAGTTTCCACCATCAGGTCCACCGCCCAGCCACGGCGCCGTCGCTCCTCCCGCCACCACGCCAGCGCAGCCGCCGCCTCCGCGAGCTCACCCGCATCAGCATCCCGCCCGCCATCGAAGACGCGCAGCCACGGCACGCCCAACCCATCGGCCCACAACGCCTGCGCCAGCAGCGCGTCGCGGTCTCCCGGGCCAGCTCCCACCAGCCGAAACGAGGTCCCCAGAGCAACGATGCGGGGATCCGCCGCCCCGCCGGCCTTCACCGCGGGCCGTCGTCCGGCAAGGTGCTCGGCGAGGGCCTCAGGCGAGCCGTACTGCGCCGCAAAGTGAGCCGGGAGATCCGTCGTGCCCGCCAGCGATCGCAGTTCAACGGCTTCGAGCGAAAAACGACGCCCGAGCTCCACTACCTCCTCAAGGGAAAGGTCCGGACAACCGAGGGTCGAGAAACCACGACGCAATGCAGCCACCCCGGCAGCATGG
>CAIOYO010000187.1 GCA_903862595.1 uncultured Opitutaceae bacterium | reverse complement strand
TAATCGCGGCGGAGCGGCTCCTCGGAATCAAGGCGATGCAGCGCGGAGAGGACCCCCGCCGCGCAGCCCTCCCGCCTGGCGTCGCCGCGGGCTGGAGCATCGGCATCCTCCTCAATGCAGTCTGGATGCTCGCCATGCTCGCGAGCGGATTCGGGACCGGTCGCGTGGCCTGCATGATTGCCACCTCACTCCTCGGCTACGTGCTCCGCCGAGCCTGCCCGCTTCACTGGACGCTCGTGATTCTCACCTTCGAGGGCGCGATCCGCATGGGCATGCACGTCTCGCTGCTGATGCTCGCCTGGCGGCTTCGCTGAAGCCACGCCCGCCGCCGCCACGTCCCGACCCCATGGCGGTACCCGTCAGACGCCGAAGCGACGCGTGACCGACTTTTCAACGGGTTCCCCGAACGAGCGGGTGAAGAACTCCTGCGCCTCCGTCATGAACTTCGCGTAGCGACCGTAGTCGCCAGCCCACGAATTCGGCACACATACCCGCTTGATCACGCCCCGCCCCACCTTGTTGGGCGCCTCTCGATCCGGAGCAAACTCCATCGTGAACTTGGGGTCGTGCGTATGCACGACCGTATGCACCGACTCCGTCCCAGCTGCGTCCCGCTCAATCCGGAGGAAGTGCGAAAAGTTGATGGGCACCCTTCAAGGCTAGCGCAGGAAGCCAGGATGAAAACCCGAAAAAGCACCGCTCCGGCGATGCATAAGCGCTTGCGATCCAGGCGCCGTCCCGGTCATAACGGACGGGTCCGACCGCGCCCCGCCGATGCAAGACCACCCCGAGGTTCCGAAGCTGCCCAAGCTCCCGTTCATCGCCAGCGACGTCTTTCTGCTCAGCGTCGCCGGCTTCATCGCCTACCGGGCACCCACCCCTCTGGAGGGCGGTGCGCTGGTCGCGATCGTCACCTGCGTCGTCGTCGGCGCCATCCTGCTCGGGATACCGTTCATCGCCGAGTACGGCCGCCGTACCGATGTCTTGCTGCGGGAACGCCAAGACGAGATCGCAGCGCTCGCCAAGACGACCGCTGCGTGCGTCGAGCAGGTGAGCATCGCCACCGCGAGCCTGCACGGCCTGGCGGAGAGCCACGCGCGGAGCGCGCGAACGCTCGAAGCGCTGCCGCAGAAGCTCCAAGAAAAGGTCGCCGAGTTTAAGACTCAGCTGAATGAGATCAGTGTCGCCGAGAACGAGGCGCTCGAACAGGAACTGCAGACGCTGCGCACCGCCGAAAGCGATCGCCTGCAATCCGCCGTCGACGAACTGGCCAAGCTGTCCCGGGAGTTCGTCCGCATCGAGGCCGCGGCCAACCAGATCTCAACCACCCTCCTCCAACTCGGCGACCAATCCGCCGCCAAGGTGACGAGCAGCTTCACCCAGGCCGCCCAGAGCGCCACCAAGGAAATCGAGTCGACCTTCACTCGCGCGCGGACCCAGTGGGTCAACGAGTCCAAGGAAACCCAAGCAAGCGCCCTGTCCGCCTGGTCCGCACACACCGCCGAAACCCTCCGCCAACTGGAAGCAACACTCGCGGCATCAGACCGACGGTCCGTCGCTCCAGTCGATTCCGCCCGCCCGGCCAAGTCGGTCGACTCGACCGGCGCCAAGGAAGCCTCCGCCAGCACCGCTCAGACGCCGCTGCCCCCGGCAGTTTCCACCGCCACGGTTCTCCCGGCCTCAAGCCCGTCCGCAACAACCCGTGGCCCCGTCGTCAACCCGGTAGCTTCCACCTCGAGTCCCACGCCCTCCGCGTCGCCCGCCGAACCCGCCGCCCCTTCCCGGCCCACCGCCGCGCCCAAGGCCACCCCCACGCCGGCCTCACCGACGCCCGAGTTGCCCCTGGTCGAGGCGGCCAAGCCAGCTCCAGCCGACGTCTCGAACACCAAGGTCCCCGCCGCCGCGCCCGCCGTGCCGGCGCCCTCCGAAACAGCGCCGACGCCCTCATCGGTCCCGGCGACCGCGCCCGCGCCGACGCCGGCCCCCGCCCCGGCCCGTCGTGGCGTCGACCGCAACCCGGACGCCGCAGTCGAAGCCGCGCTCTCCTCCGATGGCGCCACCCGACTTCTGGTCACCGCCTACATCGGTATCGGCAACAAGCTGTTTGCGCGGGGCTCCGGCCCTGGTCTGAGCTGGGAGAAGGGCGTGCCGCTGCACTTCGTTTCAATCGGTAAATGGCGGTGGGACACGCCCGACGCCACGGGACCGGTACAGATCAAGCTCTACAAGAACGATCAGGTGGAGTGCGCGAGCCTCGGAACCCTCGAACTCGAGCCCGGGCACCAGCACGAGGTCACCGCCACGTTCTGAGCGCCCGGCGCTTCAGCCGAGCGGACGCACTCGCCCGCCGGCGGCAATTCCTGCACGGACCCAGCAGAGGCGCCCCGCCGGGAGCATTCACGCACCGCGATCGGCAGCCGAAGGCGGCTTCACCGCGGGCAAGGGCAGCTTCGGCAAGGTGAGCTTGCCTGCCGCATCCCGGCCCGCCACCGCCGCTGCCTGATTCGACGCGGCGATCTCCGTCAGGACCTCCTTGCGGAAGATCTTCACCTCACGCGGCGCCGCGATCCCGATCTTCACGGTGTCACCCTCGATGCGGGTGATCCGGATCTCGATGTTGTCGCCGATGAGGATCGACTCGTTGACCTTGCGTGAGAGGACGAGCATGGCGGGAAGCGATCAACCGGCCGTGACCAAGGGATGACGTGCGCTGTAGCGGGTGTGGTTGGCCAACACCACTTGCTTGGCCAGTCCCGTGCGACGATTGATGATGACCGGACCCACCAGATTCACCGTCGCGGTTGGCGGTTGCGCCCGGCTGACCGTCACGATGTTGAGGACCAACGTATCCGCCGCATCCGCAATCTCCAGAAAAGCCGCATCCTCGTCGAACAACTCCAATTCATAGTCGGGAATCAGGCCCGTTGGTTCAATGACCACGAAGTCGACTGACTCGGGACCCACCAACCTCAGCCAGCGAAACGGGAGCTGATCCTCACTGTAGTACAGTTCGAAGCCCTGATGATCGGGGAAGCCCACCAAACCGCCCGGAATGCGGATCAGCTGGGGCGCCGCTTCCGCAGACGCCGGGGAATCGAAGCTCACTTTCATGACAGGGAAATGCTACTTGAGATAATCGAGAATGGAAAGCTGAAGTATCCGGTTCGCTGATGACAGGGAGGCCTCATAGGCAGTCGTGGCTTGACCCAACCTTACCATGGTCTCCGCCAGATCCGCATCGGACTCCCGGGAAACCAGCTGCTCCAAGTTTTCCGTCCGAGCACGCTGTTGCAGACGGCTCGCCTGTACGCGCAGCTCGACTGCGCCGTTTTCGCTGACGGCGCTGAGCAGGGCGTTTTCTGCCGCCTCGAGCGACGGGCGCGTCGATGCCACCGCTGACGGACTGACGGACGTCAGGGCATCGCGGAGATCGACCAAGCCGGAAATGAAGTCACGAATCCCAGTGTTCGTGGCCGCGGATGCTCCCATCGGTAATTCGGTGGTCTCCGAGATAGAGATCGTCGTGCGATCCGAATTGCCCGCATACGCCACAGTCGTCACTCGACCCGTACCCGGATCACGGGTCACCGTAAAGGGCGCCGTATCCGTCGCCGTGCCGGAGAAGAGGTAGTCGTCGCGCAGGCGGCTATTGCCCGCCTGCACCGCTTGCTCGATGAGTTGGTTCACCTCGGCTGCGTAGGCCCGCAGCGCATCGGGACTGCTGATTCCGCTCCCTAGGGTCACGATCTCGCCGGCACGCTCCGACACCTGTTGCAGGGTTTTGAGGCCCGCGAACGAGGCCTGGGAAATCTCCTGCGCCCGGTCCGCATTGCGGTCGAACTGCAGGATCCGCGCTCGCTCGGCCTGCATGGCGATGACCCGACCCGCCGACGCCGGATCCTCATCGATGGAACGCAACCGCTGGCCCGTCGAGACCTGCAGTTGCAGCTGCGCCTGACGCGCACCGGCACGCTGGATCTGCGCGAGGACGGCGGAGGAGGACTGATGGGTGGGGACTCGCATGGTCGAAAGGCTAGGGTCTGTTATCCGTCAACAGCGCGCTCAGGCTCCGAGTCGGTTGACGACCGTCTCGAGTAACTCATCGATCACTGCCACCACCCGGGAGGAGGCCTGGAACGATCGCTGGTAGCGCATCAGGTCCGCCATCTCCTCGTCCAGCGACACGCCGCTGACCGCATCCCGCTGTCCGCGCACGATCTGCTCCACGCCACGTTGGTCGTCGGCCCGCGCCCGGGCACCCGCCAGTGCCTGGCCGAGATCGGTGGCCGTGCGCGTGAAATGCTGCAGGAAGGTGCCGTCGATCACATCGCCCGCAGCCACTGAGAAACGCCGGTCACCCAGGGCGGCAACCGCCCGCGCCACCGTGTTGTCGCCGACCGCCCCTCCATCGGACGCCTTGAGCGAAGACGCCGAGACACCCGACGCCAACGCGAAGGACGCCGCCGCCACGCCGCTCGCCACGAAGAAATCTCCCGTCGCGCCCGTCGGATTGTACGCGGCGTTCACCGACCGGACAAACTGCTCCGCGAGCTGGTCAATCCGACTCCGCGTCTCGGCGATGACGGTATCTCGCGCCACGAGCGCCCCGCCGATCCCACCGGTCGGGACCGCGATGGCCGCATTCGATGCTCCACCTGTCACAGTGCCTCCGGAGAGTGCCACCGGGCCGGTGGTCGCCGGACCGGCGACGAGAACGACCTCCGCACCGCTGGTGTCCCGGATCGAGATCTCGAGCTGACCCGGGTAGTCCGAGGCCGGCCGCGACTCGCAGGGCAGCTTCGCCGACAGTTCCTCGAGGCGGGCCTGCCGCTGGTCCCGCAGATCGGCTGCTCCACCCGGAAAATTGATTTCAGCGCGACCGATCTGCCGATTCAGGTCCGCGATGGTCTCGAGCAGACGATTCGCCTCCTCCACATCCGTGCCGATTTGCTCCGTCAGGTCGGTCTGGACCTGCTCCAGCCGCTGGTCCGTGGTCCGCACCCGATCGACCAGCGCCGAAGCCTGCTGGACGAGCGACTGCCGCTCGCCGAGATCGGTGGGCCGGGCCGCAAAAGCTTGGAAGGCATTGAAGAACGCCGTGATCGACTCAGCGAGCCCGTTGCCGGATCCCGCAGCACCCAAGGCGACCGCATCGCCCGTGCGACCGATCTGCTGCCCGAGGCCCGCTTGGGCACGCTCGTACGCGGCTGCCTCCGTGTCCAACGCAGCGGTTGCCGCGACCTCGCGTACCGTCTGGCGATCCAACAGTACGTCGCGCAGCTGCTGGATCTGCAACGCCTCCAGCCCCAGCGACTGGGCTCCCTCCGGCGTGAAGACGGTGCCGCGATCCCCCAGGACCACGCGCTGCCGCGCGTAGTGCGGATTATTCACGTTGGCGAGATTGCGACCCGCCGTCTCCACCGCCCGCGATTGGGCGGTGAGAGCGCGGACGCCCGAGGATAGACTGCCGAAGAGACCAGACATGGTGAAGGCTTAGCCCGCGGCCTGCCAGGCAGCGGAACTGGACGAGAGGCTAATCCGGCCCCCGGGAGAATAGGTGGAGACGACGCTGGAGGGACGGAGGACGCGGAGAGTCTCCTGATGCAGCTCAAGCGTTCGGGCCAACAACTCCCGGTTCTGCCGCGCGCCGCGCCGCAGGCGGTGGACGAGCACGTTGGTTTCGTCGATCAGCGCGAGCACCAGAGGGCGCACCTCCTCCGGGAAACAGGGGACGAGCGCCCGCAGGGTTCGCTCGCCCGGCATACCCAGCGTCAGCGACAGGGCCCGGACGCAGCGTTCGCGATCCTCCCGCTGCGCGGTCGCGGTCTGCGCCCGAGCTTCGATCGCGCCCGCAAGCTCAAGCACGGCGTCGGCATCGCGCTGCAGGAGCCGCTGCCGCTGCTCCGCGAAAAGCGCCAGCAGGCCTCCGTAGGCCTCCAGCTCAGCCCGCAGGTGTTGCACCAAGATTTCCCAGGAAGAGGTCATGAATGGAACGTGAATAAAGGGACAGGGGAAAGAGAAGGAGACGCCTCACAGCTGCGGACCCACCGCCTCGCGCGTCGATCCGGAGGCTTCGTCGCTCGGCGCGCCGCGCGGGGTGAGCTGCTGGGTCAGCATTTTCGAAAGTCCCAGTCCACCCGCCGCCCCCAGCGAGGTCGCGAGCACGTCGGTGAGCATGTAGCCGTACACTCCACCGCCGGAGCCTCCGGCTCCGCCCAGGCCTCCGCTCATCAACGGCTCAATCGTCGGCGTCAGCAATTGGCGCAGAATGATCGCCTCAAACTGCCCCGCCGCGCGGGAGACATCGTCCGCCTTCCGTGCAGGCCGCGCACCCGCTGGCCGGCCGATCGGCGCGGCATCGCCCGCCAGACGCGCCGCCGGGGGCACCGAAGCAGAGAATGATACCGGGTCCATGATTGGTACTCGGGAGAATCAGTTGATCACCAGCTCCGCCTGCAACGCCCCCGAGCGCTTCAGGGTCTGGAAAATGGCCATCATCTCACGCGTGGAAACGCCGAGTGCATTCAGCGCCGCCGCGAGGCGCTCGATCGACGGCGCATCTTCGACCACCGTGAATCCGCCCTTCACTTCATCGACCGCCGTCTGCGTGTTCGTCACCGCTTGCGTCTGACCCGAGTTATTGAACGCGTTGGGCTGCGAGACGCCGGTGGTCGAGGCAATGGTGATCGTGAGCGACCCAAGACTGATCGCCACCCGCGACAGGCGGACCGTGGAGGTCGCGACAATCGTGCCGGTGCGCTCGTTGATGACGATGCGAGCCAGCGTGTCGGGTTGAACTTCCACCTGTCCAAGATCCGCAAGGAAAGAGACCTCCTGTCCACGAAAGCTCTCCGGCACGCGCACGTCGATGCTCGCCGCGTCCCGGGCCTGGGCGACGCCGGGATAGACTCGATTGATCGCCAGCGCCATCCGCGCCGCCGATGTGAAATCAGGGTTATGCAGCTGCAGCGCGAGGATCCCGTCGTGCACGAATCGCGCTGGGATCTCCCGCTCGATGATCGCGCCGCTGCTGATGACGCCGACCGTCGGATGGTTTTTCTGCACCGTCGCACCGCCCGCGCCACCCGCGCCGCCGAGGAATCCGCCCACCGCGATCGGACCCTGCCCCACCGCGTAGACGCGCCCATCGGCACCGAGCAGCGGTGTCTGCAGGAGCACACCCCCCTGCAGGGTCTTCGCATCGCTCATCGAGGCGACCGTGATATCGATCCGCGAACCGGTGCGCAGGAAGGGGCCCACATCCGCCGTGATCATGACCGCGGCGACGTTCTTTGCCTTGATCTGTGTCGGATCGACGGTGATCCCGAACCGCTGCAACGTGTTCGCCACCGATCGGAGCGTGGCCTGCGCATTCGAATCACCATCGCCCGCGAGACCCACGACCAGTCCGTAGCCCACCAGTTGGTTTTCGCGACCGCCCCCGACCAGGGCGAGGTCCTTTACCCTCGAAGCCCACAAAGCCGGAGCGAACGAAAGCAAAGCGAGGCCCGCACAGAGCGCACGCCGGGAGAAAGACACCAAGGAGCCGTAGAACATGGCGGGAACGAGGAGGTGGGGTGTCGCAGGCCGATTTGGCATGGACTAGTAGGGACGCAGCGTCTCGTAGAGACGGGCCAGCCAGCCCTTGCGCTGGGCATCCGTCAGACTGCCCTCCGAGATGAACTCCACTCGGGCGTCCGCGATATTGCTGGAGAGAACGGTGTTGGACGGACTCACGTCATCAGTGCGCACGATGCCGTGGAGAACGACATGCTGCGTCTCGCCGGCCGAGACGACCCGGCGCACACCCTCGATGATGAGATTGCCGTTCGGCAGAACGGCCGTGACGAGAACGGCCGCGCGTGCGGACAGCGTTTGGCTGTTGTTCACCTGCCCACCGCCATCGAAGTCGTTTCCGCCACCGAAGCGTGCCGCCGGCAGCGTGCCCTTGTGCGTACCCAGACGACTGATTGAAGGAGGAAACAGGAACTGCTCCACACCCGCTTCGACATTCGCGGATGAACTGGTGGATTTCTTCTGCGACGACTGAGCCGCGGCGGTCTCCAAGACCACGACGGTCAGGATGTCCCCAACGCGTGCCGCCTTACGATCGGCGAACATCGGACGCTCGGAATTGCCCGGAGCGGTCCAGAGCGACTCGGCCTGAAGGTCGGCGTGAAAAAGCGCCCCTCCAGCAAGAGTGGTGACAAGGAAAAGGGGCCTCGGCAGCATGTCGGAAGAGATCAGAAGCGCACTTCAGCGCGGTTAGGAGCGACCACGAGAGCGGCGAACTCCCGCTTGGAATCCAGATTGCGGACGCGCACCGTCTCCCCGCGCCCGCCGTCCTGCATCGCCTGAGCCTTGAGGGTGACTTGGAGCGGGCCATCGACCGCGGCGACCTCGATGACATCGCCCTTCCTGACCAGTGCCCGCCGCGAGACATCGCGCCAGCTGAGCAGGCGACCCGCGGGTACCGACCGTTGAAACATCCAGTCGCCGGGCTGCAAGATCGCGGTGGAGAGCGCCTCGCGCTCGCGCAGCGCGTCGATGCGACGCAGGTCGCATGATGCGGGATCAAGGGCCGCTCCGCGCTCGATCGGCGTGCGCGCGACCCATGCGTCGCGCCACAACTGGGCCCGGAACGCGAGCGTCTGTTCGTCGATCCCGCCATCTGGTCCGCTTACGCGCACCCGCACCAAGATCGCGCTGGTGAGCGTCGTGGGAAACTCGACGACCCGGATCACCCAGCCCTCGCGTGCACCCATCGCCGCGGAATCGCCACCCGGCTGCCACGGACGCACCGGCTCCAGCACGAGCTCGCCGTCCACGTTGAAGTGCGCCGCCAGATCCCGAGAGAGACTCTCGAGCAGGACACCCCGCAGCGTGGGCGACTCTTCGGCCGGCGCCGCCGCGAGCAGCGCTCCGATCAACAGGGCGGCCGCGAAGAGCGCGCGCCGGACGGTGCCGCGACTCATGCTGGAAACGGAAGAAAGAAGGGGAAGCATGTGATTCGAGGGGGCGCGTTCTCAGCGCTTCATCTGGGCCACGCTCTGCAGCATCTCGTCCGACGTCTGGATCGACTTACTGTTCACCTCGTAGGCGCGCTGCGCTACAATCAGGTTCACCATTTCCTCAACGATGTTCACATTGGAGGTCTCGATGTACCCTTGGAGAATGTTGCCGAAGCCCTGCTCGCCGGGCTGGCCGACCTCGGGGGCGCCGCTGGCCGGCGTCTCTTCGTAGATATTGCCACCGAGGCTGCGGAGGCCGGACGGATTCGCGAAGCGGGTCAGCGTCAAGCGAAACGTCTGGCTGCCGGATGCACTTTGCACGGTCACTTCACCATTCTCCGCCATGTTCACCGACGTCGCGCCCGGCGGGATGGGCTGGAAGCCGGACAGGATCGGCATGCCATCGTTCGTGGTGACCTGACCGCTCGGCGAGAGCTTCAGCGATCCATCTCGGGTGTACCCGATGGTACCATCGGGCCGCTGAACCTCGAGAAAACCCTCACCCTGAATCGCGATATCGAGCTTCTCGCCGGTGGCATTGACCTGACCCTGCGTGAACACCTTCGCGGTCGCCGCCACGCGCGAACCATTGCCGACCTCGATGCCCGTGGGCACGACGTTGCCACCGCCGCTGTCGGAGCCGGCGCCGCGGGGGCGCTGGTAGAGCAAATCCTGGAACTCGATCTTGCTGCGCTTGAAGCCCGGCGTGTTCACGTTCGCGAGATTGTTCGCGATTGTATTCAGGTTCAGCTGCTGGGCCTCCATGCCGGTTGCTGCGCTGTAAAGGGAGAGGTTCATGTCAGGAGGGGTGATTCGGGAGGATTAACCAAGGGTTTCGATCGTGCGCCCAAGCGCTTGATCGCGCGTCTGGATGAGCTTCTGGTTGGCCTCGTACGCGCGGGCGATGTTCACGAGATCCACCATTTCGCGAAGCGGAGTGATGTTGCTGGATTCCAAGTAGCCCTGGAGCACTTCGGGCTTTTCGACCGGCTGCGGATCCGGACCTTGATTGATGAAGGCCCCGGCCGAAAGGGGGACCAGCTGCCGATTGTCCGCGAACTTCACCACGGCGATCCGGCCCACGGGAGCATCGTTCTGCAGAATGCGGCCGTCCGCATTGATGACGATCCGCCCGCCGCCCGGCAAAAATTGAATCGGGTCGCCGCCCTCGTTCAGCACCGTCGCATTGTCGCCCGTGATGAGCGTGCGGTCTGCACGCAGCCGGAACTCGCCCGCGCGCGTATAGGCCTTCCGCCCATCCTCCAGCTGAATCTCGAAGAAGCCTTCGCCCTGCAACGCGACATCAAGGTCTCGCCGCGTCGGCTGCGTCTCGCCAAACTGGAAGCTGATCCCATACCCCACCTTCGGAAACTGCATCGGTTCTCCCGCACCACTGCCCGTCCGCGCCTTAGGGTCGGTCATCACTTCGCCCTTGATCGCCGAACTGAAGCTGACCGTGCGCTTCTTGTAGCCGGAGACCTGACTCGAGGTAATGTTCTGCGTCACGGCATCCTGCCACCGCTCAAGCGCGGAGAGGGAAGCGGCACTCTGGTACAGACCGACGTTCATGCCCGTCACCAAAGCAACGGCAATGCCAAGTTTGTAACTTGTATTTGGATATAGCTTTACGAAACCATAACCGGCGCTACGGCAGAAATTGCGCAGGTTTCGGCGCGGCGCGCCGCTGCTCACGGCAGCTTTTGCCGCTACGCAGACGAGACGGAACGTTGTCTGCTCAGCCGCCGACCGGATAGAGGCACTCGACCTCGATCCGCTCGCCGCAGGCACAGGTCACGACGATCCGCACCACCCGGTCGCCCTCGCGGATGCACTCGACCGACGCGCTCGCTGCCGGATGCGCATGCGGCGGATGAAGGCCTCCGGACGACGCAACGGAGGCGCCCCCAGCGGTTGCAGACAGTACCTCGAGAGGACGGACCACCGGACGAAGGGAGGGGATCGCGGCGGAAAGACGATCGGCGAGGAAAGGTTTCATCGGAGCTGAGACGGAGGGGAATCCGGACGTGGAAGCGCGTTCGACTGCGACTGCGGAGTCGCGGGGGCTTCATCGATCCGCGAAGGCGCGGGAGCCGTGCGCGGAAGTCCCCGGGCGCGCAGGGGCGACACGGAAAGGCTGATGGCCACGCGCTGGTTGGACTCTGATGCGGGTGGTTCTAGCGGAACCGGCCGCGTTTCCCCGTAGCCCGTGACGCGGCGGATCAGCTCGGGGGCGACGGCGTAGCGCGTCAATGCCCGCCGGGTCGCATTCGCGCGATCGGTGGACAACTCCCACGCCGAATACTCGGGCCGGGGAAGATCCAAACCCGTACGCGTATGCCCCTCGATGATAACTTGGAATTCGTTGCGATCGATCATCCACGCCAGACCCTCCATCACGAATGACCCCCACTCGGTGAACTCGGCGGACTGATCCACAAACAAAGGTTTCTTGGAGCGATCGAAGAGCGTGACCCGGAGGCCGTCGCTCGTGACCTCGATGTCAATCGGACGATCGACCGCATTCGCGTCCATCTGGAACTGCCGATAGAAATCCTGCGCGAGAGAGCTTAGGAACTGGAGGTCGACCTCGCGCGCACTTCCCGCGCCGGCCGCGTCACGAGGCTCGGCGACCCGACTGGACGGAGACGGCTTGTTCATCGACTCGTCGCCGTCTCGGTTCAATACGCCCGATCCCTCGGACATGGGCGACGTGAACGGTTGCTGGAAGTAACGTGAGGTCGCGACAAGGACCTCCTGATCCTGGGACGAAATCCACAGCACCATGAACAGCGCCATCATCGCCGTGACGAAGTCCGCGTAAGCCACCTTCCATGCTCCACCTCCCTTGGCCATGATGCAGCGTGGGTAGACTCAACGCCCGCTGGGCATCGACTTGAGCGTTGCCTCGAGTTCGTCCCCGTTGGGCTGAACCGAGCTGTCGAGCGAACGTCGCGCAATCTCCACGGCCGTGAGGGGCGCCAGACCCTTCGCAAAACTGGAGACCGCGATCAGGATGCAGCGCAAGTACTGAGAGTCGGTTTGGTTCATCAGCTTGATGCGGTTCGCGACCGGATTGACGAATCCGTAGGCCACGAAAATGCCGAGCAGCGTCCCGGTCAGCGCGGCCGCGACCTTCTCACCCACAGCCTCCGGGCCCTCCGCGATGGCACCCATGGTATTGATGATCCCCAAAACGGCCGCCACGATTCCGATGGCCGGCAGCGAGTCACCGACCATCTGCAGCAGATGGACGGGGTGGTCGCTTTCCTCGTTCTTGGCATGGAGCTCCGCCGACATCAAAGCTTCGAGCTGGTCCGGTTTGATCTTCCCGTCGATGACCGGTTTCATCCCGTTGACGAGGAACTCCGTCCTCTCCTTGTGCGCGAGGAAAGCAGGGTACTTCTGGAAGATCGCACTCTGCTTCGGGTTCATGACGTGCTCCTCCAGGGCGATCAGCCCGTTGCGACGGCCGACCATGAAAATCTCATAGAGCATCTTGAGCAGGTCCACGTAGTCCGCGCGCGAGATCCCCTTCCCGAAGGATGCCAGCTGCACCTTGTGCACGATCTCCTTCATGATGTGCGCCGGACTCGCGATCACCAGCACGCCGAGCGCGACGCCGAGAATCACGACGAACTCGGAGACGTGCAGCAACACCATGGGATTGCCCCCGGCGATCATGAACCCGCCGAGAGTCGAACCAATGACAATGAGTGCTCCGATGAGGACGAACATGGGCCTGAATCGGTCTAACGGCGCGTCCGTTGACGCGCTTTAGCCTGCTGGCCCGGGTCGGCGAACAACACGACGGCCCGGAGCCCCCCCTGCGCGCACGTTGCGCGCTTCACTTTTCGCGAACGCGCTTCAGGTACGCGCGAAGGCCGATCACGGTCTGCGCGTGGATCTGGCAAATGCGCGACTCGGTGAGGTCAAAGACCTCGGCGATCTCCGCGAGCCGCATGTTCTGATGGTAATACATCGCGAGAATCTTCTTCGGGATCTCCGGCAGCTCAGCAATCCGCTGCGCCAGCAGGCCCATCAACTCTTCCTTCTCCATGCGATCGCGGACCGAGACATCGCCCTCATCGGCAATCAGCTCGTGCAGCGAAGTGCCATCGCTATCCTCGTTCTCCGTCGTCTGATCAATGGCCACGAAGCACACCGGGCGCGCCTCCTCCATCCACTTCGCGTACTCCTTCGGCGTCAGATTCAGGTGCAGCCGCACCTCCTCTTCGGTCGCCGCGCGTCCCAGCTTCTGCTCGAGCTCGTTGATCGACTCCTTGAGTTTCTTCGCCTTGGCCCGCGCGCGACGCGGACACCAATCGAGACGGCGAAGCTCATCGAGCACCGCGCCGCGGATGCGCATGCTTGCGTAGCCAGCGAACGTGTGACCCTGCTCCGGATCGTACTTTCGCACGGCGGCGATCAGACCCGTGACTCCGACACTATAGAGATCATCGACGTCGACGTGAGCCGGCAGGTTGATCTTGATGCGGTCGACGACGTTCCGCACCAGCGGCAGGTAGCGGACGATCAGCTCCTTTTCATCCACCTCGCCGCTCGAGGTCTGATAGGCCCGCCAAGCATTGGCTGCGGCGGCGGGTTGCGAGAAGACGACGGCGGCGTGGCTTTTCATAACGTAATCGGCGAACGGTGGGTCTGGGGACTGGGGTCGAAAGAAGCAGGGTGGCGGAACGGCGCTCAGCGGAGGCGGGTTGACACCGACGAGGAACCGGCGGGACCGACCGGCACGGCCCGGGCAGCGGCCTGCGCTTCTTGCGCAGCGACGGCCTCGCGCCGGCGCTGCTCGATCGCATCGGCAAAGGCCCGGATCACCACTGACCAAAACCACCGCAGCACCAAGGCGCCGATCAGGCAGGCGAGCGCAGCATCGCGCAGGACCAGGTCAGCGCTCCGGCCCGCGGTGAAGCCCGCCACCGTCACCAGCGCAAAGCCGAGAAAACCGCCCGAGAGAAAAGCGAACTTCATCGTCATGCCCTCCCCGTCCCCGGAACCGTGCGCCGCAACACCGCCGCGACCACATCGTCTTCCCGGGAGCCCACCGCAGACGGTCCGGTCGAGAGAAAGAGCGGGCTCAGCTCGCCTTCAACCAGCAGCTCCCACAGGCGCCCCCACTCCGTGAGTTCGTCCAGATGCGTGAAAACGACGTGCGTCGCACCGATCTCGCGGCCCGCACTCGCGATGCGCTGCAACGTCCCCACATCGTAAAGCGCGTTCAACACGAGGACCCGCGTGGAAATCTGATCCCGATCCAGCATCCGGCGCTGCAGCCGAAGCGCCTCGCCGCCGGACACACTGAGCGCGACGCCTTCAACCGCCACCGGGTCGCTGACGCTCCCCGCGATACCACCCGACGTCGTTTCCACCGCAAGGCCGAGAGAACTCGCCGCCTCGTGCAGGAACACAGGCACGGCACGCGACTCGCCCGCCTGGACCACGCGGCCCACCGCGCCGCCAACCGCACCCTGACGGATAATCCATTTGGCAAGGGCCGTCGACCTGCCTGATCCCGCGGAGCCCAGAAACGCCACCCGCGCCGTCACCGGGCGCAACGGGCGCGACGCAGCGAGATCGCGCAGGGTTTTTCCGACCACCGCTACCTGGCGGTGCAGCGGAGCTGAGCGCACCCGCTCCCATTCCGGCGCGAGTTGCAAGCGACTCCGCAGGCTTTCCGAGAAACCGGCGCGACGCAGCAGATCCACCAGGGACGGCAGCGGGTCGACCGCTTCGCCTCTCGAAGCCCCCACCACCGAAATCCCTCCACGGTCCAAATTCGCGTCGTCCTCGTCCGCGCCCTTCTCCTCGCGCGACTGACTCTGCTGAGCTTCTGCGTCCTGCAGAGTCTGGGACCACGCATTCGCTGGTTCACTTTCCGTATCCGCCGCTTCACCGACTCGGGCGATGACCTCAAGGCGCGGACGCCCAAACAGGCCGGCTAAACCTTGGCCTGGCATCTGACGCACGGAAACAACCTTGGCGCGGCCACCCCACTGCGACTGGATCGTGCGCACGGCCTCTTCCGCTGACCGAACGACCATTCGATAGGTCGCCGGCGCGGCGGCTGGCTCCTTGAGGAGATGGGAGGGCGAGACCATGGGGAACGCTCCGTAGTGCTTTTCCCATGCCACTTACACTCACCGCAATTTAAGTGGTTATTGCGTAGTGCGTTGGTCGCTACATTAGTCACTTTGCCATCTAGTTTCAGCACGGCGTCGGCGACAATTGCCTACGAAAGGGGGCATAAAATGCCCTTTTGATCGGCAGAAAGTTCCACCCTGCGTCACTTATTGCCGGGTGCGAGGCCGCAGGTTGCGGACGAGTGACGCCTGCATTAATCGGTCGCTGGCATTTCGGCTTGATCGAAAGTTTTCGATCGTCGCGGGGACCCTAAGCTGCCTTGAGCGTGGCGGGTTCTGCCCGGGGAACGGACATCACTGGGGCGGAGATCAGACCGACGTTCTCGATTTCGGTGGCCAGCGGCAGTTCTTGGAATGCCAGCACCACCAGTCGACCGAAGGAGGGCTCGAGG
>CAIOYO010000186.1 GCA_903862595.1 uncultured Opitutaceae bacterium | reverse complement strand
GCGGTCCCTTCTCCGGTCGCTCCACTCCCTCCGTCGAACCCCGGGGTTCAACTCCCCGTGCCCTTGATCCCCGCCAACAAAATGACCCGCCGTCGTACGCTACGAGCGGCGGGTCAGAAAGATGGCGTCCCCACGGGGATTCGAACCCCGGTTCTTACCGTGAAAGGGTAGTGTCCTAACCGGGCTAGACGATGGGGACGCAAAAGAACAGGGGGCAAACGGTAGGCCACCGCCCCCGTCGTGCAAGGCTCTTTTTCCACCTCCAGCGCCTTGGGTCCACCGTCCATCCTCGGCCGGCCGCCGCAGTCCCCTGCCCCACCACTCAAAATCGGCCCGAAGACCTATCTCAACCCGCCCCTTTGTTCGCCACCGCAGCCCTGCCGTCGTTTCGCCTCGCTGCCACGCTCGCCACGAAATTGGCGTTGGAATCCCGCGCTCCGCCGCATGGACTCTCCCCCGTGTCCTTGAGCTCCTCCGCCATCGCCCGCTCCCTGCCAGCCGACGCGGTCACCACGTTCACCCACGTGCCGTTCCCGCACCTCGCCTCGGGCAAGGTGCGCGAAATCTTCGACCTCGGCGACGCGTTGCTGCTGGTCGCGTCCGACCGCCTGTCCGCCTTCGATGTCATTCTCCCCGATGGCATTCCGGGAAAGGGTATCCTGCTCACCCAGCTGAGTCTGTGGTGGTTCGAGCAGACCCGTGATCTGATCGATAATCATTTGTTTCCCGACCAGGCGGGGGAATTCCAGCGGCGCGGGCTCACCGATCGGGACCTGCAGTTGCGCAGCATGATCGTCCGCAAGTTGAAGCCACTCCCGATCGAGTGCGTCGTGCGCGGCTACCTCGCCGGCAGCGGCTGGTCCTCCTACCAGAAATCCAGCCAGGTCTGCGGCCACGCGCTGCCGCCCGGCCTGCGCCAAGCCGACCGTCTGCCCACGCCTCTGTTTACGCCGACCACGAAGGCGCCCAAGGGCCAGCACGACGCCCCGATGACCGATGCCGAGGGCGTGGCACTCCTCGGAGCCGAGCGTTTCCACACGCTCCAGCGTCTCAGCCTCGCCCTCTACCAGCGCGGCCACGATCTCGCCGCCCGCGCGGGGATGATCCTCGCCGACACCAAGTTCGAGTTCGGCACCGACGCATCCGGCAAGGTGTTCCTCATCGACGAGGCGCTCACGCCCGACTCCTCGCGTTACTGGCCCGCCGAGAGCTACGCGCCGGGGAGTTCACCGCCGAGCTACGACAAACAGTTCGTCCGCGACCACCTGCTCGCCCTGAAGTGGGACCAAACTCCTCCCGGTCCACGACTGCCCGCCGAGGTGATCCAGCGCACGCAGGAGAAATACCTCACCGCCGTCGCACGCCTCGTCGACGGCGTCCGTAGCTAAGCGCAGCGGCGGCCGCTAGCTCTTCGCCTTCAGGTTCACGGGAACGTGAACCTCCGAGCGTTTCGCGAACCACGGCGTGATCGGTCCGTGCCAATACACCGCATAGGGTTCGCCCGCGATTTCCAAGCCGGGCTGCGTCGCAATCCACGCGAGCAACTCGTCGCGCGTGCGCACGAAGTTTTCCTGGGAATAACCGCCCCGCGCTCCGCGGCTCGCGACGCGTCGCTCCGGGATGCGCACCACTTCCACCGAGCCCGCATTGCCGGTCACCTTCGCCTCCTCGCTCGGCGCCACCCAGAAATACATCGCAGCCTGATCGATCTTCGCCTCCACCGGCGTGGTCATCGCAATGTCCCGCGTGGAGATGTAGCGGAACAGCGGACCAAAGAGCCGGTTCGACTCAGAAAAATAATTCCCCGAACCCGTACTCTTCAACAGCACGCCGGCGGGTAGGACCTTGACCTCGGAAACCCCGGGCTGGGTCGGCGGGAATGCCTCTTGAGCGGCCATGAGAGAGAGGGGTTGAAGGACAAAAACGAGGAGCGCGGATACCCGCAGGAAAGAGAACATACGGAACCCTATCCGAATTACCTCCACGCGCAAGCGACCTCCCCCACGGAAGCACCGACGGGTTCGCGTTTTCCGGAAATCGCGCTAGCGTCCGACGCCGAGCAACCAGCACGCTCAGCGCCCACGCCACATCGCGCCACTTACCTCACGCTTCGTCGCGCCGCTCCCCTCCCTCCTCCTTTTCCATGCAGTCAGAAACCTCTCCGATCCACGTTCTCATTGGCGGCGCCGGCGGCATCGGCTCCGCCGCCGCCCGCCGTCTCGCCCGCTCGGGTGCGCGCCTCGTGCTCGCAGGCCGCCGCGAGGCACCGCTCCAAGCGCTGGCAACCGAGCTCGGTGGGGAGGCCCACGTGCTCGATGCGCGCGACTCCGCGGCGGTCGAGACGCTGTTCGACGATGTGCTCGCGCGGCACGGGCGCATCGATGGCGCAGCGAACTGCGCGGGCTCGATCCTGCTCAAGCCGGCGCACCTGATTTCGGATGCGGAATTCGCCGACACCTTGGCGCAGAATCTCACCACGGCGTTCCACGTGCTGCGCGCGGCCGCCAAGCGGATGATGCGCCAGGAAGGCGGCGGGGCGATCGTCCTCTGCTCGTCGGTCGCCGCGCAACGCGGACTGCTCAACCATGAGGCCATCGCGGCGGCCAAGGCCGGCGTCGAGGGGCTCGCCCTCGCCGCCGCCGCGAGCTACGCGCGCAGCGGCGTGCGCATCAACTGCGTCGCCCCGGGACTCACGCGCACCGATCTCACGCGCGGCATCACGTCAAACGAGGCCATCGCCAAGGCATCCGCCGCGATGCACCCGCTCGGCCGCATCGGCTCCCCCGATGAGGTGGCCTCCGCAATCTGCTGGCTGCTCGACCGGGAACAGTCGTGGGTTACCGGACAGGTCATCGGCGTCGACGGCGGCCTCGGACGGGTGCAGGCGCGGGGCTGACGCGTTCGGAGCGTGGCGCGTCGCGCGCGAGCGAGCGATTCGGCGCTCGCCTTCTTCGGTCGTGCACTGTATCCAAAGAGTCACGCAGCCGATCGACCTCGCACCCCGCACGGGAGAGTCCGGCCGAGCTTCACCATTCCGCCGATCCGGACTCCATCCGGAAACCCAGCACCGAAACGGTTCGAGCACCCCGCCCCCGCCATGATTGCCAAATTCTCCGTCGATTACATCGCGTTTCCCGAGCACAGCACCCGCGTCTTCACGCACCGCACCGACGATCCGATCGAGCTTGAGGATTTCCTCATGCACCTGCTCACGTCTCGCACGCGGATCCTGCAAATCCGCCACGAGGGCGTGGAGCTCACCCCGCACCAGTCTGATCGCCTGATCAAGGTCGCCGCCGAGCGCATCGCCTCCACCCTCGTGCGCGAAGCGCTGCACCTCGACGCGGCGGCCGTGAAGGACCGCTTCGGATTCGCCGCCTAGGCAACCGGAAGCTGCGTCGCCAACGGGCGGCTGGGCGAGCGGTCGCCCGGGAGCTTTGCGTTTGCCGCGTCTAGGGACGAGGCTAGCGTCGCCGGCGTCGTACCCCACGACGGCCATGCCCTCCCGCCGTTCTACCCGTCCGCAACTCCCCACGCTCGCGTCCGTTTCGTCGGCGTCGGCCCCCCGCGCCTCCGTGCCACCCCCCTCGACTGAGGGTACGCTGCCCGTCGGCCAGGCCATCGCCAGAGCGCTGCCAGCGACGCCACTCGCAACCGCAACGGTGCGACCAAGGGGATCTGCATCCACCTCCGCGAGGGCGCTGGCGCTGCTCCTGCTCTGGGTCACGGGCTGGATGCCGTCCGCGCACGGCGCCGCCACCGCCGCCGCGGCGCCAGCGCTTGCGAAGGCCCCTTCACCCACCCCGCCCACCGCCGCGCCCGGCGGGCGCACCTACAATCTCGTGGACTCCGGCGCACGGTCGCCCGAGGAACAGCGGCGCGGCTTCACCGTGCCCGAGGGTTTCGAAGTCGAACTCGTCGCCGCCGAGGCCGACGGCTTGGGCAAGTTCATCACGGTCGACTGGGACGCCCGCATGCGCTTGTGGTCGATGACCGCGCTCGAATACCCGGTCGACGCCAACGAAAACCCCGCCGAGGCGGCCGCGCTCTTCGCCAAGGGCGGACGCGACCGCGTGGTGATCTTCGACACCCCGTACGACGCCCCCGCCCCCGGCCGCGCCGCCGCCACCCCCCGCATCTTCGCCGACCACCTCGTCATGCCCCTCGGCGTCCTGCCTTGGCGCGACGGCGCCCTCGTGCAGTACGGAGGCGACATCCGTTGGTACCGCGACACCGATGCGGATGGCCGCGCGGACCAGCACCGCGTCGTGCTGACCGGGTTCGGAACGCAGGACTCGCACCTCTTTCCCCACCAATTCTACCGCCAGCCCGGCGGATGGATCATGGTCGCACAGGGGCTGTTCAACTATTCCACGGTGCGCCGACCCGACGGGCAGCCCTTCGCCGACGGCAGCACCGAGCACCGCTTCAACCAGTGCAAACTCGGGCGTTTCCTGCCCGATGGGTCCGCCTGGGAGGCACTCACGATCGGACCGAATAACATCTGGGGACTGCAGACCACCCGCGACGGCGAGACGTTCATTCAGGAAGCGAACGACATCGGCTACCCCGTCATCCCCTTCCAGCCCGGCATCTGGATCCCGACGATGGCGAAGGACCGCTTCCGGCCCGACCAACCGCTGATGCCGCCGCCGCTGGAGAAGCCCGTGATGGGCGGCACCGGATTGAGCGGCCTCGCGATCGCGGAAGACCGGGGCAGCCCGTTCCGCGACGTGGCCGGAGGGGGCGCGGCCTTGGTCTTCTATGTCGCCAACCCGATCACCGGCACGATCCAGGTGATCCGCGCGGACGCGATCGGCGGCGGACGCTACCGCTACGCGAAGCAGGCGGATTTCCTCACGAGCGAGGACCGCTGGTTCCGACCGATCGCGAGCCACTTCGGACCGGACGGCGCGCTGTACATCGTCGACTGGTACAATCGGATCATCTCGCATAACGAAGTTCCGCGCGAGCACCCGGACCGCGACCGCACCCGCGGCCGCATCTGGCGCGTGCGTCACCGCGATCAGGTCCGCACCACGCCGCCGGATCTCACCCGCCTTGCCGACCGGGACGTCCTTGCGCTCGTCGGCGGCGACAACGCCCGCCTCTCCCGCATGGCGTGGCTGGAGCTGACCGACCGGCGGGCGATCGCGCTGGTGCCGGAACTCCGCGGCATCGTTCAGGACCGCGCCGCCGCAACCGATCGACGCCTTGGCGCGCTCTGGGCGCTGGAAGGCCTTGAGCGGCCCGACCGCAGTCTCCTCGACGCCCTCTCCACGGACTCCGTGGCGGCGCTGCGGCGCGAAGCCGCCCGCCTCGCGGCGACCGACTCAAGCCTCGGCGACGCGGAGGTGGCGGCGCTGCTCGGAAGACTCGTGGACGACGCAGACGCCACCGTGCGCGCCACCGTCGGCGACGGCCTGCGCCGCGTGCGGCAGGCGGGCCCGGCGACGATCGCCGTGGCGCTGCGCCTCGCCCAGGCACGGCACGTGGGTGGTGACGTCTGGGACCGTTACGATCGGGATTTCGAACGCTACCTCGCCCGCTGGGCGCTGGAAGGGAAACCGGACCTCACCCGCGCGCTCGTGGAAGGCCCGGATGCCCAGCGATTGCCCTTGGAAAATCGTCTGGTCGGCCTCCTCGCGCTCGGTGATCGAGCTGCGGCGGAACGCCTCGCGGCCTGGCTGCCGCAGACCGGACGCGCCCCGAACGACGAAGAAGTGCGCCTCCTGCTCGCCTTCGCGGCCGAGCCGGCTCCGCGCGCCGCGCTGGTCGCGGCGCTGGCGGACCCCTCCGGACGCCGCGGCGTGATCGACGGATTGGTGCGAGCGCGCGCCGAACTGGATCCAACGTGGTTCACCCCCGTGCTGAGCGCCCCGGTCGCTGCCCTGCTCGCCTCCACCGACGCGGCGGATCAGATGGTCGGCGCCGACGCCACCGCGGCCTTCGGCCTGACCGAGTCCACACCCGCGCTGGTGCAAATCCTGGAGGCGCAGCTCGCGCCCGGCTCCGCGCCGCTGCTGACCTCATCCCTCGCCCCGCTCCGCGCCCTCCGCAGCCTGCGCGCGGCGCCGGTGGAACTTCTCACGCGGATCATCGACCGTCCCGACCAACGCGACGCCCGTCGCGAAGCCGTGGCGGCGCTGGCCGAGCATCCTGATCCGAGGGGCGCCGAGGCACTGGTCACCCGACTCCCCACGTTCGCCCCCGGCGAACGCGGACGCACGCTGGAGGCACTCAGCGCCACGCCCCGCGGTGCTCGCGCCCTCATCGGCGCGCTGGAGCAACGGCAGCTCGCCGAATCGGAGTTCGGGGTCAGCACCATCGAGCGCATGCGCACCGCGCTCCCCGATGATCCCGCCATCGAACGCCAGTGGGTGCGGGTGGGAGGCGACACCCTCCCGGTGGATACCCGAGAGACCGGCGTACCCACGACACCCGCCGAGGAGGCCGCTCAGGCGGAGCTGATCGCGCGGTACCGCTCCCTCGCGAACATCGCCGGAAACGCCGAGAACGGACGCGTTCTCTTCGAAGCAATGTGCCTCATCTGCCACGCGCAGGGTGGCCGCGGAGGACAAATCGGCCCCGCGCTCGACGGTCTGGGCCACACCGGCCTCGAGGCGATCCTGCGCAACCTCGTCGCGCCCAGCGCCGCGATGGAAGCCTCGTACCGGACCTTCCGCGTCATCACCACCGAAGGCGATCTCATCGAAGGGTTTCTGGCGGCACAAGACGCCACCTCCGTGACCCTCCGGATCCCCGGCGGGGCGGAACGTCGGATCGAACGCACCGCGCTCCGCAGCGCCGGCTACCTTCGCCGCTCGCTCATGCCCGCCGGCCTGCTCGACGGACTCGCGAACGACCAAATCCGCGACCTGCTCTCCTACCTCCGCTCACTCCGCTGATCGCACGATCGCTCAACTTATCCGCAAAGGATCTCCAAAGCCTGGCCTTGGCAGGCCAACGAACCTCTCGTTAACGTCGCAACCGGACTCCATACCCCACCGATGATCCGCCGTTTTGCGTGCGGGGCGCTGACCCTCGTTCTTCTCTTTTGCCTGAGCGCCTGCACGCGCTCCGGGAAGGGCACTGCGGACGAATTCCCCCGCGAGGAAACGCTGCGCATCGGCATCGCGTGGGGTGAGCCAAACACCTTCAATCCCCTGCACCCCGCCCCCAGCTGGCCGGTGCAACAAGAGCACACCGTCATCTACCAGACGCTGTTCTATTTCGATCCCGAGAAGGGTACACTCCTGCCCCAACTCGGGTCGGAACTGCGCTCATTCTCAGACCGCATCGAGGTCGATATCCACGAGGCCGCACGCTGGCACGATGGGAAGCCGGTGACGGCCCGGGACGTCGCCTACACCTTCAACCACCTCTACCGCATCAACCCCGGCTTTCCCGCCTGGCAGTACTTCTCGGCGGTCGACGTGGTGGACGCAGCGGCGGAGCGGCCCCGCACCGTGGCGTTCCGCTTTCGCGCAAAGGATCCGAATCCGCTGATGGTGCAGCACTGGCTGACGCTGAACGCGATCCTGCCGCGGCACGTGTGGGAGCCGCTGCTCGCGGCGGCGAAGGGCGATTTCAACGAACTGATCAAGCACAAGGCCGACCAGAACCCGATCGGGTCCGGCCCGTACCGCCTCCACTCGTACTCAGCGGAGAAGATCGTCGCGGCACGCTTCGACGCCTACTGGGGCAACGCCGCGCTGCACGGCGGGAAGCTCCCGGCGCCGCGCTTCCTCATCGCGCCGATCTACAAGAGCAACGATCACTACAGCCTCGCTCTGCAGCAGGGACGCATCGACGCGGCCAACACCTTCATCCCGCGCATCTGGCTAAAGGCCCGCAAGGGCGTGCGGGCGTGGTTCGACGAGCCGCCCTACTTCCCGCCGGCTTGCATGCCCACGGCCTTCATCAACCATCTCCGCGCGCCGCTCAACGACGTCCGTTTCCGCCGCGCGATGGCCTTCGCGATCAACTACGACGACATCCGCGAGCTCGCCGTCTCGGGCTACAGCGTACCGCACGAACCCGGCTTCATTCTCCCCTTCGGCGTCGAGAAGCGCTACTTCAACGCCGAGGACGCGCAGCGCTTCGGCACGCGCTTCGACCCCGCCCGCGCCCGCGAGGAACTCGCCGCCGGCGGCTACCGCGCCGTCTTCCGCGACGGGGAACTGATCGAGACCCGCAACGCCTCCGGCGCGCGCGTCCCGACGCTCTTCATCCAGTGCCCGGCCGGCTGGAGCGACTGGGAATCCATGGTCCGCATCATGGTCCGCGGCATGCGGGAGGTCGGCATCGACGTCCGCGAGCAATTCGTCGACAGCACCGCCTACTACCGTGCCCTGCCACTGGGGGATTTCGACCTGATCATTTCGACGCCCTCCCCGGTGCCTTCGCCTGCCGAGCCCTGGGCGCGCTTCGACTTCGTCCTCAATTCGCGCGACTGGGCTCCCGCCGGCGAGCGCATGTTCACCAACATGGGCCGCTTCAACCGACCCGGATCCCCCGAGTACGTTGCGCGATTCGACGAACTGCTCGCCCGCATTCCCGTCGTCACCGACGAAGCGGAACGCACCGCCCTCTACCGTGAGCTCAACCGCCTGTGCATGGAAGTGCAGCCGGCGATCCCGCTCGTTTACCGCCCGAAGGCCTTCTACGAGTTCAACGAGAAGGTCTGGGCTGGCTTCCCTACGGCCGCGAATCCCTACCTTCCGCCGACCGTGCCGACCCAGGGCGCCGGAACCCTCATGCTCTGGCATCTTCGGCCCGCCGGCGCGGCGACGCCGTAACCACCGCTGACGCCGCGTTTCCCGTTCCCATGTTCCGCCAGCACCCGACCCTCCGCTACATCGCCGCTCGCGCGGGATGGTACGCGCTGACCTTCCTCGTCGCGGTGACGATCAACTTCTGGCTCCCGCGCCTCGGCGAGGCCAATCCCGTCGATTCGCTCATGGCCCGGGTCTCGGGCTCGATGGACGCGCAGGCCGCGCGCGAACGCGAGGAAGCGTACCTGCGCGAGTTCGGGCTGGTGCAGACCGACGACACCGGGAAGATCCTCCGCGCGGACGACGGCACGCCGCTGCGCACGTCGATCCTGACTCAGTTCATCCGCTATCTGCGCATGAGCCTGCAGGGCGACTTCGGACTCTCGATCGTCCAGCACCCACGTCCCGTCAGCGACATCATCCTCACCGCGCTGCCGTGGACGCTCGCGCTGCAGATTCCCGCGCTGGTGCTGGGCTGGTTCATCGGCAACGGCCTCGGCGCACTCGCCGCCTACCGGCGCGGCGTGCTCGACACGGTGTTCTACCCCGTGGCCCTGCTGGTCAGCGCCATCCCGTCCTTCTGCTTCGGCATCCTGCTCGTCTACGTCTTCGGCGTGCAGCTGGAATGGTTGCCGACGCTCGGTGGCTACGACGAAGCGCTGAATCCAGGTTTCAACGCGGCCTTCCTGAGCAGCGCCGCCACGTACTACATCCTGCCCTTCCTCTCGGTCTTCCTTCTCGTGGTCGGCGGCCAGGCGATCGGCATGCGCTCGATGTGCATCTACGAACTCGGCACCGACTACGTCCGCTACGCGAAACTGATGGGCGTGCGCGAGTCGACGATCGTCCGCTACATGTTCCGCAATGCCATGCTTCCGCAACTCACCGGCCTCGCCCTCACCCTTGGCGGCATGGTCGGCGGCGCGCTCATCGCGGAGATGGTCTTCAGCTACCCGGGCCTCGGGCTGTCGGTCCTCACCGCCATCCAGAGCCTCGACTACCCAGTGATCACCGGCTGCACGCTGCTCGTCACCACCTGCGTGCTCGTGGCGAACTTCACCGTCGATATCCTGATCGGTTTCCTCGACCCGCGCATCCGCGCGGCGCGGGAGGGAGAGGCCTGAGTCCATGAAACTCCTCCGCCACCTCCTGCGCAGCCCGGGTTTCCTCGTCGGCGCCCTCCTCCTCCTCGCCACGCTGCTGCTCGCGTTCCTGCCGCCGCTCCTGATGGAGCTCGATACCAGCCGCCGCGTTGGCCTCGCCTACGTTCCGCCGACCTCCGGTCGCTGGCTCGGGACCGATCACCTCGGGCTCGACATGTTCGCCCTGCTGGTCTCCGGCCTGCGCTCTTCCCTCTACGTCGGCTTCCTCGCCGGCTTCGTGGCGACCGTCCTGGGCACGCTGATCGGCGTGTACGGCGGCTACAAGGGCGGCTGGATCGACGATGT
>CAIOYO010000185.1 GCA_903862595.1 uncultured Opitutaceae bacterium | reverse complement strand
CGGCTTTCCGCCACGTTCCCGGTTCCAGCGGGAAGAGCTGGCCACCACGCGACGCCGGGTGCGCCATCGTCCGACAGCCAACCACCGCCGCGAAGCAGCAGAACCTCTCCGGGCGCCCACGTCAGCGCATGCTGATTCACCACCCGCGTTGCCGCCGAAGGCAGCAATCCCGAGTAAACTTCGTGGTCGCCCGCTGTGATCCTCAGCCGCGGAGCCGCACGCCAGATGATCTCCAGCGCACCCGAGTCGACGGTCCGCGACACTGAGGCAGCGTTCCACAGCGCAATCCGTGTTTCGTAACGGAGTCCACACGTGATGCCACCCTCACGCGATTCCGCTGAGACCACGCCCAGCCACAAAGACGCTTCCACGATCGTCGGCCCCAGCGCGACCGCACTAGGCGCGAACCTTCCCGTGGTGACGAGGTGCACGGGCTGCAGTGGAAGCGCGCCGCCTTCGGGTACATTCAGCTTCAGCGCACCCACTAGAGCCGGATCGCCAATCAGCCGCGCGTCGGTCCCGTTGCTCCGCAGTCCCGCTCCTTCCCATGCGGTCGATGCGATCACCGCCCGGGCAAGTGCGGTCGCGTCGTGAAAGTGCCCCCGGAGACGTGCCGGCGAAATCGCAGGATCCAGCAAACGCAACTGTGACCGCAGAAAAACCCGCTCCGCCCGCGCATGCAACGCGGGAGCGTTTCCGTCTAGGCCGGGAAAGAGTCGCTCCAACCCTGCACTTCGAGTCCCGCACGCCCACTCCCAGCGCCACGCGGCTTCGGTCAGAGGTTCAGATTGGCCTGAAGCCCCTGACACCTCACGGGACACCGCATGCACCGGAGCGCTCCGCACGCTCGCCTTCACGCCTTCGTCAAACACGACGTACGTGGTGCGCACTCTTTCGCGCCGCGCCAACACTCCACCGTCGATTTCCATCGGCACGCCAGGCGCCGTCTGAAGGGGCGCCGCGACGCGCTCACGGGCGGTCGCCACCGAACCGAGCCCCACCACTAGGGCGTCGTCGATGCCGAGACTCGCCGCCGATGCCGGCAACGGCGCCGAGCCATCCGGCGCTGAGGCGGCTGGCGATCGTTCCTGCGTGAGCCAGCCAAGAAAACGCACTCCCGCTGCCGCTGTATCCCACACGCCCGCCACGCCTCGCCGACCATCGTCGATCGCCCCGGTACGCCCCATCGTCGCTGTGACGCGCCGGTCATCGCCCGCGAGGCTCTGCACGTGGTCGCGCGCGCGCTCCACGGCAACGCGCGCGGCCGCGCGCGCACGGATGAACGCATCCAATTCCGGCCGACCCACCGCCTGCCGCTCAACGAGGAATCCCAACGTGCCGGCAAGCAGAGCCAACACCATCACCGCCCCCAGAACCAGCAGCAGCGCAAAGCCTCCTCGCGCAGCGACCACGCCGCCGCGTCCCTGTCGCCGCGCACTCATGGCGTTGGCGGCGGCAGCCGAAATGCCCGCACGAAGACCCGCGACTCGCGCTCAACGAAGGGCCACCACTGACGTTCGACGTCCGCAGCGGGAAGGGTTTCGAGGCGCCGCAGGCCGCGCGCACCGTCCGGCGTAAGGATGCGCAGGACGACATCCACGCGCACCGGCATCCCGTAGGCGAGCGGCAAGGCGGCGGCCGCGATTTCCGCTCGCTCGTCGCTGGGCGTCGCCGCCGGACGCCCTTCGCGGCCGTCGTGTCGTGTCGCCGCGAAGCCACTTGTAGCCCACGTCGGGAAAGCGATCCTCTCCCGACCGCCGGAGTCCGCCACCCAAACGCGAACGCCGAAGTCCACCACGTCCGTGGCCAACACCTGCTCGAATCGGCGCGGCGACCGCACATTGCCCACGTTGTCGATTCGCGCCGCATCGGGGCGCGCGTACTGGGGCGCAAAGAGATCGTAGCCGACCGCGAAACTGGAATCGAAATCGCTCCAATCCGGTCCCGCCGGGCGGGCCGTTCCGCGATAGAGAATGTAGGTCATGGGTGCCCGGGTGCCACTCGGCGTCGTGGCGCTTGCAATCAGTCTTCGGCGTACGATCTGGTACGAAATCGCACGAGGGGCGGAGAGGTTGCTGAGGCGGTCTCCGGTATCCGGGATTTGCGCAAAGAAACGCCACCAGAGACCGGCTTGCCCGAACCGCAGGGCCGAGGCCAGATCGCCAGCGATGTTCAGCGATCCCAGCGCGGGCTTCACCCCGGCCGACCAGTCCGCGTCACTGACCGCAGCGTCCCCTCGTCCGGTCTGTACTTCCACTTGGCGCGTGGCAGCAAACCACACGCCTCCGTCCGGCCGGAGCACCGCCGTCTGAAGGTCGCTCTCGATCTGGCGAAAGACGAGGTCCGCCGCGCTCTCCACGGCGATCCGTCCAGACACCAACGCGAACCGGTGCAGAGCCTCGCCGACCAACGCGAGAATTCCCGTCGCGAGAACTCCCGTGATGGTCAAAGCGAGCAGCAATTCCACCAGCGAAGCCGCCCGTTCCAGGGCGCGCTTCATCGCGGTTCGATCCATACGGGCAGACTCCACTGTTGCCGACGAGACCGCTCGACGCGCGCTCCGCGTCCTTCCCAGACTGGCCACGAGACCACGAGCCACGCCGAGGCCGGAATCACCGAGACTCCCTCCCGTCGAGACTCTCCCGCGACAAGCGCGATCTCGAACGCGATCGGCGGCCCGAGATGGGATGGCGACGGCGCGGTTTCCTCCGCCCATGCACCCCAGCCCCCCGCATCGGCCCACCATAGCCGGGCATCATCGGGCGCCAGCGCCAACCACTCGTCGGGCCGCACGCCGCGCGCAACGGGAGCCCGGCCGCCCGGCCACGCGGCCCGGACATTCTCGGCCGTTCGCACGGCCACGCGCCGCTGCGCCGCCACGCTTGCGGCGTCGGCCACGGGTCCGAGTGCTCCGAGCAACGCGACCGCCGACAGCCCCAGAAGCGCCGCGAAGAGTGTCTCGACCAACGTAAATCCGCCTCGCCTGTTCCAGCCCAGGTTCATTTCAAAAGCACTCCCTGCCCGGCAGCACCGTCACCGTTCCGTAGGCACTGACCCGCAACCCGCGCACACCGAGGTCGCGACTCCCCTCCCCCCATTCATCGGGACTCCCCTGGTCGAGCACGAGCAGGCACGGCAGCGCGGTGCCGGCCGGACGAAATTCGATGTAGTTCCAATCGCGCGCGCCCGTTGGGGGAGCTCCCTCCACCGCAAAGCGCGCGCGCCCGGAGAACGTCGACGTGATCCCAGTCTCGCTAGGACCAGAGCTCGATCCGGCGGCAACGCGCACGGACACGTCTCGCGGCAGCGAACGCACACCGCCGACCGCGTCCCACTCGCCGGAGGCGTTCGCGACGGCCAGCCAATACGCCCCCACAACTTCTTCCGCAGCCGCCGGAAAGACGAGCCGTGCGGTCACCCCCCGCGCCAAGGCCAGCCCTCGCGCCTCCGCCAGCGCCTCGCCCACCAGCGCGACTCCCACGTCTGCCACCCGTCCGCCAGATCCGCCGCGTCCGAGAACCGCCAGGCTCGCCGAGACAGTCGCGACCAATCCCAGCACGAGCATGAGCTCAAGCAGCGAGAACCCCGTGCGCGCGCGTTGACTCAGCGGTGCCAACCGGCGCCGCGAGGGTTCGCTAGTGTCCGCTCCAGATGGCTTCACGTTGCCCCCCTGCACCGACCGACACAAACACGATGCGCGCCCGCAGCCCGTTCGGCTCAGGCGCCCGATCACCAAGCGGGTTGATCGCTTCCCCGAACCCGTCGCGGGCATTGCCCGGCCGCAGCGAAGGCAGCACCCGCTCATCATCGCGGATCCATCCGTCGCCATCCCGATCATATAAAACGCCGATGTCGCTGTTTCCGAAAGCGTCGACGACCACCGCGCGCGTGGTCGGCGCCTCAAGCCGCAGCCAGTCGCCCGGAACGAGCGCCATGAAACGTCGACGCCGCACGTTTCCATTCAGTCGATCATCGGCCAACTCCCGGCCCAGCGAGTCCAGCCCAGTCAGCGCCGCGGCGAATCGCTCCGAATCCAGCAGCCCACCCTCGCCGATCTCCGGAAACGCGCCGTACTCGGCGCGATGCAGCTCGAGGGCGGCCGTCCACTGCGCGAACTGAGCCTGCGTGCGCACCGACCGGGCGAACTCAAGCGCGGCCCGGCTGGCCGGCAGCGCGATCCCCCCCAGCACCGCGATCACGCCAAGCACCGAGAGCACCTCCAGGAGGGAGAAACCCGCGCCCCGCCCCGCGCGGGATCGCCCCCCGCCCTCGCCGACGGAGCGGAGCACTGGAAAAGCAAACGGGCCGCGCATGCGCCATCCTAGCGCACGCGCGGCCCGTTCGTCAAAGGCCTGATTGGGTCAGTCCTCTTGTGCTTGCAGGGCGGATACGACCGAGAAGTCCTCGAGCGTCGTGGTGTCGCCCTTCACTTCGCCGCCGGCGGCAATCTCCTTAAGGATGCGCCGCATGATCTTCCCCGAACGGGTCTTGGGCAGACCCGCGGCAAAACGAACGTCGTCTGGCCGGGCCAGCGCACCGATCTCGCGCGCGACATGCGCCCGGAGTTCCTCGCGCAGCTCCTTCGTGGGCTCGACGCCGGACTTGGTGATCACGAAGACCACCAGCGCCTGACCCTTGAGTTCGTCGGGACGCCCAACCACGGCGGCCTCGGCGACGGCGGGGTGCGAGACCATCGCGCTCTCGACCTCGGCGGTGCCGATACGGTGGCCCGACACGTTGAGCACGTCGTCGATGCGACCGACCACCCACAGGTAGCCGTCCTTGTCGATGCGCGCCCCATCACCCGCGAAATAATAGCCCGGCAGTTCGCTCCAGTACTGCCGCTTGAAGCGATCGTCGTCGCCCCAGAGCGTGCGCAGCATCGAAGGCCACGGATTCTTGAGGAACAGCTTGCCGCCCGAGTCGCGCGGGACCTCGCGTCCCTGGTCGTCGAGGACCTTCGGCACGACCCCGAAGAAGGGCAGCGTGCAGGAACCCGGCTTGGTCGGCGTAACCCCGGGGATCGGCGAGACCATGATCGCGCCGGTCTCCGTCTGCCACCACGTGTCGACGATGGGGCACCGCTTCTTGCCGATGAGCGTGTGATACCACATCCACGCCTCGGGGTTGATCGGCTCGCCAACGGACCCGAGCAATCGGAGTGACTTCAGGCTATGTTTCTTTACGTGCTCATCGCCCCAGCGCATGAACGCGCGAATGGCGGTGGGCGCAGTGTAGAAAATCGTGGCCCCGTGCCGGTCGATCATCTCCCAGAAACGATCCGGGCCCGGCTGGTTTGGCGCCCCCTCGTACATGAGGATGGTCGCCCCATTCGCCAGCGGACCGTAGACCAAGTAGCTGTGCCCCGTGATCCAACCGATGTCGGCCGTGCAGAAATAGATGTCGGTCTCCTTCAGGTCGAAGACATACTTGGTGGTGATGGCAGTACCGAGCAGGTAGCCACCCGACGTGTGCAGAACACCCTTCGGCTTCCCGGTCGAGCCGGACGTGTAGAGAATGAACAGAGGGTTCTCACTATCAAAGCCCTTGGCGCGGTGCTCGGCCGGTGCGGCGTCGACAAGCTCATGCCACCAGCGATCACGGCCCTCGGTCATGGTGACGGCGTTGCCCGTGCGTTTCAGCACGACGACATGCTGCACGCTGGGCGTGAAGCCAACGGCGCGGTCGACGTTGGCCTTGAGCTCAACGATCTTTCCGCGACGCCAGCCACCGTCGGCGGTGAGGATGACCTTGGCCTGGCAATCGTTGACGCGGTCCTTGATCGCCTCGCTGGAGAACCCGCCGAAGATGACCGTATGGATCGCGCCCAACCGGGCACAGGCGAGCATGCCAATCGCCGCCTCCGGCACCATGGGCATGTAGATCGCCACGCGGTCGCCCTTGCCGACGCCGAGGCCGGTCAGCACATTGGCGAAGCGGCACACCTCGCGGTGCAGCTGCTTGTAGGTCAGCGTGCGGATGTCGCCCGGCTCACCCTCGAAGATGATGGCCGCCTTGTTCTCGCGGGCGGTGCCCAGGTGGCGATCCACGCAGTTCTCGGCGACGTTGAGCTGGCCACCAACGAACCACTTCGCGTGCGGCAGCTTCCACGAAAGCGCCTTCTTGAACGGCCGGCGCCACGTCAGCAACTCCTTGGCCTGGCGGCCCCAAAACTTCTCTGGAGCATTGACAGACTCCGCGTAGAGTCTCTTATAGGCGGCGAGACTCCCAAGGTTCGCTTGGCGTTGAAACTCGGCCGAAGGCCTAAAAACCCGACTTTCTCGGGATACTGAGGTAATCGTTTGGTCCGACACGTTGGTGGCTGTTAGGGGGTATGAGAGGGGAAGTGCGCAAGTGCGCCTCGCTCATATCTCGCGACAGGTTTTGCGCGTCAAGCATGAGCATTGGCCTCTGCATACGCGCGCATACACCTTTCGATCGCATTTCCATGGATAACCAGACTGCCTCCCCCTCGGCTCCGACCCCCTCTGCGGCGCCGTCCTCCGCTTCGAACCCGGCAACTGCCGGCAACGAACGTCCGGCTCCGCCGCCGGAGAATCTCGTCAAGGTGGAAGGCATCCTCGACATTGATTTCGCCAAGGGAGGCAACGGCCAACTCCTCGATCTCTCCCGCTACGGCAAGCGACGTCCGTCGGACACGTTCGTGCCGAAAGAACTGATCCGCCGCTTCAAGCTGAAGCCAGGGCAGATCATCGGCGGGACCGCCTACCCGGCGGAGGGGAAGTTCCCGAACCCGAAGATGAAGTTCATCGAGACGGTCGACGGGCTCTCGTTGGAAGACCGCCGCGCGAAGATCGATTTCATCAATCTCACCACGATCTCGCCCAACCAGCAGCTGAAGCTGGAGTTAAAGGACGGCCGCCTCACCACGCGCGCAGTCGACCTCTTTTGCCCGATCGGAAAAGGCACCCGCGGCCTCATCGTCGCTCCGCCGCGCACCGGCAAGACCACGCTCCTGCGGGACATCGCGCTGGGCGTGATCGAGAATCACCCGGAATGCCATGTGATGGTGCTGCTCGTGGACGAGCGCCCCGAGGAGGTGACGGACTTTCGGCGCAGCGTGCCGGCCGAGATCTGGGCATCGTCGAACGATGAGCAGGTCGAGAGCCACGTGCGCATCGCGGATCTGGCCATTGAGCGCGCCCGCCGTCTCGTCGAGAGCGGACGCGACGTCGTGCTGCTGCTCGACTCGCTGACCCGCCTCGCCCGTGCGCACAACACGCAGCGCAACTCGGGACGAACCGGATCCGGCGGCCTCGATGTCCGCGCGCTCGAGAAGCCCCGCCAGCTGTTCGCGTCAGCGCGGCGCACCGAGGAAGCGGGGTCGCTCACGATCATCGCGTCCATCCTCGTCGAGACCGGGAGCCGCATGGACGACGTGATCTTCCAGGAGTTCAAGGGCACGGGCAACAGCGACCTCGTGCTCGATCGCAAGTGCGCCGAGATGCGCCTGTGGCCGGCGATCAACATCCAGCAGTCCGGCACGCGCAAGGAGGAGCTCCTCTTGGATGCGAAGAAGCTGGACGCGATCCACTTCTTCCGTCGCGCCTTGGTCCAGCAGAAGATTGAGGAGGCGACCGAGACGATGATCGCCCGTCTCTCGAAGACGCGGACCAATGACGAGTTCCTGAAACTCATCGCGCGCTGACGACTGGAATTCCCTCTTGCCCCGCCTGCAAAACTGCGGGACAAAGACCGTTTGACCTTACTCGACCCGACCGCTCCTTCCACTTCCCTGCCAAACACCAAGCATGCATAGTTTCTCTGAGCAATGCCTCGACATGGCCCGCTCGATTCTGGGCCAGAATCTCGATGCCATTCAACCCGACGGCACTCTCCTCCCCGTTCAAGGTGAGCAGAGCCGACTCGATGAGCCGGGCCACGCCGCTTACGCGCTCGGCGAGTATTATCGGGCCACCGGAGAAACCACCCTCAAGGGCTACGACCTCGTCGACCTCGCCGCTCGCTGCGTCACCGCCCAGATGTTCACCGAGCCCGCCGCCGAAAACGGCTTGGCCTACGGCTCGCTCGGACTGCTCTGCTTCGGCCCCTCCAAGGAGCGCAACCCCGTGTGGGAACGCCTCGTCGAGGAGACGCAGGTCCGCATCGACAAGCAGCTACTCCATCGGAGCGACTTCGATAACCACTGGCAGGCGTTCAACATCGCCAAGGCCGTGGCCCGTTTCAGCTTCGGGCTGTCCAAGAAGGACGAGACGTCCCGGCTGATCGAGCGACTCGTCGATCGGATCAACCAGACCAGCTCCACCGGTTTCTTCGACGATTCCACCGGTGGCCTCGGCGGAAACTTCAATCTCTACGGAGTGATGACGTTCGTCTTCATCCGCTCCGCCCTTCAGTTGCACGCCAACAGCGGGGTGCGTGATCGCAAGCTTCCCACGCTGCGCACTTACGCCGAAAAATACATCCGCATGATGCCCGACCTCGTCCGCGCGGACGGTCTGGGCTGGGCCTTCGGTCGCGCCGCCGGCGCCTACGGCCAGATGCACTGCATCTCGATCATCTTGCAGGGGCTGCGCGACGGCTGGATCCCCGACGACCAGAAGCCGAAGTACCACGATATCCTGCGGCGGCTCTTTTTCTTCTTCTACCAGACCTACCTCGACCAGGAACACGGCTTCGTGGATCTGCGCGACGAGGAGCGGACGGCCTACGCGAACCACACCACGCGCATGGCGAACTTCGACGCCGCGCGCTACCTCTGCCAATGGTCGCGCCTCGCCAAGGCCGTCCAACTGCCCCCGATTCCGCCGAAGCTCGAGGCCCCGAAGACTGCCGGTCGCTTTGTCATCTTCGACAAGTCCAACCGCAAGGAACAGGGCGTCTTCCTCTACCGCGACGCCACCAGTGGCCTCCACTTTCAAATCCCGCTGGTTTCCTGCGGCAGCGAACCGGTTGCCGATGGTCTGCCGTTCCCGCATTGCCCCGGCATCTTCGACTGGCCGAACAATGTCTACGCGCCGATCATGCTGCCCGAGCTCACGTTCGGTGAGCACGTCACCATCCCCGCCTTCTACGGCAAGAACTGCGTCACCGGCCTGGGCCTGCGCAACAGCTTCTACTTCCGCTACGAGCAGCCCGAGCTGATCGACACCAAGGAGGAAATGGTCAAGGGGCTGGGCAGCGTGAAGGTCCAGTGGAACTTCTCCGGCAACAAGATCGGTTGCGAGTTCGCCTACAGCGTCAAGCAGCAGGTCACCCTCGACAAGTTCCGCTACGTGCTCGCCATCGCGGCCCCGCACTCGCGCTACCACGTGTCGGGTGCGCTGACACTCGGCCCGCAAGGCCAGCGTTGCGGCGTGAGCAAGAACGACTTCCAGGCCGCCTGGCGCGAGACCGAGGTCGTGACCGCCGATCCCACCTACCGCACGAATTACGGCAAGATCCACTACCTCCAGTACCTCGTCCGCGACCACCCGCTGGTCATGCGCCCGGGGCAAGTGTACCGGTTCCATGTCGAGTTCGAGCCGGACATCGCGCACACGGAACAGTAATCCCGCCGGACTTCCCGCCCGCCTCCCCGCGGGCCTCGATCGACGTGCTGTCCCGACGCATCATTCCCTGTCTTGACGTGACCGCCGGTCGCGTCGTCAAGGGCGTGCGCTTCCAGGAACTGCGCGACGCCGGTGACCCCGTGGAATGCGCCAAGGCCTACGACGCCCAAGGCGCGGACGAGTTGGTCTTCCTCGACATCACCGCCTCCAGCGACGGGCGCAAGATCATGCACGAGGTCGTGGCCGCCACGGCCGAGCAGTGCTTCATGCCGCTCACCGTGGGCGGCGGACTCCGTTCCGTCGAGGACATCGAGGCCATGCTGCGCGCCGGCGCGGACAAGGTTTCGCTCAACACGTCGGCCATCAAGGAGCCCGAACTGATTCGCCGCGCCGCCGAGCGCTTCGGCTCCCAGTGCATCGTCGTGGCCATCGACGCCAAGCGCCGCTCCGGCGGAGGAGGCTGGGACGTCTACACCCACGGCGGACGCAATCCGGCCGGTCTTGACGCGGTCACCTGGGCCGAAACCGCCGTCGCGCTCGGCGCCGGGGAGATCCTCCTCACCAGCATGGACGCCGATGGCACACAGGCCGGCTACGATTGTGAACTCACCCGCGCGGTGAGCGACCGCGTCACCGTACCGGTCATCGCCAGCGGCGGCGCCGGGACCTTGGATCATTTCGCGGACGCGTTCACGCGGGGCCACGCCAGCGCCGCCCTCGCCGCAAGTCTCTTTCACTTCGGAGCGCTGACGGTTCCGGCGGTCAAACAACATCTTGCTTCACGCGGCATCCGGGTGCGGCTCTGATCGGCCGCCGCCCCGGCCTTCAAACCGGGGTTGAAAGCACCTCCGCTCCGCCTACTGTCTTCCCGTGGACTCCGTCGATCCCGCCTCCCTTTCCTTCGAAGCTGCCTTGGAGCGGCTGGAGTCCATCGTCGAGTCGATGGAGTCCGGCGATGTCCCCCTCGCCGATCTCCTGACGCGCTTCGAAGAGGGTTCCCGCCTGCTTAAGACCTGCGAGGAGCGCCTGCGCGACGCCGAGTTGCGCATCGATTTGCTCAAGCTCCAGAAGGACGGCACGAGCGCGCTCGGCGAATTCTCCACCGACCGCTCGTCTTCCTAGGTCACGCGCCCTGTTCCATGAGCGATTCTCCCTCGCCTTCCGCCTCTGCGTCGCCCCAGTCGACGACGCCGCGCCTGCTCGAAGGCATCCGCGGCCCCGCCGACGTGCAGGCCCTCTCCGCCGACCAGCTGCCGCAGCTCGCTGCGGAGATTCGCGAAGAGATCATCCAGGTCACTGCCCGCAACGGCGGCCATGTCGGACCGAACCTAGGCGTGGTGGAGCTCACGATTGCCCTCCACCGCACGTTTGATTCGGCATCCGACCGGTTTGTGTTCGATGTCGCCCATCAGGGCTACGTGCACAAGTTACTGACGGGACGCGGCGGCGAGTTCTTCCGGAAGCTCCGGCAGACCGGTGGCTCAAGTGGCTTCCTGCTGCGTAGCGAAAGCCCCCACGATGCCTTCGGCGCCGGTCACGCGGGCACCGCACTCAGCGCCGCCCTCGGAATGGCGACCGCGCGGGATCTGCGCGGCACCTCCGAACATGTGGTCGCGGTCTGCGGCGACGCCGCGTTCACCTGCGGCGTGACGCTCGAGGCACTCAACAATGTCGTGAGTTCCACGCGGCGGCTCATCGTCATCCTCAACGACAACGAGTGGTCCATCGCCAAAAACGTCGGTGCAATCGCGAAGTACCTGAATCGCCTTTCCACGAACCGGACCTACAACCGGATTCATAACGACTTAGAGAAGTTCTTCACGTCACTCCCCGGTGGCAACGACATGCACCGGGTCTACCTGAAGTGGAAACGCGAGACAAAGGACTTCTTTGTCGAATCATCCCTCTTCGAGAAGTTCGGGTTACGCTACTTGGGCCCAATCGATGGGCATAACCTCGAAGAGCTCACCAAGAATCTCGCCTTCGCGCGCGAGCTCGATGGGCCAGTGCTGCTGCATGTGATCACCCAGAAGGGACGCGGGCTCGAAGCGGCGATGGCCCATCCAGAAAAGTTTCACGGCCTCGGCGCGTTCGACCCGACCACCGGCGAGAACGTCAAGCCCGCCCCCGGCACGCCCCAGAACTACCAAGACATCTTCGGGAAGGCGCTGGCCCGCTTCGCGAAGGTCGATGCCTCGATCGTCGGCATCACCGGCGCCATGCCCAGCGGCACCGGACTCACGTACCTCGCCAACGAGTGTCCGCGGCAGTTTTTCGACGTCGGCATCGCCGAGGAGCACGCCGTGCTCTTCGCCGCCGGCCTCGCCACGCAGGGAATCCGGCCGGTCGTCGCGATCTACTCGACGTTCCTGCAACGCGCCTACGACCAAATCATCCACGACGTCGCACTGCAGAATCTCCCGGTCGTGTTCTGTCTCGACCGCGCCGGCCTGTCTCCGAACGACGGCCCCACCCACCACGGGCTGTTCGATCTCACTTACCTGCGCTGCGTACCCAACGCCACGATCATGCAGCCCAAGGACGAGGACGAACTCGTGGACCTGCTGCACACCGGCCTCGAACTCAAATCACCCGCCTTCATCCGCTACCCACGCGGCGCCGGCCGCGGCGTTCCGATCAAGGCTCAGCCCTCCTTCATTCCGCCCGGCCAGGCCGAGGTCCTCCGCGAGGGGTCCAACCTCATGATCTGGGCCCTCGGGCCGATGGTCGCCGACGCATTGGCACTCGCTGATCGCCTCGCCCGGGAAGAGGGCTTGAGCGTCGGCGTGGTCAACGCCCGCTTCGTCAAGCCGCTCGATCGCACGCTCCTGCTCAGCCACGGAGCCTGCATTCCACTCATCGTAACGATGGAGGACCATGTGCTGTCCGGTGGATTCGGTAGCGCCGTCCTTGAGGCCCTGCAGGACGCGGACTGCGGCGTAGCCGTGGAACGCATTGGCTGGCCGGACCAATTCGTGGACCACGGCAGCTCGGTCTCAGTCCTCCGCGCCGCATACGGTCTTTCGGCCGAAGCGATCTACCAGCGAGTCCTCAGCCGCTGGCGCAACGTCCGCGCCGCCGCCGTCGACTCGTCCACCTGAGCGCCGTCAGGCGGCGGGCAGCGCCGCCGCATGGAGCAGCAAGAAGCGATCTCGTCCTGCCAGGTCCCGCAGGGACTCGATCTCCGTCCACCCCGCCGTTCGAGCGACCGCGGTCAGCGCCGCGTGTTGGGTCGGCCCCGTCTCCAGGGCGAGAACGCCCCCTGGTCCGAGGCGCGAAAGCGCACCGTGGATCAGCGCCCGCAAATCCGCCAAGCCTTCATCCTCACTGACCAAGGCCATGCGCGGGTCATGCTCGCGGACCTCCGGCGCGGCCTCGGCCACCTCACTGGCTGCGAGATAAGGCGGATTGCTGACCAAAAGATCGAAGCGGGCATCGGCTGGAAGCGCGTCGAACCACGAGCCCTCAAGAAAAGTCACGCGGTCCGCCAACCCAAGCGCGGCCGCATTCTCCCGCGCCAGCCCGAGCGCGTCGGCGCTGAGGTCGGACGCGCTGACCTGCCACGCCGGCCGCGCCGCAGCAAGCGACAGGGCGATCGCGCCCGTGCCCGTGCCGAGATCGAGGACCCGCAACGGCGCAGCCTCGGGAAGTCGCGAAAGCAGAATCTCGGTGAGGTACTCGGTCTCAGGGCGAGGCACCAGCGCCCGACGGTCGCTGCGGAGGCGCAGCCCGGCGAACTCCACCTCGCCGACGATGTGCTGCAGCGGCTCACGGAGCCCGCGCCGACGGACGAGGGGCCGGATGCGCTCGAGCTCGAGCTCTCCCAGCGGCTTCTCGAACTGAAGATAGAGCTGCATGCGCTTGAGCCCGAGCGCCTGCCCCACGAGGTGCTCGGCATTGAGCCGGGCATTCTCGACGCCACGGGCCTCGAGGAAGTCGGCCGTACGCTTGATGATTTCGAGCAACGTGAGCATGCGAGGGTTTCCCGAGTTCAGTCGTCGTCGCGCTCCGTCGCGCCGCGCCGGAGGACGAACTCCTGACCGGTCAACGCGGCCAGTTTTTCCTCAAAGTCCACGTTCTGCAGCGCGGCGATGATGCTGCCGAAGTCGCCTTCCATCACCTGCGGAAGATTGTGCTGTGTCAGGCCGATGCGGTGATCCGTCACCCGGTTCTGCGGGAAATTGTAGGTCCGGATCCGCTCGCTGCGGTCACCCGTGCCGATCTGGCTGCGGCGCTGGGCCGCATACTTGGCCTTCTCTTCGTCCTCCCGGAGCTTAAGCAGGCGCGACCGCAACACCGCCAGCGCGCTGGCCTTGTTCTTTTGCTGGGATCGTCCATCAGCACAAAACACGATCATACCCGTCGGCTTGTGGATCACGCGGACCGCTGAATCGGTCGTGTTCACTCCCTGTCCACCGGGTCCGCTGGCGCGCTGCACCGTGATCTCGAGGTCCTGCGGGTCAATATGGAGGTCCACTTCCTCGGCCTCCGGCAACACCGCTACGGTCACCGTGGACGTGTGGATTCGTCCGCTCGCCTCGGTGGTGGGAACCCGCTGCACGCGGTGCACGCCGCTCTCAAACTTGATCTGGCGGTAGACGTCTGTGCCGGTGATCAGCACGCTGACTTCACGAAAGCCGCCGCGCTCGGAGAGACTGGAGCTCATCGGTTCCACTTTCCAGCCGCAGCGATCCGCGAACTTGAAGTAGGCCCGCGCCAGCTCCGCCGCGAAAAGCGCTGCCTCCTCGCCGCCCGTCCCGGCACGGATTTCCAGCACTGTGTTGCGGGAATCCGTCGGCTCGGGCGGGATCATCGCCCGGAGCACGGACGTGTGAAGCTCCGCCAAACGACGGCGCAAGTCGGGCAGCTCCGCTGCCGCAAGGTCGCGCAGGTCGGCATCCGCACCCACATCCGCAGACATCGTCTCCGCCTCCGCGATTTCCCGCGCCGTCTTCTCGTAGGCCCGGTGCTCGGCGATCAACTGACCCAGCTTCTGGTGCTCCCGGCTGACCTCAGTGGCGCGTCGCGCGTTCGCGTAGAACGAAGGCGCCGCCATCTGCGCATCGAGTTCATCGAGGCGCCGCTGAAAAGGAAGGATGGGAGGAAGGGATTCCATGCGGGGGCCGGACGATCCCGGCGATTTGCGAATTGCGTGCGGCGGGGTCCGCGGTTTCTGTTCGCAGACCGACGACGCCGCCGGCCGTGCAGGCCCTAGCGGTGCTGATCAACGATGGCCACCACGCTCTTCACTCAGAACATCATCGCGTGCATCTGGGATTTCGACAAGACGTTAATCCCGGAATACATGCAGTCGCCCCTCTTCCGTCGCTTCGGCGTGGACGAGGCCACGTTCTGGAGCGAGACCAACAGCTTGGTCGAGCACTACCGGCGTCGCGGCTACCATCTCTCCAGCGAGATCGCTTACCTCAATCACCTGCTGACCTACGTGCTCGCGGGCAAGATGCCCAAACTTAACAACAAGGTACTTCGAGAAGCCGGGGCGGAAATCGCCCTGTATCCGGGTCTGCCGGAGTTCTTTGCTGCCGCACGCGGCTTCGCCACCGAGCGCGAGGCCTACGTGAAGCACGAGATCCAAGTCGAGCACTACATCGTGAGCACGGGCCTCGCGGAGATGATCCGCGGGAGCCGGATCGCGCCCCACGTAGACGGGATCTGGGGCTGCGAGTTCATCGAGAGTCCGCTGCAGCCCGGCTTTCTCCGGCAAAAGGAATTGCTGATCGAGGCCGAGGCGGTGATCGCCCAGATCGGCATGGTCATCGACAATACCACCAAGACGCGCGCGCTCTTCGAGATCAACAAGGGCACGAACAAGAACGCCGCGATCGACGTGAACGGAAACATCGCGCCCGAAGATCGGCGAATTCCGTTCCAGAACATGATCTACATCGCCGACGGCCCGAGCGACATCCCGAGTTTTTCGGTCGTCAAGAAGGGCGGCGGCAAGGCCTACGGCGTCTATAATCCGGCCCGGTCGGACGAGTTTGCCCAGAATGACCGCCTGCGGCAGGCCGGACGCATCGACCACTATGGCCCGGCCGACTACGCGATCGGCAGTAGCACGTCGCAATGGCTTAAGCTGCACATCCAAGCGATGTGCGACCGCATTGTCAGTGACCGCGAGTCCGCCGTTGCCACGCGCGTCGCCCGTCCGCCCCGGCATCTCAACGCGTCCCCGGAAGAGGAAGCCGCCCGCAAGGCGAAGCAGCCCTCCGCTCAGCAGCTGATGCTCGGTGATCCTCCTGGCCGCTGAGCGGTCGTTGGAGGCCAACTATTCGCGGCGAGGTTCGGCGACGGCGGCTTCGATCCGCAAGTCCACCACCTCGATCGGCTCTCCCCACTGCTGCAGGCTCGGGCCTGAAGGCAGCCGCTTGATCCGCGCCACGACCCGTGCTCCGTCACGCCACGTCGGTGCCGCCAGTCCCACCACGCGGAGTCGTTCGCCGGCATCACTCACGATGCCCCAGAAGCCGCCTTCCAGATCGAAGAAGCGAAGGACTCCGCGGACCGATTCCACGGCAGCGACCGAACCAGCGAGCGCCGACGCCTTCTCATTCGGGGCGTCAGCCGGCGTTCCTTGCGGTTGGCATGCCGCACTCCAGATCAACGCCAGGACCGCGACCACGCCGCGCATCGCAGACCGAGATTCGGGG
>CAIOYO010000184.1 GCA_903862595.1 uncultured Opitutaceae bacterium | reverse complement strand
TTCGGCGTCGTCGGCGGTACCAAAGCGTCGGTCGGGGCCGGCGGAGCGTATTTCCATCTGCATGCGGCTGAGCACGTGGAACCGAAAGGGCGTGCCCCAGCGATCGCAGAGTTCGCGGCGCGTGTTGATCGCGGGATGGTCCGCGGGGACGAATGCGTAGCCCAGCGAGTTGTTGCCGGTGAGGGCGGCGGTGACTTCGCGATTATCCCCGATCGGGATCCCCGCGTCGCGGAAGTGCGTCAGCCACGCCGAGAACACTTCGTTGAGAAGGCGGAGATCGGCCTCGATCGTTCCGCGCGGATCGTTGAGCCCGTCCACCAATTCGCTGCGTGGCTCCGTCGAGCGGGGAGGGAGCGAAGCCGGGGGAGCCGCGACGACCGTCGGGGAGGACGTGGCCGACTTTTCCGCACCGGTGGTTGCGGTGGCGGACTGCGTGGCGCTCCGGCTTGGATCGGGAGTCGACGGTGGCGCGGACGAACGCGTCAGCCAGACGGCGAGAAGAATGAGCGCGAGCAGCAGTCCGCTCGCGAGGATGAGATGGGAAGAGCGACGCAGCATCGTCAGGGGCGACGGTGACCGCCGATCGGGAGCGTGGGTGTGAGCCCGGCGCTCACGCCTTCATGAAGCCGAGGTCCGGCTTCGCGAAGCGGCCGAGGTTCGGGAAGACCACCGGCAGGTCGGTCGCGCTGACGCCGAACCACCGTGCGAGCGTGGCGCTGTATTCGTCGACGCTGGTCGACGGAATCCACATGCCGCGCGAGCCGGCGTCATCGGGTCCGCGGATCGCGAAATCCGGCATGGTGCCGTAGATGCTGCCGCCGTTGACGGCGCCGCCGACGATGAAGTGATGTGAGCCCCAGGCGTGGTCAGAGCCGTCGCCGTTCGTGTCGAACGTCCGGCCGAAGTCGGAGGCCGTGAACGTCGTCACTTGGTTCTCCGCCCCGATCGTGCCGAGGGCGCGGTAGAAGGCGTTGATCGAGCGGCTCACGTCGTTGAGGAGGGACGCGTGGGCGCCGCTGGAGCGCTGGCCAACGTTGAGCTGGTTGTCGTGCAGGTCCCAGCCGCCGATCCGCGCGAAGAAGACCTGGCGCTTCAGTCCGAGCGCTTCCTGGGCGTTGATCAGCCGCGCGATCATGTGCAGCTGCTGGGAGAGGTTTGAGTTCATCCCGTTGAACTGCGCCTGGAAGGGGCTGGCGCCCGTAACGACCGAGGAGAGGAAGGCGCTGTCGTCGATCGCCTCCTTGGTCAGGCCGGCGAACGCGGTCTCGAAGAGATTGCGATTCTGCGCGGTCAGCAGGTCGGTGAGCGCGGCGGTGCGCACGCCGTTGACGGAGGTTCCCGTGCCGGAGCCGGTGAGGCTGGGGACGGCGTTGGTGCCGACGGCGTACTGCGACACAGTGCGGCCGACCTGGAAGAAGTTCTGGCCGGCGAGCGTCATCGCCATCGAAACGCGGCTGTTGCCGTTCAGCGCGTTGGTGAGGTCGGCGACGCGACCACCCCAGCCACTGACGAAGGCCTTGTCGGGCACGCTCGACTGCCACTCGATCTGCTGATCGTTGTGGGAGAACAGCGCGGGAGGCAGGGGCACCGAGCGGGAGGTGTACTGGGACTTGGTGGTCGGGTAAACGAGCGTGCCCACGTTTCCGAGGATCGCGACCTTCCCTTGGTCGTACATGGCCTTGAGATCAGCCATGGCCGGGTGCATTCCGAAGCGACGGCCATCGGCCACCGTGCCCGCGAGCGGGAGGAGATCGGCCTGCGGGATCGCGAGCGCTCCGCGCCCGGCCGCGTACTGACTGTAGGTCGACGCGTCGATCGGCACGATCATGTTGTTCGCGTCGTTGCCGCCAGAGAGGAACAGGCACACCAGGGCCTTGAAATCGGGCTGCGGGGCGGCCGCCATGCGTGGACCGACGGGCGCGAAGGGACTGCCGGTATCGGCGACGGCGCCGACCATGCGCAGTTGGGCGAGTTGGGACAGCAGTCCGGTGGCAGTGACGGCGGCGCAGCACGAGCCGAGGAAGCGGCGGCGGGACGGGTCGTAGAGGCGTTGGGTGGGGTTCATGGCGGGCGGTGGGGTCGGTTACTTCTGGATGGCGCCGGCAGGAGAGGAGACGATCAGGTAAGCGGCGGAACGGACGCGCTCGAGGCGGGTGGCGTCGTTGGTGGCGGGCATGGCGGTGATCGCCTGCACGATGCGATCGGTGGTGGCCTTGGGCAGGGCGCCCGCGGCAAGGTTGAGGGAGAGCCGGTCGACGAGCGCGGCCGGTGTGTTCGCGAGGGTCAGCGTCGCGGCATCAAAGCGCACACCGACGGTTTGATTGTCGGTGTCCGTCGCCACCGCACGGTTGGCGTAGATCTGATTCCAGAGGAAGTTCGGCACCGTCATCGCCGTGGTATCGTTGAGAATCTGATATTCTGGCGCGTAGAGGCCGGCGCCCGCGAGTAGGCCGGGCTGAACGTAGCCGGGTTCAAAGAAGTTGAACACCGTCGGCGCGCGCAGGGGCGTCTGGGCGAGGCTCGCGTCCGTCTGTCCGGCAAGGTACGGGACGCGTCCGCTGTTCGAGCCAGCGCCCAAGGCGCGGAGCAGGGCGGTGGTCCGGAGAACCGGCTCGCGCAGCTTGCCGAAGCTGGCGGACTCGAGCATCTGAGGGGAACGGGCCTCGTAGTCGGTCAGGATCGCGCGGACCACGGCTCCCATGTCGCCCCGGATCCCGTTCCCGTTGTCGGCGAAGACCCGGCCGACGCGGTAAACGTAGCCCGGGCTGGGGTTGCTGGTCACGAGCCGCTGGATGAGTTGGCGCCCGATGAAGACTCCCGTGTTCGGGTGCTGGAACAGCGCGTCGAGGGTGTCGGCGAGGTCCTTCTGGGCGGTCTGATTAGCCGGAAGCACTCGTCCTCCGACGATGGTCTTGGTGGAGACGTCGTGGAAAGCCGCGTACCCCTGCATCGGGCGCAGGTAGTTGGCCGCGCCGCCCGTGAAATTGGGGGTCGCGGCGGTCGAAGCATAGGACCAGCCCGTGAACACCTTCGCGACTTCCGAGATGGTCTTCTGATCGTACGCCGGGAGGGGGGCGCCTGTGGGATCTAGCTTGAGCGTGCCGTCGGGGTGGAGCTGATTGATTCCGATCGTGAACAGCTGCATCACCTCGCGGGCGTAGTTCTCGTCCGGGAACGTCGTTTGCACGCCTTGGGCATTGAAGGTGCCCTTCGGGTTGCGCAGGTGGCTCAGGTAGATGCCCATGGCGGGGCTGAGCGTCACGTCCTCGATCAGGGTGCGGAAGTTGCCGAACGCGTTCTTCGCGAGCAAATCGTAGTAGAAGGCGAGGGCCGACGGTTGATTGGTCAGCACCGCGTTGTTCTCGGACACCACGAAGATCTGGCTGAGCGCGAACGCCACGCGCTGGCGGAGTTGGTCCGGTCCGTCGACGGAGACCTTCCACCATGCCGCCTGACGGTTGTTCTGGGTCAGCTGCGCGTTGCCCGCGGGCTTGCTGTAGGCGATGAAGTCGGCGTCGGTGGCGGCGTCATGCGACGACATCGGCACGGCCATCTGGCTCGTGATCCACTGATCGAGCGCGGCCGCCGTCTTGCCGGTCAAGGCGGTGATCTCGTCGGGCGTCGGGCCGAACGTAGCCTGGGTGAGGAAGCGCGCGGCGTCCGTGGCGGTGAGCGCGGCGGCCGACATCGCGGGCGGCGCGGCCGGCGGGGTGAAGGCCAGCGAACCCGTTGTGCGCACGAACGATCCACGCAGCTCGCCGGTGGGCGCGTTGGCGGTCTCGATCGCCACGAAGACCCGGCCTTCGCGGATGGCGGTGACGATATCGCTGACGCTGAGGTTGGCGGTGGGGGAGATGTTCCATTGCAGGCCCGAGATCTGGCCGTTCGGCAGGCGCAGGAGGTCGATGCCGACCTGCCCGGGCTCGCCCAGGCGAAGGTAGGCGATGGTCTGGGCGGAACTGAGACCGTTGAAGGTGACGTTGATCACGGCGTACGAGTTGTCGCTGCTGAGCTGCAGGGACGCCGATCCCGAGGCGCTGGAACCGGTCACGCCGGTCGGCACCCGCAGGCTGGAGCCGTAGAGCGTGCCTGGGTTGTAGAAGATGGTCGCGGTGGCGTTGTTGCTCGCGCCGACCGAATAAGCGGGGCCGTTGGCGAGGCTGACGATGACTGACTTGTTTGGAGTCATCCCGGCGGATGCGTCCTTGACGACGGGGGTCAGGCTGACCGTCGCGCTCTCTGCTCCGGCCGGAATCGTGACCGAATCCGGGAGGGCGCGGTAATCGTCTCCGCTCGCCGCGGACCCGCTGGCGGTGAAGTAAACCGTGAGCGGAGCGCTGGTGGGGCCGGTGCGTGAAACCGTGAACACGGCTGGCGGAGCGTTCAGCGTATCGGTGGTGGCGACCGAGGCGGCGATTGCGACGGTGGGACGCTGATCGGTGGTGAGATCGTACAGCTCGACGAGTGCAAGGCCGGTGGTGTTGTTGACGCCGGAGACCTGGACGCTGTAGCTGCCCGGGGTGAGTTCGGCGATCACGGACGCGTCGCGTGAACCTTGGGCGAATGCGAAGGCGCCCGCCCGCGCCGCGGCGGCGTTGATGGCGGCGGCGCTCACCGAACCCCAATTGTCGTTGGTGGCGACCGCGACGTTGGCGCTGTTGAGGACTGAGATGGTGGGATCGGCCAGCGTGCCGGTGAGGCCGAAGTTCGAGAGCGCGGGGCCGGCGGCGCGGACGAGGAGCTGCCGATTTCCGGAACCCGGAGCGACCACGACGCCGGTGATGAGGATGCCGCCGCCGGTGCCGACCACGGCGCGCGTGGAGAGGTTGATCAGACGCGAGGATCCACTGACGTCATACACTTCCAGCAGAGAGATGCCGGTCCGCGTGGTGCCCAATCCGGTGACCTGCGCGGTGTAGCCGCCCGGAGGAAGCGTCAACAAGATCGCAGCATCACGGCTGTTGGCGGCGAACGGGAAGGCCCCGACCGCGGTGAGCGTGCCCGTGCCGCCGATGCTCGTCGCGGTCCAGTTGTCGTTCACGCCGATCGACTTGTTCTGACCATCGAACACCTCGAGCCGCGGGTCGGCGAGCACGCCGCTGACGCCGAAGCTGGAGAGGGCCGGGCCTGACGCGCGGATCAGCACCTGCTTGGGCCCGCCGGCCTCGATGACGAAGCCGATGATCGGCGCGTTCGCACCGGTCCCGACTTGCGTGCGGGTGGAAAGGTTGGACAGGCGCTGCGCGGACAGCGAGGCGACGAGAACGGATCCGAGGATCGCGAGGCGGAGGGGGCGCGTCAGGAACTTCATCGGGCGGAGTGGGGTCGGGGTTCCCATTTCCAGGACCAGCCCACACGGCTCGCCCAGAATGGTAGAACGATTGCGATCAAAGACTTGCGCCTTCCGAGGGCGAGCCTCAAGGGCGTAAACTCGTGTAAATTCTACATTGCCATTTTAATTCACAATGATTGCAGCTGGCCAAGGATTCCAATGTCAATGATTACACTAAGTACTCTAGAGTAGTAGTTTATGAATCTGTTGCGGCCGATACATCGGTTGACTCGGACTGTCCGTGTCGTCGCCTAGGTGCGCCGCTGGAGGGTCTGGGCAGCGTTGCGAAGTCCCCGGCGCCACGCTGGGCTCTGGTTCGACTCCTTTCCCCCATGCGTCTTCTGCTCTGGTCTGGTCTGCTTGCTGGCAGCGCTCTTTCGTTGAGTTCAGCCGAGTCGGCACCTTCCGAGGTGCCGCGGGAGTGGGTGGATGAGGCGACGGGTCATCGGGTGCGCCGAGTGTCGAACGAGGCCGGCACCGCTTCGTTGTATTTCCATCAGGATGCGTTTCTGCGTGACGGACGAAGGATGCTGGTGACTACGCCGCGAGGAATCGCGGCTTTGGATATCGAGACGGGTGCCGTCCGCGTCCTGATCCCGCGGGAGCAGGCGTCGCTGGGTGGCTCATCCGGCCTCGAGGTCGGTCACCGCACCGGGCACGTGTATTTCGAACGCGAGCAGGCCGTCTGGGCCGTGAATCCGGACACGGGGGAAACGCGGCGGATCGCCGCCCTGCCGGAGCGGGGAAAAATGTCGGACATCAATGCCGATGAGACGCTGCTGGTCGGCACGACGTCGGCGCCCGGGTATCCACCCGTCAATACCTGGCCCCCGAAGGGTACCGTGATGCACGGGCCGGATGGGCGTGAGCTGACCTTTGCCGAGATGCGCGAGGTGCTGATCAACCGTCGGCTCGAGCAGCGTGTGCCGATGACGCTTTTCACGCTCGACCTGAGGACCGGCGAGGTGAACACGATCCGACGCACGACGGACTGGCTCGGTCACGTGCAATGCTCACCCACGGATCCCGGCCTCATCATGTTCTGCCACGAGGGAAACTGGCACAAGGTAGAGCGTCTGTGGACGATCCGGACCGACGGCACCGGGCTGGCGCGCGTGCATGCTCGCACGATGAACATGGAGATCTGGGGTCAC
>CAIOYO010000183.1 GCA_903862595.1 uncultured Opitutaceae bacterium | reverse complement strand
GGGGAATTGATGTTCTCGACCGGCTTGGCGCACTGGATCGGCGCGGGTCTGGCGGGGATCTTCCAGAGCAATTCCGTCATTGGCCTGACGCTTCTCTTCGCGGCAGTGGGAATCATCGTCAGCGAGACCACGACCAACACCGCGTCGGCGACGATGGTGGTGCCGATCGCGATCGCGGTGTCGCAGGCGGCGGGCGTCGATCCGCTCAAGCCCGCGCTCGCGGCGTGCCTCGGGTGCTCGATGGGTTTCCTCCTGCCGGTGTCCACCGGCCCCAACGCCATGGCCTACGGCACGGGCTGCGTGCCCCTGCGCGCGATGATGCGCCACGGCATCTGGCTCGATGTCGTGGGCTGGGTCGTGATCGTGGCGACCGTGCTGCTTCTCGGACCGACACTGCCGGTGCCTCGCTGAGCGGTGAGCGATGTCGGGAGCGCTCCCGCGCCGCGCCGGCGTGTGACCGTGCGAACGGGAGCGGGATGGGCTCCGATGAGGCCCGATGCTTCGCGTTTCCCGGATCAGCGGGCGCGGGGAGAGGTGCCACCGACGGTGACGTGCCGCACGAGGAGAGTTTTGCGGGGCTGCCCGTCGTTGCCCGGTCGCTTGAACCAGCTGTAGGCGATCAGAAACGAGTCAGCCGAGAGCGGAAGGAGGCTGGTGTAGCCGCAGCTATCGCCTTGGATGTCGTCGGAGTGCACCGGCACGAGATCCACAGGCTCGGACCAGGTGGAGCCTGTGCCGTCGAAGCTGAAGCGCATCGCGGCGCCGGGGCGGCCATAGCTGAGGACGAGGACGCCGTTGTCGAGGCGGAGCAGGCGGGGCATGACGCCGTAGTCGTTGACGACGGTCGACTTTGACCACGTCTTGCCTTGGTCGGAGGAGCGGCTGGCGTAGAGGGGGCCGGAGCCGAGGCCGTCGGTCGTCCTCAGTACGACCAACAGCGAACCGTCCGCGAGAATCACGGTTCCGGGTTCGGTGAAGCCTTGGGTGCGCGCGTGTGCCTTGGGATCGGCCTGCGGGTCCGGTTCGTACGCGATGCGTCCCTGAAGATGCCAGGAGCGACCGTGGTCCGTCGAGCGGTGGCAGGCCACGTCGCCTTCGAGAGATCGCGGGTAGACCACCGCGAGGATCGATCCATCGGCGGCCACAGAGACGTCTCCCCACCACACCACCGGGAAGACGTCCTGAATCGTGTAGCGTTGGAAGCCCGGGTCGAGGAGCGTGCCACGCTCCGTCATCCACTGGCTCTTTCCGGCGGGTAGGCGCACGAGCGGAACGCCCTGCAGCGAGTCGGGCAGGGCGTCGTGCGGATAGAACGTGTAAGGGAGTTTGCCGTACGTGCCGATCAGCGTGCCGACGGGCGTAGGTAGGCTGAGTTCACGCACGGGGATGGCGGGGGGGGTGACGTCGGAGCGGCCAGCGATGATGCGATCGCCGTTGGGCAGCAGCAGTCCGGCGGTGCGGGTGGTGGCGTGTTCGAGCGTCCACGTTTTCCCACCGTCGTTCGAGACGCCGCGATTGGGTTGGGCGGGAGTGTTCCCATACGCGCGTGCGCTGTCCTCGTTGATGTGGAACGAGAGCGCGATCCGCCCGTCCAGCAGACGATCCAACGTCGGAAATTGGTAGCGGCCCCAGCGGCGCTCGCCGGCCGGACCCTCAGCGACCAGAATCGGGTCGGAGATCGTCACCATCGCTGGCGCCGAGGAGGGGGTGTCTCCCCGGACGCTCGCGTTGAGGCCGATGAAAACGCCGAGCCAAAGGAGGGGCCTCAGAGTGAAGATCATGGTGGCGAAGGAGGTGAGTAACGCGAGGAGGGTGAGGTCGGTGGCACGGGCACGGACGCGTTTGGGCAGGGAGGCGGAGATGGCAGAAGCGGCGGCGCGATGGGATGGCCCAGCCGACGGACGGCCCGCGGGATCGACCCGGGTCTTGCGGAACGGCGTAACCTTAACCGCGCTCGCCGACGGACGTCCCGCGCATCCTGCGTAGACATGGACCGGAGAGCGGCAGGCATCCGCCGAGTTCAGAGGCGGCAGTGCAGGACGAAACGAACCGGGGTGTGGGACACGATAGAAGCGACCACCCCAAGGCAGCATGGGTGGGTTGATCCGACATGCCCGGCGTTATCTTGAGCCACGGTCCCTATTTGAGTTGAATGAGTTGCTGCACGGGGATCTTGCTGGGGTCCATCGCGACCTGGCTGAAGAGAAAATTCAGAAGCATGAAAACGTTACGATTGTAACTTCTCTGCGGGTGGCCTGGGGCAAAATCCGAGATCATGTAGCGCCGTCCGGCGTATTCGAGTTCCGTCAGCGGCGTCAGTCTCTCCGCTGGGTCAATATCATCCCACTGAATACGCAGAATGGGTTGCCTCTGCGTCTCGGGTAAATTTGAAAGAAACTCGGGATCGGCGGCAACGATGGCATCGAAAATAGCTGCCTCGGTGGCCGCGGCCTGAAGGATACTGATGAAAGGACGGAGACGAATCACCATGCCGCTCCGCTTGCCCTCCGCGCTCGAAATGATACCGCTGCTTTCCAGTCGGAATGTCTTATCGTTGGCTTCCAGTTCCCGCATGACGGCTTGGGCCATCGGGTCTAGCTTGAAGGCCGTGGTGCTGGTGAGCTGGTTGAGTCCATATTTTCCGGGTGCAACCTCTTTCAGAACCATGCCCTGCGCGCCGGCCTTGAGGGCGTCCTCAAGCTCAAGGTTCTCAAAAAGGGGCGACGGAACAGGTGACAGACTGGTCTGAGTGTCGATCAGTAGAAGATTGCGCTTCTGCAGCTCTCGAGCGACGCCGCAGAGCGTGAGAAAATCACTGAAGTTCTTCGGCGTTTCTAGGTCTGGGGAGTTGACGAACATCCGCGAGGTGCCGGCCGAGGCATCGATCAACTCAATCGACTGGACGATGGTGCGGAAAAGATGGTCCACGCGGTAGCCCTGCTCGTAGAGCGTGAAGAGGACATTGGGCGTGATGGGCACGAGGACCGCTTGCGCGAACGTTCCGCCCGCCAAAGGGGTGAAATTGAAAGTCGGCTGCTCGTTACGGCTCCCTCCAAGATTGGTCCCGAAGGAAAGGGCGTCGAGAATGGGAAGGACCGGAGTTCCGACGAAGCTTTCATTACGGGCCATGCCGCCATTCGCGCCGGCAGAGGCGGTGAATTGGTGGGTCGTATTGATCCCGCCCATCTGGAGGAAGTACGACGGATGGGAGTTGGAAAGCCGCGCCAAATTGAGGAGCATCTGCCGGTTGGACACATCGGCGTAAACCCCCGCGTAATCATTGAACGACGTCCGCAGCGCGGGCCCCGCGCATCCACCCGACAAGAGGGCCACAGCGCCAAGCCCGGCGAGGCAGGCGGTTGCGTTGTAAATGGTCCCCATTATTTTGGAATTAAGCATGGTTGTTCTGCCTCAAAGATGAAATGCCCGAGGGCACTTCGTGGTTAGACTGAGCCTTTACAGGCGAATCGCCGAGGCCGTTGGTAGACCGAGTTGAAGACCGCCGAACGAGTCAAGGGTTAAGCCGTAAAAAATTGAGGATTAGGGATATGCGTATTAACAGCGCTTCGTCCGTTCCCGCGATGAGGAGTTCCGGGAATCGGCCATGGGCTGGGTGGGTTGGCCTCTCACCCGGTTTTTGTCTTCAAGCCACTTCAGCTTCAGGGGGCAGGGCACATCCTGCTCGCGGGGACGTTGCCGTGGCGGCGCGGGCGCCGTGCCCCGGCGGTGTCGGGACCTTGCGCACGGTCAGGCGCTCGCGAGCGCCCCGGCCAGCAGCGCAGCCAGGCCCCCGAACACCAGCAGCACCATGAGGACCGCGAGGACGCTCAGAATGATCGCCGCCCAGCCCAGGCAAAGACCGACGAGCGCCAAGCCGTAGCCGTCGATCGAATCCCAGTTTCGCCGAATCTCGGCGCGGGCCATGTGACCGGTGATGATCGCGACAATGCTGCCGACGAATGGAAGGAAGCTCCATCCGAGGATGCCAGTAACAAGGCTGGTAATGGCGAGGGCGCTGGTGCGTTTGGGCATGAGGGCGGTGATGACGGGAAAGACGGGGCGGTGCGCGGGTCGCGATCCTCCTAGGCGCACCCGCAGAGGGAGGGCATCGGCGTCGCGTCTCCGCACACGCCGCTCGGCATAGGGCCGTGGAGCGACTTGTCATGCAAATTGGATACAAAGGTGCCGGTGGCTTGCGCAGGTCGAACCCCGCCTGCCGGTGTTTGCCTCAACAACTTGCTCATGATTAGCAACTAACTGCAGCAGCGACGGCGCGCAAGCGACGAACTCAGCCTCGCGGAGGCGACGCCGGAGTCCGCCCCCAGCGCTTGGGTTCGTACCATCCCGTACGCCTCGTAACGGCAGGCCAACCCGTTGACTTGCCTCGGATGGTGCCGGGCGACCAGCAGACACCAGGATCCGCACTTCGTCTAAAGGGCGCATGCTTCTCGGCACTGGGGTGTTTTCGTTCGCGGTGCGCGCCACGGACGACGAGGCGGAGATTGCTGTCGCAACATCACGCGGTGCCAAATAATTAGAAAACCTCCGCGTGGTGTCTGAGCGATCAGGACCGGCCTCCCGAGATTTGAACATTCCTCCGCACAACCCTGGGTCAGGCGCGCCTCATCACGAGCGGCGGGTTTTGTTGCCGGTCCAGCGGCATGAACCAGCCGCCCTGCCACACGACGCACGCTGGTTCGAGGCGGCCGGCCTCAGCATGGGCACGACGTGGCGTGTCAAAGCCATGGTGCGCGTTGGTCAGGTGGACAGCGATCTCACCCGGGGCATCCAAGAGCAGTTGGATCAAGTCGTCGCGCAAATGAGTCCATGGGAGCCGCAGTCCGATCTCATGCGCTTCAATCGCGCCGCTGCTGGCACATGGAATGCCATCCCAGCCGAGTTTTATCAGGTCTTGGAACACGCCCTGTTCGTCGCCGAACAAACCCAAGGCGCCTACGACCCCACCATCGGACATCTCGCCAATGCGTGGGGTTTTGGTCCCCGAGCCAGAAGCGAACCCTCGCCCTCGGAAACCGAGATTTCCCACGCCCTGCGGCACACGGGCTGGCAAAAGCTCAAGCTCGATCGCGCAAACAAGCGCGTGTACCAAGCGGGGGATATCCACATTGATTTATGTTCTACCGCCAAGGGCTACGGCGTGGATCACGTGGCGCGCTATCTCGAACACCAAGGCATCGCCAGCTACTTGGTCGAAGTGGGCGGAGAACTTCGCGGACTGGGCATCAAGACCGATGCGCAACCGTGGTGGGTGGAACTCGAAAACCCGCCGGGTAAGTCTGATGGAATCAACAGCATCGTCGCGCTGCACTGTTTGTCGGTCGCGACCTCGGGCGACTATCGCCGCGGCTTCGAGTCCGCAGGGATTCGCTATTCCCACACCATCGACCCGCGCAACGGCTACCCGGTCAAACACGGTCTCGCTTCGGTTTCCGTGCTGCACCCGGAGTGCATGATCGCGGACGCACTCGCGACTGCGATGATGGTACTGGGACTAGACGCGGGCATGGCGTACGCGAAAAAACTCCAGAGCGCCGTCCGGTTTATCGTGCGTGAAGAGCATGGGTATCGCGAGCACTGGAGCCCGATGCTGGAGGCGATGTTGGACGAGGATTAAGCTGCGGTGCGCTCGTCGGTGAATCGCGATCAGCTCCGCGCGCGCCACCGCGCCTTCCCGGCAAGCCGTCTCCAGGCTGAACAACGTATGCCTGCGACGTCTCGTGCAGAAGGCGCGCCTTCAGCCGGGTTGGGCTGGGTGGTGTGGCTGGTGCCTGCCGTACTTCTTCATCGACATTTGTGCGGGAGGGCGACCTAAACGAAGTCTCCAGTTAACAGGGATTTACCCATGCAAAAGATCCTTCCGATCGCTCTCAGTACGTTCCTTGGCTCTTCCGCCGTCGCGGCGGAGTTGGCCGTCAAACTTGAAATCCCGAAGCTGAATGCGCCGGAGTATCACCGTCCCTATGTCGCCCTCTGGATCGAGCGCGCCGATCAATCGGCGCAAGATTTCGTGGGTAATCTCGCGGTTTGGTACGACATCAAGAAGAAGAGCAACGAGGGTGTGAAGTGGCTGAAGGACCTGCGTCAGTGGTGGCGGCGCGGCGGTCGCGATCTGGCCTTGCCCGTTGATGGCGTTTCAGGGCCGACCCGCGCTCCGGGTGCACATGATTTGGTTTTTGCGGGCGACCGTGGGGTCTTGGCGAAATTGCCGGCGGGCGACTATAGTCTCGTCGTCGAAGCCGCGCGCGAAGTGGGCGGTCGTGAACTCGTCCGAGTGCCGTTTCAATGGAATGGTAAAGCGGGCACCGCGGTCACGGCCCGCGGCAGCGATGAAATCGGCGCAGTCACGGTGCAGGTCCGGACTGGGCGTTAAGCGGTCAGGCAGTTCCGCGCTGGCGCTGGCCTTGTTCGACCTGCCGTCAGCGATCGCGTAGTTCCGTGACCAGGTAGTACCGGTTGCGGGCGCTGTTGTAGGTGTGGAGCGTGCAGACCGGCAGTTCGTGGAACGTGCTCGGATAGTCCGCCACGAGTTTCGCCTGAAATCGTGCCTCAAATACGCTCAGGTTGAGCGCGGTCCATTCGTCGCCGAAGTCGGTCACCCGAACGAGGAGCGGCCGACCGCCCGCCGAAAGGTCCGCCGCCATCGTGGGCAGCGCTTCTTTGTCGAGCAGCCAGATCTCCCGCCATTCCGCGTCGGGGTGTCGGTTCCTCACCTCCGCCTCGAATGCAGCGTGGCGCTTCGCTCCGGCCCCGGAATACTCCAGCGTCACCAGCGGCCAAGTCGATCGGAGCGCCGGCAGCGCCAGGAACAGCATGCCCAGCGCCGCCCACGCAACGCGTCCGCCACCCACCCGGCGCGACGCCCGCCCAACCGCTTCCATCACCCCGATGGCGGTGAGGATGAAAAAGAGCGGGAGGACGTGACTCAGGTTGCGCTCGAAAAAGACTCCGCGGGTCGCGAAGTACCCGGTAAACAAAACCACCGGCCCCGCCAACAGCATCAGCACCGCCCACCGGCGTTGCCGTGCCAGCGTCACGATGCCCAGCAGTCCGCCAAGCAATCCGACCCAGCCGATCGTCGCGACATAGTAGGAGCCTAGGAAATCAGCGACCATCTCGCCGTTGAGGTGGCTGTGCGGCGGATGCACCCCGGAGTACTGTCCCATGAGCTGCGAGACTCCGCGGACGAAAGCGCCCGGTTGCGTGATCGCTCCCGGCACTCCGCACGCGAAACCGCCGATCATTGCCAGCAAGGCCAGGGTGCCCACGCCGAGCCGGCGTCGGATAGTCTCCACCGCCGCGAGGAGCGGCACCAGCGGCAGCCACGCGAGCAGCATCATCGAGACCTTGCAGGCCACGAGTAGCCCAAGGAGGAACGCCCCGCCCGCCACCGCCGCGCCCCGCAACCGCGATGTCGGCCAGCTTAGCGCCACCGCCGCGACCGTCAGGGCCGTGACGAACGCATCGGGCCGCGAGTAGTGCGCGTCCTGCACGAGTTGCACGGCGACCGCCGTGAGCCCTCCCGCCAGAAGCGCCACGCCGCCTCCCCCCGCCCGCTGTGCCAGCCCGATCGTCAGTCCCAGCGCCGCCGTCGCCAGCAGGACCGAGAACAACCGGTACACCCAGAACCCGCCTTCCCGCCCGCGGAATTCTTCCGTGCCGGGAATCAGTTTGACGAGACG
>CAIOYO010000182.1 GCA_903862595.1 uncultured Opitutaceae bacterium | reverse complement strand
GAACGAACTTTTTTCCCCGATGCCCCTCTTCCGCCTCCCCGCTGTCCTCCGTGTCGTGGTGCTTCTGATGACCCTTGCGCTCGGCTCGGCGGCGATGGCGGCATCGAGCGACGCGCGACCGGCATCGCTCACAACGCTCAAGATTGAACCACTCTCCACGGCGCCGGCGGTGAAGACGTCAGAGTTGGTGATCGGCGACCAGAAAGTTCCGGCCGACGGGACGCTCGGTGCGGCGAAGCTCGCTGGGCTTCCGGACTCGGCGCGCCCGATCGCCGGTACGATGCAAAGCAATGCAGGATGGGTGGTGACGGTGGATCAGGCGGGCGCGCGGCAGCTCTGGCGGCACGAGGCGGCATCAGGCTGGACCCAGCGTGCGGCTCCCCCGCTTACCCCGCTCCCGGGAGCGATCCGGGCTTCGGGTCAGGCCCACCTTCTGGTGCTGGCCTCCGCCGAAGACGGTGGCGTGGAAATGCTCTCGTATCAGACGATCACCAACGCGTGGGCCCGGCTTGGTCCTGTGGCGGTGACCGGAGCGGTCTCGGACGTGCGCCTGCACGACAACGGATTCGCCCTGCGCACGACCGCGTCGGCGGGGTATACGGCGGTGACGATTGAATCGAGCAAGCGACTCCTCAAGGCGCTCGATTGGATCGTCATCGTACTCTACCTGACGCTCTCCGCCGGCGTGGGACTCTTCTTCTACCTCCGCGAGAAAAAGAACAGCAATGCCGACTACTTCCTCGCCGGCCGCAACGTACCGTGGTGGGCGGCGGGCATCAGCCTGTATGCGACGGGAACGAGTGCGATTTCGTTCATCGCGATCCCGGCGAAGTCGTTCGCGACGAACTGGCACCTCCTCGCACAGAACGTGGTGGCGCTCTTCGCCACGGCGGCGGTCGCGATCCTGATCATCCCGCTGATCCGCAAACTCAATGTCATGTCGGTGTATCACTACTTGGAGATGCGCTTCCATCCGTCGATCCGCACGGTGAGCAGCGGAATCAACATTGTGCTCCAACTCGGTGGCCGCATGAGCATCGTGCTCTTCCTTCCCTCGCTGGCCCTCGCGGCGGTGACGGGCATCAGCGTGACATGGAGCATCCTGCTCATGGGCGTGGTAACGATTGCGTACACCCTGCTGGGTGGGATGAAGGCGGTGATCTGGACCGATGTGATTCAAGTCGTGGTGATGCTCGGCGGAGCGTTCTTCGCGATCGGCTACGTCATCTGGCACGTCGATGGCGGTGCCTCGGGCTTCTTCGCCGCGGCGCAGGCCGACCAGAAGATGGACGTCTTCAACTGGGCCTTCGACATCCGCCAGCCGACGATCTGGGGCTTCCTCCTGTTCGCGGTCGTGGACGTCATCACCTACCCGAAGGACCAAGTGATGATGCAGCGCGTGCTCGCGACGAAGAGTCCGAAGGAAGCGGGCTGGTCGGTCTGGACCCTGGCGGCCATCGTGGTGCCGGGCAGCCTGACCTTCTTCGGCATCGGAACTGCGCTTTACGTCTTCTACCAGCAGAATCCGGAGAAGATGAATCCCTTGCTGAACGTCGACGCGACGTTCCCGCACTTCATTGCCGCCGAACTCCCGGTGGGCATCACGGGGCTGATTATCGCGGGCATCTTCGCCGCCTCGATGTCCACTCTGTCGAGCTGCATGAACAGCGTGGCCACGCTGATCTCGGTGGATTTCTACGAGAAGTTTGCGAAGAACCCGACGCAGGAAAAGAGCGTGCGGCTGGCGGAGTGGATGACGGTCGTGGCGGGCGTGATCGGCGTCGGCACGGCCCTGATCCTCTCGCAGATCAACATCCAGTCCGCGCTCGACAAGTCGTGGGAACTGCTGGGCCTGCTCGGCGGCGGATTCGCCGGCTGTTACGGCTTGGGCATGTTCACCCGCCGGGCGAACTGGCAGGGCGCGATCGTGGGCGTCATCGGAAGCCTCATCATCACCTTTGCCTGCTGGCGCGCCGGACTGGTGAACCCAGTGTTCTACCAGCCCCTCGCGATCGGCGGCTGCCTTGTCGTGGGCTACATCGCGAGCTACTTCTTCCCGCCGCCCCAGCAATCGCTGGCTGGCCTGACCATCTTCGACCGTAAGAAATCCACCTGACCCTACTTTCATGAAAACCTACCGCGCCGCATTGGTCGGCACCGGTTCCATTAGCGAGGCCCACGTACGTGCGGTCGAGGCGACCCAAGGACGCGTGGTCCTCGAGGCCGCGGTCGATATCGATGCGACGCGCGTCGCCGACTTCGCACGCCGCCACGGCATTCCGAAGCACTTCACGGACTACGAAGGCATGCTGGACACGCTCCGGCCCGATTTCGTCCTGGTGGCCACCCCACCCTCCATGCATGCGCCGATGAGCATCGCGGCGATGAAGCGCGGAGCCTGGGTCCTCTGCGAGAAACCCCTTTGTGGCTCGCTCGCGGAGCTGGATCAGATCCAGGCGGCGGAGGATCAAACGGGCTGCTACACCGCGTGCATCTTCCAGATGCGTTTCGCCAGCTCGACGGCGCATGTCCGTCGCCTCGCCGATGCCGGCCTCCTCGGCCGCCCGCTGGTCGGCGTGTGCAACACGCTCTGGTACCGGGACACCGCGTACTACGCGGTGCCGTGGCGTGGACGCTGGGCGACGGAGCTCGGCGGCCCGACGATGGGCCACGGAATTCACGCGATGGATCACTTCCTTCACATCATGGGTGACTGGAAGGAAGTGCGAGCCCTTGCGACCACCCTTGACCGCGACATCGAGGTCGAGGACGTCTCGATGGCGATGGTCAAGTTCGCGAATGGTTCTGTCGGCTCGATCGTCAACAGCGTGCTCAGTCCCCGCCAGGAGACCTACCTCCGCTTTGATTATCAAAAGGCGACGCTCGAGCTCACGCACCTGTACAGCTACACGAAGGACAATTGGAAGATGACGCCGGTACAACCGGCGCAGGATGACAGCCTCGTGCAGGCCTGGCAGAGCTTCCCGCCGGACGTAGGTTCGACTCACGGCGCCCAGCTCTGCGCCCTAGTGGCGGATCGCGACCAAGGCCGGCGCCCGTTGACCTCGGGCTTCGAGGCGCGCAAGACCCTTGAGTTCCTGACCGCGATCTACAAGTCGGCCTTCACCGGCGAGACCGTGGCGCGCGGATCAATCCGACCGGACGACTCCTTCTACCGCGCGATCCACGGCGGCCGCACGCTTGAGCGCCGCAAAGCCTCCGCCTGAGTCGGTGCCGGTCCCGATGAAACGCGAGGCCCTGGCATCGCGGACGCTGACCGGCTACCTCTGGGCGAGTCGTCGCGTCCTGCTGCCCGGGCTGGCGCTGGCGTTGCTGCGTTCGCTCGCGGTGGCGCCTTGCCCGTGGCTCTTCCAGCGCATGATCGACGTCTGCGTGCCGGCGGGTGACGTCGGGGGGGTGCTGCTGCTTGCGGGCGTGTTCGTGGGGCTGCTGGGGTTGCATTACTTCTTCTCGGTCTGGGGCGCGCACGAGATCGCCAAGGGCATGGCCCAGATGCTGGTGGAGCTGCGCAGCCGCATCTTCTTCAAGCTACAGTTCCTCAGCTTCGGCTACCTCGACCAGCAGCGGACGGGCCGCCTGCTGTCCAAGTACGCCTTCGACACGCAGAAGGTCGAGGCGCTGCTGTACAACATCCTCAATCAATTCCTGCCGAACGTCCTCTACGGCGGGAGCATTCTGCTCATCCTCGCCTGGCTCGACTGGCGGCTCGCGCTGATTCTGGCGCTGGTCCTGCCCGTCTATGGGGTAGCGAAGCTGAAGTTCTCAGAGCGCATCCAGGGCACCAATCGCGATGCCCGTCTCGCGCAGGAGCGCCTGACGGGGACCGCGAGCGAATACATCTCCGCACTGCGCCTCGTGCGCAGCTTCGGGGAGGAGCAGCAGGCCGAGGCGGATCTCGACCGCAGCAGCCTCGACTTCGCCCGGAGCCGCGTTGAGCAGAGCTACGTCAACGCGGTGTTCGGGACTTTCTGGTACGTCAGCACGCAGGTCATCGCGCTGGTCGTGATGGCCGGCGGAGCCTACTTCGCCATCCGCGGGGGCCTGTCGCTCGGCACGCTCTTCGCGTTTGTCGCCGGACTTCCCATCGTGCTCGGTCCGATTCAGGCATTCATCGGTTTGACCGAGCAGTATTTTGCCGGGCGCGAGAGTTTTCACAGCATCAAGGAACTGATCGACTCGACCTACGTGGAGTCGTGGCACGGCACGCGGCGCACTGAGCGGCTGCGCGGCGAGATCCAGTTTGAATCCGTCGCGTTTGCGTATCCGACCGCGCCAGAGCGACGCGTCCTCGAACCCTTCTCGCTCCACATCAAGCCCGGCGAGCACATCGCGTTTGTCGGTCCCTCGGGCTCCGGCAAGAGCACACTGGCGAATCTTCTCCTCGGCCTCTACGCGCCAAACGAAGGCCGTATCTTGATCGATGGCGTGCCGCAGTCGGAGTGGGACATGCGCTGGATCCGCCGCCAGCTGGCCGTGGTACTCCAGGATAGCATCCTTCTCTCGGGCACGGTCCGGGAGAACCTCCGTTTCGCCAAGGCGGACGCGACGGACGTCGAAATCCGCGCGGCGGCGCGTCAGGCCAACGCCGATGAGTTCATCCAGCGGCTTCCCCAAGGCTACGATACGCGCGTCGGCGAGCGCGGCACCACCCTTTCGGGTGGCCAGCGCCAGAGGTTGGCGATCGCGCGCGCGGTGCTACGGAATCCACCCGTGCTGATCCTCGACGAGGCGACCTCGGCCCTCGATTACGAGAGCGAGCGACTGATCCAGGAGGCGATTGATCGGCTTTCGGCGGGCCGGACGGTGATCACGATCGCGCACCGACTAAGCACGATCCGGAACGCCTCCCGGATCGTGGTCCTCGACGCCGGCCGCCTGATCGAGGAAGGAAACTTCGCCACCCTGCTGGCTCGAAACGGCGCCTTCGCCCGACTTGTCGCCGCGCAGGAAGTACCCCAAACTGCTTCTACTCCGGAACCCCCTCTCAGCCCATGAAACGACTCGCTTCCCTCGCCCTCGGCTTCGCCTGCCTGCTGTCTACCCTGTCCGCCCAGAACGCCAGCCCGGGCTTGCGCGCAATCCTGACGGACGCGGAGTGGCGCCGGGCGGGGCTGGATCGACTCACGCCCGATCAGATCGGCGTGATCGACGCCGCCTTGATTCGGCACTCGCAAGGCTCCACTCAGGCCCTGAAGACCGAGTTGGAAACCGCCAAACGGGAGATTGCCGCCGTCAATGACGTGAAGCGCGAACGGACGATCCTCGAGCGCTTCGGTCTGCCGATTCTGAGCGACGTGGACTGGCGCTCCCTCCCGCCGCTCCGGGCCAAGGTGGTCGAGTGGCAAACCGCCAATCGCTTCAAGCTGGACAACGGCCAGATCTGGGAGGGACTCGAGCCGATCCCCTACGAACTGGCTGGTCAGGATGTGGAAATCACCGCCCGCCCCGCGGGACGCTTTCAGCTCACGGTCGCCGGTCGCAGCACCGGCCTGCGCGTCATTCGCCTGCGCTGATCCCGTGATCACCCTCGCCAACGCCGAGCTCTCAGTTCAGCTGCTCGACCCGGTCGCTGACCGCGAACGCCTCGGCAG
>CAIOYO010000181.1 GCA_903862595.1 uncultured Opitutaceae bacterium | reverse complement strand
CTTGGACCAGCGTCAGCAGCACGCCTTGGTCGCGCGCCATTGTGCGGGACGGAGGGTCTTAGATGCTTTCTGCAACCAAGGAGGTTTCGGCTTGCATGCCGCTCGTGCCGGAGCGGCCGAAGTCTTGGGTCTCGACAGTGCGGAGGATGCGGTGGCGGCGGCGCGTCGGAACGCGGAGCGAATGGGAGCCGGAGCGGCGCGCTTCGCCGTGGCGAACGTCTTCGACTGGTTCAACGATGCCGCGCGACAGCAAGAGCCGGCATGGGATGTGATCGTCCTCGACCCTCCGCCGTTCGCCAAGTCGAAGTCAGCTCTGGAGGGTGCGCTGCGCGGGTACAAGGAGATCAACCTCCGGGCCATGCAACGTCTGGCTCCCGGCGGTCTGCTCGCGACCTACACCTGCTCTCATCACATGCAGGATGCGGAGCTTCGTGGCGTGCTCGCGGAGGCGGCCGCCGATGCGCGCCGCCGGGTCACGGTGGTGGAACACTGCCACCAGCCGCCGGATCACCCCGTGCTCATCACCATGGCGGAGAGTGAATACCTCCGCGGATACCTGCTCCGGGTGGATTGAACACCCGGAGGCAGGCGTGAACGGCGGTACTTACAGCTTGCCGCCGTAGATCGCGCTGGCGCCCAGTTCCTCCTCGATACGGAGCAACTGGTTGTACTTCGCCACGCGGTCGGTGCGGCAGAGTGAGCCAGTCTTGATCTGACCGGCGTTGGTCGCGACGGCGATGTCGGCGATCGTGACGTCCTCGGTCTCGCCCGAGCGGTGCGAGATCACCGCCGTGTAGTTGGCTTCCTTGGCCATCTCCACCGCGTCGAACGTCTCGGTCAGCGATCCAATCTGGTTGACCTTCACGAGAATCGAGTTGGCGGTGCCGGTATCGATGCCCTTCTTGAGGAACGCGGTGTTCGTGACAAAGAGATCGTCACCCACCAGCTGGACGCGGTCGCCGATGGCGTCGGTCAGCTTCTTCCACGTGGCCCAGTCGTTCTCCGCGCAGCCGTCCTCGATCGAGATGATCGGGTACTTGGAGGTGAGCTGACGATAGAACTCGACGATTTCGTCGCCGGAGAGGATGCGACCGGAGGACTTCTTGAAGACGTAGTGCTTCTTGTCGGCGACGTAGAATTCTGACGAGGCGACATCCAGCGCGAGCGCGATGTCCTTGCCGAGCTTGTAGCCGGCGTTCTTGACCGCGGCCGCGATCGCATCGAGGGCGGCCTCGGCGGAAGCGAGCTTCGGGGCGAAGCCGCCTTCGTCACCGACGGCGGTGGAGAGACCCTGTTCCTTGAGAACCTTCTTCAGCGCGTGGAACACTTCGCAGCCCATGCGCAGACCCTCGCGGAACGAAGGCGCACCGACGGGCATGATCATGAACTCCTGGAAGTCGATCGGGGCGTCCGAGTGGGCGCCGCCGTTCATGATGTTCATCATCGGGACCGGCAGCACCTTGGCGTTCGGGCCGCCGAGGTATTTGTAGAGCGGCTGGCCGAGAGCGGCAGCGGCAGCGTGCGCCGTGGCGAGCGAAACGCCGAGGATCGCGTTCGCCCCCAGCTTCGACTTCGTGCTCGTGCCATCGAGCTGGATCATGGCCCGGTCAATGCCGGCTTGATCCACCGCATCGTGCCCAACGAGGACCGGGGCGATCACGCTCTTGACGTTTCCGACCGCGGCGAGGACGCCCTTGCCGAGGTAGCGGCGCTTACCGTCCGTACCCTTGGGCAGGGACTTGACGGGGGCCGAGCCGTCGCGGAGCTCGTGCGCTTCGTGTTCGCCCGTCGAGGCGCCCGAAGGCACGGCGGCGCGGCCGAGCGCGCCGGAGGCGAGGCGGACATCGACCTCGACGGTCGGATTGCCTCGGGAATCGATGATCTCGCGAGCGGAGATGGCGGTGATGGTGGTCTTGCTCATGGTGAAAAGTGGGGAAGGCGTGAGGGGACGCGGAGGGCCGGATTCAGCACGAGCGTCGCCGGGGAGAAAAGCAGAAAGCAGGCCTATCCCGCGTCGGCGGTTTCCCACCCCGCTCGCAGCCAAAAGCGCAACCCCATGGCGGTAGCGCACGGAGGCGTGGGACGGGTTGCGCTGGGCGTCTTGCCGGGGAACGTTTGCCGCTGCGCCGTCATGCCGTTCCAACTCCACGCCGACTACGCTCCGACGGGAGATCAGCCCCAAGCGATCGCCCAGCTCGTCGCGTCCCTTCGGTCCGGAAACCGGGATCAGACGCTGCTCGGGGTGACGGGTTCGGGGAAGACCTTCACGATGGCGAACATCATCGCCCAGTGTGACCGACCCACGCTGATCATTTCGCACAACAAGACGCTCGCGGCGCAACTGTACTCCGAGTTCAAGCACTTCTTCCCGGAGAACGCCGTCGAGTACTTCGTCTCCTACTACGATTACTACCAGCCGGAGGCGTACGTCGCATCTTCGGATACCTACATTGAGAAGGATTCCTCCATCAACGAGGAGATCGAGCGACTGCGCATCGCGGCGACGAGCTCGCTGGTCTCACGGCGGGACGTGATCGTCATCGCGAGTGTGTCGTGCATCTACGGGCTCGGCTCTCCGGAGGAATTTCAGCAGTTGCGCATCTGCCTGCGGCGCGGCGAGCCGCTTGGGCGAGGCGTGCTGCTCGAACGGCTCGTCGACAATCTTTACGAGCGCAACGACTACGAGCTGAAGCGAGGGCGCTTCCGGGTGAGGGGTGATGTAATCGACATCATGCCGGCCTACAGCGAGCAGGGCTTGCGGGTGGAACTCTGGGGGGACGAGGTCGAGGCGATTGCGGAGTTTGATCCGCTGACCGGGGCGGTGACCCGGCGGCTTGAGCAGTTTGATTTGTATCCCGCTAATCAGTACGTCACGAGCAAGGGGAAGCTGGAGGGAGCGGTGAAGGCGATCCGAGGCGAACTGGACTCCCGCGTCGCGGAGTTTGAGTCCCAGAGCAAGTACCTTGAGGCTCAGCGCGTGCGGATGCGGACCAACTACGATCTGGAGATGCTTCAGGAGATGGGATTCTGCAACGGCATCGAAAACTACTCGATGCACTTGGCTGGACGCAGTCCGGGGTCGCGCCCCTTTTGCCTGATCGACTTCTTTCCGAAGGATTTCCTGCTGATGATCGACGAAAGCCACGCGACGCTTCCGCAGATTGGGGGGATGTACAACGGTGACCGGGCACGGAAACAGGTCTTGGTCGACTTTGGCTTTCGTTTGCCGTCGGCGCTCGAGAACCGTCCCCAGAGCTTCGAGGAGTTTCGGCAGATCACGGGACAGACGGTCTTTGTTTCGGCCACGCCGGCGCCGCTGGAGCTGGGCTGGTCCACGGTGGTGGCGGAGCAGGTGATTCGTCCGACGGGTTTACTGGACCCGGAAATCAGTGTGCGTCCCACGAAGGGCCAGGTGGAGGATCTGATCGGCGAAGTACGGAAGGCCGTGGCTGCAGGAGAACGTGTGCTGGTCACGACCCTCACCAAGCGACTCTCCGAGGACCTCACCAGCTTCATGCGCGAGGCGGGGGTGCGGGTCGAGTACCTGCACAGTGACATTGATGCGATCGAGCGGGTGGAGATCCTGCGCAACCTGCGCCTCGGGCATTTCGATGTGTTGGTGGGCATCAATCTCCTGCGCGAAGGACTGGACCTGCCGGAGGTCGCGCTGGTGGCGATTTTGGACGCAGACAAGGAGGGGTTCCTGCGCAGCGAGACCTCGCTGATCCAGACGGCTGGCCGCGCGGCCCGGCACGAGTCCGGTCGAGTCATCTTCTACGCGGACGTGATGACCCAGTCGATCCGTCGGACCATCGAAGTGACCGGGCGTCGGCGCACGCGGCAGATGGAGTACAATCGCGAGCATGGCATTACCCCGCGGTCGGTGAAGCGGGCGGCGCAGGCCAGTCTGCAGCAGGCTCCGGGCGCGGTGGAATCGCCCCAGGATGCGGTGGCGGCGGAGGCGGGATCGGAGGATGTTGCCGCGGTCATCGCGGAGCTAGAAGCTGACATGACCGAGGCCGCAGGACGGCTCGAGTTCGAGCGGGCCGCGCTCCTGCGTGATCAGATTGATGCGCTCCGCAGTGGCGACGTGCGCAAGGCCGCGCTCGCTCCCCGGCGACCGGCGGCGGGGCGGGGGCGCGGACGACGTCGCTAAGATCGCGGAGGCCGGAGCACGGCAGCCCTCTCTCTATGCCCACTCGGGTGGGTTCTGGTGCTGCGGCTTCAGCACGCCGATGCACGGCAGGTTGCGGTAGCGCTCCGCGAAATCCAGGCCGTAGCCGACCACGAACTTGTCCGGGATCGAGAAGCCGACGAAGTCGGCCTCGAATGGCACCTCCCGCCGCCCGCGCTTGTCGAGCAGCACGCAGACCTTGACGCTCGCTGGGTCCTGCTTGCGGATGAGATCCACGACCACTGAGAGGGTTTTGCCGGTGTCCAGGATATCATCGATCAGCAGCACGTGCCGATTGGTCAGGTCCAGCGTCAGATTCTGGAGCAGCTTGGGTCGGCCCTGGGAGCGCGTTGCATTGCGGTAGCTGGAGACGCGGATGCAGTCGAGTCGGACGGGGTTGGGAATCTCGCGGAGCAGGTCGGCGGTGAAGAGGATGGCGCCGTTGATCACGGAAATGACGGTGATTTCCTCTGTTCCGTAGACGCGGCTAATTTCCGCTCCGAGTCGCTTGAGGCGGCGGCGAATCGCCGCGGCGCTGACCAACACGGTCTCGAGATCGGCGTGCTCGGGTGACGGAAGGGGGCGGGCGGACATGGCTCGGAGTCAAACGTGGAGCGGCGGCGCCGGCAAGTGTGGTCAAGTCGCCGCTGCGGTTATTTCCTTTGACTCGCCCCGGGAGCGAACCTTGCCTCGCACCACCCACGGACCGACTGCATGATTGCGATTCGCATTGAGAACCTCACCAAGCGCTTTGGCTCCGCGGTCGCCCTGCATGGGCTCGACCTGAAGGTGGAGGCGGGCGAGCTGTTCTTCCTCCTGGGGCCGAGCGGCTGCGGCAAGACCACGCTGCTCCGCAGCATCGCCGGTTTCTACATTCCGGATGAGGGCCGAATCTTCTTCGGTGACGAAGAGGTGACGAAGCTGCCACCGCACAAACGGAACACCGGAATGATGTTCCAGAGCTATGCGCTGTGGCCGCACCTCACGGTCGCGGCGAATGTGGCGTTCGGATTGGAAGAGCGAAAGGTCCCGACCGCGGAGATTCGCCGGCGGGTGGGGGAGGCCCTTGAGTCGGTGCGGATGTCCGCTTACGCGGAGCGGAAGCCGAACCAGCTCTCGGGCGGTCAGCAGCAGCGCGTGGCGCTTGCGCGCGCCTTGGTCGTGCGCCCCCGGTGCTTGCTGCTGGATGAGCCTCTTTCCAACTTGGACGCGAAGCTGCGGCTAGAGATGCGCTCCGAAATCCGTCGCGTCTGCAAGGAGTTCAAGCTGACCACCGTGTACGTCACGCACGACCAGAAGGAGGCGCTGTCCATTTCGGATCGCATGGCCATTCTGGAGAGCGGTCATATCCTGCAGGTCGGTTCCCCCCGGGACGTCTATCGTCGACCGCGGCGAAAGACGGTCGCGAATTTCATCGGTGACACCGATTTTGTGCCGGGCACGGTGCGATCCCTCAGTGGCGAGTCGGTGGTGGTGGACACACCCGTGGGCGTGTTCACCGGACTGCTCGGCGACCCGACGTCCCCGCCGGCGGTGGGTGCGAGCGTCACGGTATCGATTCGACCGGAGTGCTGGACCCTGAGCGAGCGCATGCCCGAGCGAAACGGAGTTCGTGGCCGGATTGGCGGTTCCACGTACCTGGGTGAGATTGCTCAATACGACTTTCGTGTCGGGGAGACGCTCCTGAAGGTTTACGAGCTGAACCCGCGTCATCTCGGACAAGCGTCGACCGACCTCTACGCCTCGGTTGCTCCCGAGGATGTGGTGATTCTGACCGCCTGAGCGGTTTTCGGCCATGTGGAAACGGGCTTTGATCGTGGCAGTCCTGGTGGCGACGGTGGCGCTGCCGTTCGTGCTGCGCCCGCCCAAGGAGGAGCGGGGCCGCGTCGACGAGACGCTGGTAATCATCACCCCGCACAACGAGGCCATCCGGCACGAGTACGCCCGAGGATTCCGCACGTGGTACCGAGAGCAGACGGGCAAGAACGTCTTCATCGACTGGCGGGTCATCGGCGGTACGAGCGAAATCGCGCGTTTTCTCGAGGGTGAGTACGCGACGGCTTTCCAGAATCACTGGTCGCGCAAGTTGAAACGGCCGTGGAGCCTGGCGATCCAGAGCGGGTTCGCCAATCACCGCCTCGGCGCGGACGCGCCGGCCGAGGTCCATGAGGCAAGGAGGCTGTTCATGGAGTCGGAGATCGGCTGCGGCATCGACCTCTTCTTCGGCGGTGGCACGTTCGACTTCATTCGTCAGGCGCAAGCCGGGCGCATCGTTGATTCCGGAGTCCTGAAGCGGCATCCCGAATGGTTTTCCGACGCCGTGATCCCGCAGCGCTTCGCTGGCGAGGAGTACTGGGATCGCGAAGGATGTTGGATCGGGACGGTGTTGAGCGCATACGGCATGGTTTTCAACCGGGAGTCGCTGCGGCGCCTCGGGTTTCCGGGAGAGCCCACGCGGTGGGAAGACTTGACGGATCCCCGACTGCGCGGAGAGGTCGCGCTGGCCGATCCGACGAAGAGCGGCTCGATTGCGAAGGCGTTCGAGAATATCATTCAGCAGCAAATGCAGCGCCGGCTCCGGGAGTTGGAGCAGGACCAAGTCGGGCTTCCCGCGGCCGAGCGCGAGCGGAAGGCGGTGGTCGAGGGTTGGCTGGCCGGGCTTCGACTCATCCAGTTGGCCGGTGCGAATGCGCGCTATTTCACGGACACCTCCCAGAAGCCTCCGATTGATGTCGCGTCCGGCAACTGCGCCGTGGGGCTTTGCATCGACTTCTACGGTCGCCAGCAGGAGGAGGCCGTGAAGCGCCGCGACCGCAGTGATCGGGTAGGGTACGTGTCCCCGGTAGGCGGAACGGTGAGCTCGGTGGACCCGATCGCTCTCTTCCGCGGTGCGCCGAATCGAGCGGTTGCCGAGGCATTCATCGACTACGTGCTTTCGATGGAGGGGCAGAAACTTTGGAACTTCCGCGTCGGCATCACTGGCGGCCCCGATCGCTTCGCGTTGCGTCGCCTTCCGGTGCGGCGCGACTTCTACGCTCAGGCGGACTGGAAAGCCTGGCGCAGCGATCCCGAGGATCGCCCCTTCGAGTCCAATGATCCGCTCATTTATCGGGCGGCGTGGACGGGCGGCCTCTTCCGCGAAATGGCCTTCATCATCCGCGTGATGTGCCTGGATCCGCACACTGAGCTGATCAGTGCGTGGAAAGCGATTCTTGAGGCGACCCCGGAGCGACGCGCGGCCGCCCTAGCGGTCCTGCAGGACCTGGACGCCGTGGCGTACGACGAGGCGGGCGGGACGGTCAAGCGGGCCCTCATGTCGCGCAACAAGGTTGATGAGGTAGAGCTAGGCAGCCGTCTGGGTCGGGAGTTCCGCCAACGCTATGAGCGGGCCGAGCGAATCGCCCGCGGCGAGGCGCCCTGATTTCAGGGCCAACCGCTCAGGCTTGGCGCGCGCGATCGCTGACGGGCGAGGGCTTGGCTGCCTCCTCGCTGGCGACGGTGCGAATGTAGCGCTGGAAATCGGGATCCTCTCCTTCAAGCAGTTGATCCAGGGCGGCGCGGAAGTCGCTTCGACGACACCAAGAGCGGATGTAGTCATCCCACGTCTGCCAAAGCCGTGTGGCTTGGTGGGACATTTTCTGATCGTAGACCAGGATGTAGGCGCGCTCGAACTGCGCGGTCAGGATCTCGAACAGCACGTGGCGCCGCTCGCGTTGCTCGTCCGTGTAGGTCGGCTGCTGCTCGGGTGGTGCCAGCAGACGGAGGTCCGCGTGCTTCAGCGTCAGCTTGAGGAAGGACTCGTAGTCGTCCGCAAGTTTCAGGTAGATCTCTTCGTCATCCTTCTCCCGCTCCTTCCGCTGCTCCTTCATGAACACCCACAGCGCGAAGGGTAGACCGATGGCGGTGACGAGGTAGCTGATCGCTTCGAGCGCGACCAAGACGTTCAGGCCTTCGTTTCCCATGCGAGCACCTCAGCGTTGAATCCCCGCTGATCGGAGCAGTTGAAGAACGAAGTCCCCGCGACGAAAGTGTCGGCGCCGGCCTGATGGCAGTGGAGCCCCGTCTGGAGATCCACGCCGCCGTCGACTTCGAGGCGGAAGCGCAGTCCGCGATCCCGCCGCCAGGCGTGGATTTCCTGCAGCTTCGCGAGCATGTCGGTCCGGAACGACTGACCGCCGAATCCGGGCTGAACCGTCATGACCAGGACCAAGTCCACGTCGGGCAACAACGGTTCGATCGCCCGTGCCGGCGTGCCGGGATTGAGGACGATTCCGCATTGGCAGCCGAGTTGGCGGATCCGCGCGAGCGTGCCGCGGTGATCGTAGTCGGGCTCGATGTGGATGCTGATGAGATTGGCGCCGGCCTTGGCGAAGGGCTCGATGTACCGGTGCGGCTCCGACAGCATCAGGTGAGTGTCGAAGAAGAGGTCAGAGCCGGCGCGGAGGGCGGCGACCGTTTGCGGTCCGAACGTCAGGTTGGGCACGAAGTGCCCATCCATGATGTCAATGTGGAGCCAGCGGGCCCCCGCGTGAGTCGCTGCAGCTGCGCTCGCGGCTAGGTGGGCATGGTTTCCCGCCAACAGGGAGGGTGCGAGGAGCGGCGGGTGCGGTCTCACGTCCGACGTTTCATCCCGAAACACCGACCGAAGCCAGTTTTTTCCGGGCGTCCTTACCAGACGTCCAACGTGGCCCCGACCGCCGCCTCGGCCATTGCCCCGGCGAGCAGCACCCAGGTTTGTCGCTCGGCCTGCCCCTGATTACCGAATGTCTCGGTTTGTCCCGGGTCGTCGGTGAAGGCCTGTCGCCGCACGTTGAGCGGGCGACGACTGAACCATTCGGATCGCGTGCGCGGATTCAGGAGGGTGGCTTCGGCGGCGAGCGTCAGCTCCAGTTTCCGGGCCAGCCCGGTGTCATTGGGCCGCACCGTGGCGATACCCCGCTCGTAGCGGACGAGCGTGACGTACAGAATGGCCTCGGCAGCCTCGGGCGAGTCGACGAGGCGGATGCGACCGTCGCGGAGGAACCTCTCGCGGATCTGCGCGGTCGCCAAGGTCGCCGCCTGGGGGAGGGCCGCGTCGTCGCGAACGGGCGCGACGTAGAGGGTCGAGAACGCGAGGGTGGCGTCTGTTCCGCGGTGATAATGGGAGCAGCCGGCCGCGCCGAAGGTGATCACGGAGGCGATCAGACCGGCGAGGAAGCGCAAAGCGTGGCGTCGCGGCATGGGGAGAACGAGCGCCGCAGGCGGGGGATCAGAAGAACAGGAAGCGCTTCTTGGTCGGCTTGCCCGCCGCCCCGGCGGCCGTGGCGGCCTCCTCGACCTTCACCAATTGCTCCCGCGCCTTGGCGGCCGTGGCGGAGTCCGGATGGACCGTAATCGCCTCGTTGTAAAAGACGCGAGCGGCCTGGTAGTTCGAGCGCTTGTAAAAGTAGAAGTCAGCGATGCGCATCTTGCTCTCGGCGAGGGTGTCCTTCATCTGAACGAGCCCCTTCTCAGCCGAGCCCACGTTGGAGTCGCTCGGGAAGAGAATCATGAAATCCTCGAAGTAGGTGATCGCTTCCTTGGTCGAACCTTGGTCGTAGTTCGGACCCTCCACGAGCGAGGCGTGCGCCTGCGCCAGCTTGATGTAGGCGTCGGGAGCAAGGAGGCTCTGAGGATAGATATTGATCATGCGGTCCAGCGCATCGATCGCCTCCTCGTCATTGCCCAGCTTTTGGTGTGCCCGGGCGACGTTCATCAGCGCGAGTGGAGCGTAGTCGCTGTACGGCGCGGTCGCGATGAGGATTTCGAAGAACTCGATGGCCTTCTCGCGGTTCGGAAAGCCGGGAATGACGCCCCAGATTCGGTTGCGGGCGCCGTCAAGGAGCGCGCTCGCGATGCGGTATTGTTCGCCGACGATTTCGGTGAAGCGACCGTAGCTCGGGTAGCGCGTCAGCACTTGTTGGAAATTCTCGTACGCCTTGAAATACTGCTGCCGCTCAAGCCGCATGCGGGCAGCGCGGTAGTAGGCTTCGGGTGCGAAGACAGAGTTGCCGTAGCGCTTGCCGACGTTCTCGTAGGCCTTCGCGGCGCTGCCGAGGTCCCGGCGCTCCTCGGAGAGCCGCGCCTTGTTCATCAATTCGGTGGCCTTTCGGGCGTCGTCGCCGATCAGGCCCGAGAGCACGCCTCCATCGATGCGCCAGCCCGTGCCGGGAGACCAGACGAGCTCTGCGCGGAGGGAACCGCCGGCGAGAAGCGCGCCCAAGAGGAGAAGACAAAGTGCGCGAAAGGCGCGTGCGGACGAAGGGAGCATGGCGGAAGGACTTACCAGCGAACCAGCGCCCCCCCGTACGTCAAGCCCGCCCCGAATGCGACCATGAGAACGAGTTGACCGGGCTGGACCCGGCCCTGCATCCGAGCTTCGTGCAGGGCGATGGGAATGGAGGCTGCGGACGTGTTGCCGTAGCGGTCGAGGTTGATGAAGAAACGATCCAAGGGGAGCTTCAGGTACTGGGCGATCGAATCAATGATGCGCTGATTTGCCTGATGGGGAATGATGCAGTCGATCTGATCGCCTGAAACGCCCTGTTGTTCCAGCAATTCCCGGGCGACGTCCTCCATGGCGCGGACGGCAAGCTTGAAGACCTCCTTGCCCTTCATCCGGATCACTCGCTTGGGGTCAGCCGGATCGAAGGAGAAGGTGGCACCGGGAATATGCAGCAACTCGGCGGTGCCGGCCACGGTGTGCAGTCGGGATGCAAGAATGGCCGAGCCGGGACGTCTGGATGCCCCGAGCACGACAGCTCCGGCGCCGTCGCCGAACAGTACGCAGGTGGTCCGGTCCTCCCAGTCCAGGACGGACGATAGCCGTTCGGCGCCGATGACCAAGGCGTGGCGGTAACGGCCGGAGGAGAGCATCGCCCAAGCGACGTCCAAGGCGTACAGGAAACCCGTGCAGGCAGCGTTGAGATCGAAGCACGCCGCTCCCGAGGGGATGCCCAGCTTCTGCTGGACGAGGCAGGCCGTGGCCGGCATGTCGAGGTCCGGCGTCACCGTGGCGAGGATGAGCAGGTCGACGTCCTGAGGGGTGATCTGCGCGTTCGCGAGCGCCTCCCGTGCGGCTTCGGTGGCTAGGTCGGCGGTGGTTTGGCCGGGGTCGGCTACCCGACGCTCCCGGATGCCGGTGCGGCTGACGATCCAGTCGTGCGAGGTTTCGACGCGCTGCGCGAGTTCCTCGTTGGTGAGGATACGGTTGGGCGCGTAGGCTCCGGTGCCAAGGATGGCGATAGGCGAGAGGGCCATTCGGTCGTGGGGGGCTCGAACGGACGGGCGGGAAACTACGGCTTGGACTCAGCCGGCGCGAGGATCGCTTGAGCGCGGGCGATATCTGCCTCGATGCGGTGGTTCAGGTCGACGCGGACGAACTCGCTGGCATCATGGATCGCGTTCTTGAGCGAAAACCGATTGGCGGAACCGTGGGCCTTGATCACCGTTCCGCGAAGCCCGAGCAGGGGGGCGCCGCCGTAGCGCTCCGGCTGGATGCGGCGACGAAGACCGACAAACGCGCCGCGGGAAATCCAGGCTCCGAGCTTGCGTACGGGACTGGCGGAGAGCTGGGAACGCAATTCGTTACGGAAAAACTTTGAAAGGGATTCCCAGCTCTTCAGGCAGATGTTACCGGTGAAACCATCGCACACCACGACATCCACGTGGTTGGAAAAGATCTGGAAGCCCTCGATCGGACCGACGTAGTTCACGAGCCCGCCCAGTCGCTTCAACGCGTCGTGCGTGGCGTTGATCAGGCCGTTGCCTTTTCCTTCCTCGGTGCCGATCGTCAGCAAACCGATCCGCGGATTCGCCACGCCCAGTTCCAACTGGCAGTAGTGTTTTCCGAGGATCGCGTTGTGGACCAAGTGCTCCGCACGGCAGTCCGGATTGGCCCCAGCGTCGATGAGGATGAAATGCCCTTGGTCGCGTGGGATGACCGGTGCGAGGGCAGGGCGTTCGACACCCTGGAGGGTGCGCAGCTTCAGCGTGCCCGCCGCGACGAGGATCTTGGTATTTCCGGTGCTGACGACCGCTGCCGCCGAGCCGTCCCGGACCAATTCAATCGCCCGCAGCATCGACGCGTCGCGCTTGCGCTTGACGACCGTCATCACCTCGTCCGTGGGCAGCACCGTTTCTGCGGCGTGATGGACGGTGAGCTTCGGGTGGCTGCTCAACCCTTGGGCGGCGAGGAGCGGACGGAGTACCGCTTCGTCGCCCACGAGGGTGATGGGACAGAGCTCTGGGAACTCTGTGAAGGCGAGCTTGAGGGCTTGGACCACTTCGGATGGCCCAAGATCACCCCCCATCGCGTCGACCGCGATCCGTGCTGGAACTCCAGCCGGTGAATCCATCGGGGGAGTGGCGCTGCGTCGGGTCTTAGACCTCGACGCTCAGAACCTGACGACCCCGATAGGTGCCGGACTTGGGGTTCACGCGGTGCGGACGGCAGGCGGAACCATCGCTCGGATCGCGGGCGAGCTCAGGAGCCTTGAAGGCGTTGGCAGCACGACGGTTGGCGCTGCGGCGTTTCGACTGCTTGCGTTTCGGATTAGCCATGGTGGTAAAGGGAAGTGCGGGACCCGTCGCGGCGACGGAGCGGCGTTTTGGGTAAAGGTTGAAGCTACGAGCCAGTGCGGAGGATCGTCAAGCGATCAATCCGACGACCTGACTCGATCGCTGGCGTCGGGAGGCTGCAGCTAATTTGCTGTGCCGACCGCGCTCGGGGCGATCAATGGGTGGACGTGGAGCTCGTCGACTCCGGCTTCTTGGCCTCGGCGTTGGCCACCGGGGCGGGGGCCGGCTTGGCTGCCTGCTCCTCTTCCTCAACCTCGTTGGAAGCCTTCTTGAATTCCTTGACCGACCGGCCGAGGCCCTTGGCCAGCTCCGGAAGCTTCTTGGCTCCGAAAAGCAGCAGCACGACTGCGAGGATCAGGAGCAGCTCGGGCCCACCGAGGCCGAAAACGGCGAGAAGCGACGCGGAAGACATGATGCGCGCAGCCTAGCCCCAACGACCCGGCTGTAAAGGCCCGAATCGCCCGCGCAACGCTCGCTAGAGCGACGGTCCAAAGATCTCGACGCTGGAGCGCCCGTCCGAGAAGCGCAGGCCACGGTACATTCCCGGCGTATTGAAAGGCATCGCGACCGCTCCGTCCCTTGACAGTGCAATGACGCCCCCGGTCCCGCCCAGCGCTGCGACGTCCGCGATCGCGGCTTGCGCCGCCGGATGCACGGCTTCGCCGGCAAAGGCCATGCGTGACGCAATGGTATGGGCGACGTTAGCGCGAATGAAGTACTCCCCGTGTCCGGTGGCGCTGACCGCGCAGGTCCGGTTGTCGGCGTAATTGCCCGCACCAATGATCGGAGAGTCTCCCACTCGCCCAAAGCGCTTGTTCGTCATTCCGCCCGTCGACGTTCCAGCCGCGAGGTTGCCCGAGCGATCCAGGGCCACTGCGCCGACCGTGCCCCACTTTCGCTCCGCGTCGAGGGCGAGATCCGGAATCGAAAATTCGTCCGCGCTCGACTGACTTGGATCACCGCGCTGCGCCTGTCGAGCTGCCGCTTCGTCCCGCTGGCGCGCTCGCTCCAGTTGCAGCCTGCGCCGCTCCGTCTGGAAGTAGTCGTTGGGCACGCGCTCAAATCCGAGGGAATCGGCGAATCGCTCCGCGCCTTCTCCGACCATCATCACATGCGGAGATTTATCCATGACCGCTCGGGCGAGCTCGATGGGATTGCGGGTATAGCGGACGCCGGCGACGGCGCCGGCGCGTCGTTCCCGGCCGTCCATGATGGAGGCATCCAGCTCGCAGACGCCCTCGTGGGTGAGGACGGCGCCTTTTCCTGCGTTGAAGAGTGGGTTATCCTCGAGGAGCTTAATCGCTGCGACGACGGCGTCGGTGGCCGTGCCGCCTTGAGCGAGGATGTCGAAACCGGCATCCAGGGCGGCTTGGAGCGCCCCGCGATAGGCCGTCTCGGCTTCCGGGGTCATCTCCGCACGAACAATGACTCCAGCCCCGCCATGGATCGCGAGTCCGAAGGGAGTGGATTCTTTCGCGACGCCGACGTGCATGCCTGGGAAGAGGAGCGCCGCGCTCAGCACCAACGCGGAGCGTGCGCCGGGCCAGATCACGGAGCAGTCGGGGCGGTTGCAGGGGCGGCGGCAGCGGGGGCGGCCGTGAACGAG
>CAIOYO010000180.1 GCA_903862595.1 uncultured Opitutaceae bacterium | reverse complement strand
GGGTGCGCTGCGGCGTGCGGACCTCGTTGGACACCTCAACACCTTCCTGCATCGGCGTCTCACTGGGGCCCGGGTCACCGACCCATCGAACGCATCCTTCACCGGACTCTATCGCACGCTGACGCTCGACGGCTGGAGTGAAGAACTCTGTGCCAACCTCGGTGTGTCGGAGAAACTGTTACCTGAAGTAGTGGACGCCGACGTGGTGGGTGGCGGCCTGACTCAGGAAGCGGCTCGGCGGCTTGGCCTGCCGGCGGGATTGCCGATGCTGACTGGCCTGATGGACGGCAGCGCGGGGATGCTGCTGGCCGGGGCGCGGGTGGGTCAGCTCTTCAACGTTGTTGGGTCGACCGATGTCCTTGCGCTGTGCACGGACCGCCCCCGGCCTCATCCCCGTCTCCTGACCCGGGCCCTTGGGGTCGGCCGGAAATGGCTGCAGGTGAGCACGCTCGCGGCGATGGCGTCGGCGCTCTACTGGGCGCGCGAGCAGTTCTTCCCCGAACTTTCGCTGGAGGAGTTTCAGCGCGAGTTGCGGATCCTCAGCCGCCGGGGTCCGCGGCCGGGCTGTTCCGTGCGCTTCGAACCCTACTTGGCGGGCGAGCGCACCAGTGTCGAGCAGCGCCAGGGAGCGTTCACCGGACTGACCCTCGCGACCACGCGAGTGGATCTCCTGTCCGCGATCATCGAAGGATTGACCGCCGCCAGTGCGGAACGGTTACCGCTGCTGCGCGCGACGGGCACGCCGTTGCGCCGGAGCGTGGCGGTCTCGGGAGGAGCGGACCGACTCGACCGTCTCATGCATCGCGACTGGTCCGGGCGCTGGCAGTACCGACCGGTGACCGACGCGACGATGCGCGGGCTGGGCCTGCTCATCCCGCGGGAGCGCTGAGCGCCCGCGCGCGCCGAGTGCTCCCGTGGGGTGCAACTCGGGCCTCAGTCTGAATCGTAAAGTCATACCGGTGATGTGGTTGAGGTTGATTGAGAGAATGTGATCGGATTCTCGCAGAATCTATCATCTAATCTCCCCCTGTCTCGCGTCGGGGGCGATTTCGCTGCCCGATGCGGCTTTCTCCCATGAAGACCTATTCCTACGTCAACTATCTCTGGGACGACGCCAAGGCGGCGTCCCTCGATCCGGTCGGTCGCTTGATCTACCGCTCCAACCTGCTCGGCAGCGACCAGCGCATCACGAACACCGGTGGCGGCAACACGTCGTCCAAGCTGCCGGAGAAGGATCCGCTGACGGGTCAGACGGTGGAAGTCCTTTGGGTGAAGGGTTCGGGCGGCGATCTGCGCACGAGCACGCGGGAGAACTTCTCCTCGCTCTATCAGGGAAAGTTGATCGCGATGCAGGCGTTGTATGGGTCCCGCGCGGACAAGGGACTGAAGTCACCGGCGGAGGACGACATGGTGGCGATGTACGCGCACACCACGTTCAACCTGAACCCGCGGGCTTCGTCGATCGACACGCCGCTGCACTCGTTTCTGCCGGGGCGGCATGTGGATCACATGCACCCGAACGCGATCATCTCGATCGCGGCATCCGCGCGGTGTGAGGAGCTGACGAAGGAGATCTTTGGCGGTGCGATGGCCTACGTGCCGTGGATGCGCCCCGGCTTCGAGCTGGGCCTTGCGATGCAGGAAATCGCGCGCAAGCAGCCGGCGATCAAGGCGATCATGATGGGGCAGCATGGCTTCATCTCCTGGGATGATGACGAGAAGGTCTGCTACATCCGCACGCTGGACCTGATCGAGCAGGCGGCCCAGTACATCGAGAAGAAGTATCAAGCGAAGGGCGGCGATGCGACGGTGTTCGGTGGTGCAAAGTACCACACGTTGGCGGAAGAGCCGCGTCGCGCGGCGTTCGCCGCGATCCTGCCGTGGCTGCGCGGCCAGGTTTCAGCGCAGCGGCGCTTCATCGGCACGATCCAAGATGATGAGCGCATCCTCCGTTTCGTGAATTCGAAGGATGCCGCGCGTCTGGCCGCGTTGGGTACCTCGTGCCCGGATCACTTCCTGCGGACCAAGATCAAGCCGCTGTACGTGGACTGGAATCCGCAGGCGGAGGACCTCGCCGCGCTCAAGACAAAGCTGGCGGCGGGCATCACCCAGTACCGCAAGGACTATGCAGCCTACTACGAGGCGTGCCGTCGTCCGAATTCCCCGGCGATGCGTGACCCGAACCCGACGGTCGTGCTGATTCCTGGCCTCGGCATGATTGCATGGGGCAAGGATAAGTCGGAATCGCGCGTCACGGCTGAATTCTACAACTGCGCGGTCGAGGTGATGCGTGGGGCGGAGGCAATTGACCGCTACATCGCTCTGCCGCAGCAGGAGGCGTTCGACATCGAGTACTGGCTGCTTGAGGAGGCGAAGCTGAAGCGTATGCCGGCGGAGAAGGAATTGGCGCGGCAGGTCGCCGTCGTGGTCGGCGCTGGCTCTGGCATCGGTCGCGAGACGGCGCTGCGACTCTCCCGGGAGGGCGCTCACATTGTCGCGGTCGACCTGAACGAGGCAGCGGCGCAGGCCACCGCGAAGGAGATCACGGACCGGCTCGGCCTCGGCATCGGGGTGGCGGGCAGTGGTGTTTCCGGCTGCGGTCCGGCCGTGGGCTTGGCCGCGAACATCACCGACCGGGCCAGCATCCGTCGCATGCTC
>CAIOYO010000179.1 GCA_903862595.1 uncultured Opitutaceae bacterium | reverse complement strand
TGGCTGTTCCGGCGGCCCTCGCTCGAGGCTGCGCGCGCCTCACTCCACCGCGTCGCCCGCACCTGCCTCGCCGAGGCCCAACTGGTCGACGAGGCTGCTAATGTCCTCGGCGACTGGGCCGACTCCTCGTTCCACATCATCACCCCCACCCCAGAGCCGCCCAGCTACGCCCTCATTCACCTCAAGCCCGAGGATCCCGTCATCGCCGACCTCCAGGCCGCCCGCTGGATCACCCCCGAACGTCTCCACCGCGAGCCCCACACCGCCGCCCACGAGCGCCTCGTCAGCTTCCTCAACCAAAATCTTCTCTCCGTCGCCGTCATCAGCGAGGGCTCCGACCCTCCCGTCATCCTCGCCGCCCAACGCCGCTCCTCCCTCCGTCCGTTCACGTACCCAGAGATCAAGAACCTCCTCGAGTTCTCCGCCATCATCCAACTCGCCCTCGCCCGCGTCCGACTCGTCCAAGCCGCCATGCACGCCGACCGCCTCTCCGTCGTCGGCATCGTCGGCGCCACCCTCGCTCACGAAATCCGCAACCCGCTCCACGCCATCCGCACGTTCGCGGAAATGCTGCCTTCCCACTACGAGCAGCCCGACTTCCGCCACCGTTTCTGCCACACGATCGGCCACGAGGTTTCCCGCATCGATCATCTGGTCTCCCAACTGGCCCAAATGGCCTCCCCGCGCCGGCCCTCCCTCGCGCCCGCCAACTTCAACGGCATCGTCGAGGCCAGCCTCGATCTCGTCCGACTCTCCCTCGAGCGCAAGGGCATCACCATCGAGGCCCACCTCCACGCCGATCCCAGCCCGTTTTCCACCGACGCCAGCCTCGTCCGCCAGGTCATCCTCAATCTCTGCCTCAACGCGGGCCACGCCCTCGCCGACCAACCCGGCCCTCGCTGGATCCGCGTCAGCACCGCCTCCACCGACGACGGTATCCGCCTCAGCGTCAGCGATAACGGCCCCGGGCTTCCATCCGCCATTCAGGCCCGTCTCTTCCAGCGCTTCGTCTCTTTGTCCGACCGCGGTCTCGGTCTCGGGCTCACCATCTGCCGCGAGGCCATGCTCAGCCTCGGCGGATCTCTTCAGTACGACGCCGCCAGCTCCGCCGCTTCCGGGGGCACGGTCTTCCACGCCAGCTTTCCTTTCCCCGCCGACCGCGATCCAGCCCCCGACTCCGAGGAAATCGCGCCGTTCAGCCTCGCCTCCTCCTCCCGCGCACCCGCCGGCGCGGTGCCCGCCTAGGTCTCGCGCTCAACTCAGCGCCTCACGCACGACCACGCCAGCTCGCCAGCGAGGTTCGGGTTGCCGCAGGTACCCGAGCACCGCCAGGAAGACCCGTTTCTCCAGAGACCCCGGCCGCGTCTCCCCCGCAAAACCGGCCGCATCCACCATCCCCTTGACCATCGCCAGCACGTCCCGCGCGGTCGTGCGCGAGGGTCTCCGCCGCACTTCGCCGGGATGGTCGCGAAGCACCCGCCGGATCAGGTCCAGAATCCGACGCTCCACCGCCCGCAAGGCCTCGTCCTCCGGCAGCGTCGCCTCCACCGAGTCCAACAACCGCGCCAGCCGCGGACGCGCCAGTTGCTGCTCCACCCCAGCCCGCACCAGCAACCGCAGCCTCTCTTCCAAGGCACACCCAGCCGTGCCCGCCACCAACGCCTCCAGCCGCTCCACCATCCCGCTTTCCTCCCGACGGATCAGCTCCGCAAAGATCGCCTCCTTCCCAGGGAAGTACTGGTAGAGCGAGCCCACGCTCACGCCCGCCAGCTCCGCGATCGCATTCGTGTTCGCCGCCTCCAACCCACGCTCCTCCAAAATGCGAGCCGCCGCCCCGAGGATCGCTTCACACGTCTCCTTCGACCGGCCCTGAACCGGTCGCTTGCGGGGATTTACCTGGACGGACACGGGCACGGGGGAATGCGAGTTGAGGATGCGAGCAATTACTCGTATCATGCAGCGGTCGAAACCACCGTCAACCCGAAATCACCCATGAACAGCCTCGAGACTCCCCGCATCGCCTCCGTGCTCGCCGACCTCCACCACTGCGCCTCCCACGACTGGCGGGTCTTCCTCCGCGCGTTCCCATCCGTCATCGGCGGCGCCCTCCGCGGCCGCGATGCCATGGAATCCGCCAAGCCCCACTTGAAGGACGCCTTCATCCCGATCAGTCCGGCCCAGGGGCTCGCCCTCTACCAGTTTGCCCGCGCCCGCCGCGCCCAACACATCGTCGAGTTCGGCGCCTCGTTCGGAATTTCCACGATCTACCTCGCCGCCGCCGTCCGCGACAACGGAGGCGGCCGGGTCATCACCACCGAGATCGAACCGGGCAAGATCAGCCGCGCCCGCGAACACTGGCGGCGCGCCGGCGTCGATCCGGAAATCCAGCTGCTCGAGGGCGACGCCCTGCAAACCCTCCGCGTGATCAGCCAACCGATCGACCTGCTCTTTCTCGACGGATGGAAGGACGCGTGCCTGCCGGTCCTCCAGTTGCTCGAACCCCACCTCGCTCCAGGAGCCTGCGTCTTGTGCGACGACATCAAGGGCTTCCGCAAGACCCTCAAACCCTACGTCACTCACGTCCGCAGCCGTCCGCTCACCTACGTGTCCATGGAACTGCCCCTGGGCGATGGCCTGGAGTTCACCGTGGTCGTGTGACGCTGCCCGTCGCTGACCTCGACGTTTACCACCCGCCACTTCGCCACCCCGCACCCGCGTCCCACCCCGCCCTTGTCTCCCGTCTTCCGCCCGGCTTGAGTCCCGCCGTCCGGATGCGAACGCCCTCCCTTCCGCCCCGCCGACTCCGCAGCCCGCTCGGAGTCCACTCATCCACCCTTGGCTGGCCGCAGGCACTCGCCGGACGCCCCACATGCTCCTGACCGCCCTGCACGTCTTCCCCGTGAAATCCCTGCAGGGGTTTTCCGCGCCGTCCATCCGGGTCGATCACCGGGGGCTCGCCGGGGACCGCCGCTTCCTCGTCATCGACGCCGCTTCCGGCGAATTCCTGACGCAGCGCGCCGTACCCGCCATGACGCAGCTAACGTGCCGGCTCGAGGGTGAGGGCACGCTCGTCCTACACCACGCGTCCGGCCACTCCGTCTCCGTCGCCGTGCCATCCGCCTCCGCCCCCCGACGCACGGTGCGCATCTGGCGGGATCTCGTCACCGCCACCGATGCCGGCGACGAGGCCGCCGCGTTCCTGTCGTCGTTCCTCGACGCCAAGGTCCGCCTGGTCCACGCGGGGGAGGGCTACCACCGCACGTTGGTTCCACCGCTCGGATCGCCCGACGCCGGCCACGATGCCCTGGGGTTCGTCGACGCGGCTCCCGTGCTCATCACCAGCGAGGCTTCCCTCGACGCCCTGAACGAGCGCCTGCTCCTACGCGGGGCTCCACCCGTGCCCATGGACCGTTTCCGACCCAGCCTCGTCCTCCGCGATTGCCCTCCGTTCGCCGAGGATTCACTGCAGCGCTTCCGCATCGGCAACGTGACGTTTCACTCCGCCGGCCCCTGCGCCCGGTGCACCGTGATCACCACCGACCAAGTCACCGGGGAGCGGCAACCCGAGGTGCTCACCACGCTGGCCGACTTCCGACGCGATCCGCGACAGCCGGCCAAGGTGAACTTCGGCATCTACGCGGTCATTACGTCACCCCCAGGCCTCTGCTCAGTCGGAGATCCCCTGGTTCCGATCGACTGAGGCCATCGGACAAGCCTCGGCCGCACCGCCGCACCGCCGCACCGCCGCGCCTCGCGTCCGCGCGTCGCGACGCGCTCCCACACCACGACCCGCATCCTCCGTACGGGCCGCCTCACTGCCGCCGCACCACCCGCTCCCGGGTGAACTGCAGCAACGCGGGGACGCGGTCCCGCGGGGTCAGCACCAACTCGGTCGTCACCGAGGTCTCCCGCGCCGACTCCGCCACGAACCGCACACGGATCGTGTTCGTCTGGCGCGCAAAGCCCTGCAGCGTGACGTCGAGCTCGACCCGTCGGGGAGTGCGTCCGACCGGGACGCCATCCACCACCACCATCGCACCCGGGGGCTCCGACTCCACCCAGACCCACGCCTTGCCTTCCGGGGGCAGCTCGGGCAAGGGCAGCGCCGGCCCCACTCCGCTGGCACCTTCCGTGCGCGGTGGCACCTCTCCGGCCTCCGGAGCTTTGACCTGAGTTTCTCCCGGTGCCGGCACGGGCTCCGCCAAGGTCGAAGGAATCGCCGAGGTCTCCGCGACCGGCGACATTCCACCCGCCGCCGGGCGCTTCACCGCGGTCGTGCATCCGCCCAACGCCCACCCCACGCACAGCGCGCACGCCGCCAGCCACCGTCGGCGCCCCACCCGCAGGACACCACCGCCACCCGCGCCGCACTCAGGGGAAGCCGGGGCGGCCAGGGAAGACTCACTGTGGGATCGAAAGGAAACCACGCCGCGACTCCGGCGAATTCAGCGAGGTGCGTCAAGGCACCGCATCGATCCCAACGCTTTCCCCTTGGCGAATGGGGCCCGCCGCCAAGGATGCGGAGGCACCCCACGCCCCATGCACATCGAAGACCGCGGCCTGATTTCCGACTCCCGTCTCCGCCCCGCCGGCCAGCGCGCCTCCGCGTTCGTCGGCCTCGCCCGCACCCGCCAGGGCACGCTGTTCTGCACGTTCCAGAACGGTCCGAAGAAACACGCCCCGACGTCCACCGTCCGCATCTGCCGCTCGCGCGACGGCGGGCGCTCGTGGCAGGAACTGCCCTTCCTCCTGCCCACCACGTTCGTCGGGATCCCAGGCTCCCTCGGCTGCGGCGAAATCGTCGAGGTCTCCCCCGGCCGCCTGCTCCTCATTGCCACGTGGATGGACCGCCGCGACCCCGACCGCCCGCTCTTCGATCCAGTGTCGTCCGGCATCCTTCACTGCCGCCAACTCGCTGCCTGGTCCGAGGACGAGGGCGAAACGTGGGGACCCTGGCGCGAGCTGCCCACGCCCGGCCTCGGCGGCTGCACCGGCACCGGCCCGATCCTGCAGTGGCCCGACGGCACGCTGGCGTATCCACTCGAAAGCTACAAAACCTGGGACGACCCGCGCGTCGTCCACCACGCCGCTCGGGTGATGGTGTCCCGCGACCGCGGGCTCACGTTCTCCGAGCCGCTGCTCCTCGCCCAACACCCCGAGCACCAGTTGTACTACTGGGACCAGCGGTTGTGCGTCGGCGCCCACCCCGGCGAATGGATCGGGCTGTTCTGGACCCACGATCTCGCCGCCCAACGGGACCTCACCGTCCATCGCGCCTCCGGGTCCATCACCGCCGCCGGCTTCCACACCGACACCGTCACCGCCACGTCCCTCCCCGGCCAGATCGCCGCCCCGCTCCTGCTCGCCGACGGACAGTTGCTCGCCTTCGTCGTCGACCGTGAACACCCCGGACAGCTCACGCTGTGGCGCTCCCCCGACCACGGCCAAACCTGGGCCGACAAACTCGTGGTCTACGTGCACGACGAGCGCGCCACGCTCAGCCAGGGACGCGAACACATCGACTTCGGCCAATACTGGGACGACATGAACAAGTGGAGCTTCGGCCACCCAGCCCTCCGCGATCTCGGCGACGGCCGCGTCCTGCTCGTCCATTACGCCGGCCCACCCGACGAAATGGGCGTGCACTGGATTCGGGTCGATGTCCGGAGTTAAGCCCGCCCGGCACGGCCGGCGCGGGCCAGGTGGCATTCGCGCTGTCCGCTGCGGAAACCGGAGCGCCAACCCTGGCGGTGGCGGCGACGGCAGCCACCGCGTCGGAAGCGGTGGCGCAAACCATTGACCGCAAGCCAGATTCCGGCGAACCCACGGGGGATTTCCGGGTCAGAGGGGACCAAACTTTCCCTCGCGCCGCTGTGCGCGTCGCGTCACCTTCCCCCCAACCTTCGTTTTCCCATGCCCAACGGTCCCGCCTGGTCGCAGAAGCTCCGCGATGAAATCAGCCTCGCCGTCATCGGCCAAGAGGCCGTCGTCGAGCGCCTGCTCGTCGCGCTGCTCGCCAATGGCCACGTGCTCCTCGAGGGCATGCCGGGCCTCGCCAAGACGCTGCTCGTGAAGTCCCTCGGCTCCGCCCTGGGGGTGCAGTTCGAGCGCATCCAGTTCACGCCGGACCTGCTGCCGAGCGACGTGGTCGGGACGATGATCTTCTCGCCGAAGGACGGCACGTTCCGCGCCCACCACGGGCCGATCTTCGCCAACTTGGTGCTCGCCGACGAAATCAACCGCGCCCCGGCCAAGGTGCAGAGCGCGCTGCTCGAGGGCATGCAGGAACGGCAGGTCACGATCGGGGGCCAGACCCACCCGCTCCCGTCCCCGTTCCTCGTCATGGCGACGCAGAATCCGGTCGAACAGGAGGGCACCTACCCGCTGCCGGAGGCGCAGACGGATCGCTTCCTCTTCAAGCTGCTCGTCGAATACCCCTCCGCGCAGGAGGAGGCCCTGATGCTGTCCCGCTGGGGCCAGGTCACCCGCGCCCCGTCCGTAAAGGCCGTCTCCAGTGGGCCGGAACTGATCGCCCTGCGGAGCGAGGTCGACGCCGTCCACGTGGCTCCGGCGATCGAGGCGTACATCCTTTCCCTTGTCCGCGGCACGCGGGCGCTGACGGTGGCGGACGACAAGGGCTATCGGTTGCTCACGTTCGGGGCGTCGCCGCGCGCCTCGCTCGCCCTCTACACCGCCAGCCGCGCCTTGGCGTGGCTGCGCGGCGCCGACTTCGTCACCCCTGCGCTCGTGCAGGAAATCGCCCCCGACGTCCTCCGCCACCGCATCGCCCGGACCTACGAGGCCGAGGCGGCGGGGCAGACGCCCGACCAGATCATCGGCCAGGTGATCGACAAGACCGCCATCCCGCCGCTCTGAGCGGCCCGCGTTCCCGCTTTGTCCCGACCCCGTGTCCGCCGCGCCTCCCTCCGCAC
>CAIOYO010000178.1 GCA_903862595.1 uncultured Opitutaceae bacterium | reverse complement strand
CGTCCGCGGGACGTCTCCGCGAAAGCCACGCGAGGCGACGATCCGGATCGGCCGCCGCAGCGACGCCGCCGTAGCGGTATACGACTCCCTCCGCGCTCAGATCGCGCCGCAACTCGGTCAGAAAGTCTTCACCTCCGATTTCCTGCAGGATGAGGACGTCGGCATCGAGGCGCGCGATGACGGACCGCAGAGCCGTCTTCTCGATCTCGGGCTTGGGATAAGCGCGACGAAAGACACCGTTCACCCGGCGATCCGCCAAGGTGTAGTTTCCGACGTTGTAGGTCGCGACGACCCACGTCGGCCGCGGCGCTGGTCCGCCCGCCTCGACGTACGCGGGGACGAGGAACCAGAGACCGACAAGCGCGACCAAGCCCGCCCAAAACGGGCGACTTCGAGGGACTAAACCGGCTTGAGTAGCGCCCGCTCGCGCTCGACCAAGGTGGGGTGCGAATAGTGAAACCCGCTGTACCATGGGTGCGGAGTCAGGTTGGACAGATTTTTCTCGGCCAGCTTCCGCAGCGCGGACACCAAAGCCTCGGGACCGCCCGTAGCCGTCCGGGCGAAGGCATCCGCCTCGTATTCTTGGGCGCGGAAAAGTCCGTTGGAGAGCGGTGAGAACCAGAAGGCCACCGGCCCGCTGAGGAGTGAGAAAAGGAGAAAGGCCGGAGCGATTTCACCGGACGGAAAACCGAACGCCGGGTTGAACCAATCGCTGCGGGCCAGCGTCGCCACGACCCAGAGCGCTCCGAACTGCGTGAGCGCGGAGATCGCGAGTCTCTTGGGAATGTGACCGCGGCGATAGTGACCGACCTCATGCGCCAGCACCGCCTCCAACTCCGCAGGCGTCAGCTGGGCGATGAGCGTGTCGTAGAGCACAATGCGCCGGAAGCGCCCGAACCCGGTGAAGAAGGCGTTGGAATGCGCCGAGCGCTTCGAACCATCGATCACCTCGATCGTCGAGGCCTTGAATCCCGTGCGCTCCGACATCGCCAACAGTCGGTCCCGCAGTTCGCCTTCAGGCAAGGGAGTGAGCCGATTGAACAGCGGCAGAATCAACTTGGGGTACCCCACCAGCATCAGGAGCTGGAACGTGAACAGCGCTACGAATGCCCAAATCCACCAGCTCTCCCCCACCCAGCGGACCAGCGACAGCACCAACCAAAGAATTGGAAAACCGATCACGACCGTCAGCGCCAGCCCCTTGAGCTTATCCGTGACCCAGAGTCCCGGCGTGCTCTTGTTGAAGCCGAAGCGCTGCTCCACGCGGAACTGCGACCACCATTCAAAAGGCACTCCGGGCACCGCCAGCAGCAGCCCGGCTGCAAGAATGAACAAGGCATCATCCCACTTCGGGGCGCCCGGCGCGAGCACCGCCACATGCGCGAAGAGCAACGGCAGGAATCCACCAAAGAGGACGAGCGCCAGTACTCCCGCCTCGAAGATACTCTCCAGCACGTCGAGACGTTGGTGCGCCAAGGTGTACTCACTCGACCGCCGGAAGGTCGCGGCGTCCATGATCGCCAAGGCGGCGGGCGGCGGCGATCCCACGGCGCGGCGGACTTCGCGTCGATTCAGCCACTCCAGCCAGAGGTCTCCCGCCAGATGCAGGACCATCAGCGCTACCACCACCAACATCACCGTCGTCGTTGTCATGCAGGCAGAGAACTGCATTCCGCCGCGACGTAAAGCCCACACCCTAAAATGGCTTGCCCGATTCCCGCCTCAACCGGACAACCGCCACGGCCACGGTCTCGCCACGGGCGACCGGGGCGGCGAGCCGGGGACGATCAGTGCCGCCAGGTCCCGCTCGCCCGCTCCCGACGGTAGGCCGCCACGGTTTCCGGCAGTCCGTCCTCCAGCGAAATCCGGGCGCGCCACCCCAAACCAGCCAGCAGGGAGACATCGAGGAGCTTCCGCGGTGCGCCGTCGGGCCGGGAGGTATCCCAGACGATGCGGCCACGATACCCGACCGCAGCCGCAACACGCTCGGTGAGCTCGCGAATCGTGAGGTCCACGCCGCTGCCGACGTTCACCCAGTCGGGG
>CAIOYO010000177.1 GCA_903862595.1 uncultured Opitutaceae bacterium | reverse complement strand
GTGACCCCTTCCGACGGGGGCCGTCGGGTAGCGCGCGGTAGACTTGCTCCGCCATGCCCCCGGTGTAGGGTTCCGCCCGTTCGCCCATGACGATTCTCAATGACGTCCACTCTCGGCTGAATCCGACGCGACCCCATCGGATTGAACAGCCGACGGACATCGACGGCGTGGTCGCCGCCGTGCGATCGGCGCGCCGCGAGGGCCGCGCCGTCAGTCTCTGCGGTGGCCGCCACGCGATGGGTGGCCAGCAGTTTGGCGAAGGATGCGTGCAACTCGACCTCACCGCGATGCGCCGCACGCTCCGGTTCTGCCCGACGGCCGGGCACATCGAGATTGAAGCGGGGGCGGACTGGCCCTGCATCATCAATGCGACACACGCGGCGCAGCCCGACGGAATCCGGTGGGGAATCCGCCAGAAGCAGACCGGTGCCGATGCGCTCACGCTTGGCGGCGCAATCGCCGCAAACGCCCACGGCCGCGGACTTCTCATGCAGCCGATCGGCGATGACATCGAGGACTGCACGGTCGTCCTCGCCGACGGCTCCGTCGTCCGATGCTCGCGCGAGGAACGAATTGAACTCTTTGGCTTGGTCGTCGGCGGTTATGGGCTCTTCGGCGTCGTTGTCGCAGCGACGCTGCGGCTGGGCGAGCGCCGTCGGCTTGAGCGTCTCGTTGATGTCCTCGACCTCGACGACGCGATGAACGCGATCATGCGGCGCGTTTCCGACGGTTGCCTCTATGGCGATTTCCAATACGCAATCGAGCCGAGCGATACCGGCTTCCTGAGGCGTGGCGTCATGGCGTGCTATCGACCAGCGCCTACGAACGCGCCTGATCCGGACGGTGCGGGCGACCTGCCGCGCGAAGCGTGGCTCTCGCTGCTTGCCCTTGCTCACCGCGACAAGCCGCGGGCCTTCAGCGATTACGCCCGCCACTACCTCGGCACGCACGGCCGCGTCTACTGGTCCGACTCGATGCAGCTTAGCCTCTACATCCCGTCCTACGCCGAATTCCTCGTCGAAGCAGGCGTGCGAGCGGCGAACGCCCCCGATGAGTCGCTCGTGATCGGAGAAATCTATGTGCCGCCGGAGATGCTCATCGACTTCATGGATGCGGCTCGGCGGATCCTGCGAGCGACGAGCGTCGAAGACATCTACGGCACGATCCGCTCGATTCAGCGCGACACAACGAGCTTTCTGCCATGGGCGCGGCGCGACTTCGCGTGCGTGATCTTCAACCTGCGGACCGTGCACACGCCGTCGGGCATCGAGCGGACGCATGAGGCCTTTCGCCAGCTCTACGATGCGGCGCTCGACCGTGGCGGCTCGTTCTTCCTGACCTATCATCGGGCCGCGCGCCCCGATCAGGTCCTCCGTGCGTATCCGGAGTTTCCCGAATTCCTGAAGCGGAAGCGGCGGTACGATCCCGACGAGCTTTTCCAGAGCGAGTGGTATCGCGCGTACCGGCTGATCGGCGACGAGACGGCCGCCGCGTCATGAGGGTC
>CAIOYO010000176.1 GCA_903862595.1 uncultured Opitutaceae bacterium | reverse complement strand
CTCCGCCTGTCGCGCCGAGGGCCCCAACCGCGCAGCGCGCGCCAAGGCCCGCTCGGCCCCTTCAAGGTCTCCGAGTTCCCACCCGCGCAGCCAGCCAATCTCGAGCGGAATCACGCCTGCCATGGGGTGAACGTTCTCGGCGTCGGCCAGAAAACGCAACGCCTCCTCCAGCGCCCGGCGTCGCTGCCGTGCGTCGCCACCGGACCACTGAGGCACGTCGAACGCCAGCATCCGCGCCCCTTCAATCCAGTAGCCAAGCTGCTCCGGACGCAGCGCCAGGGTCCACGCTAGAGCGCGCCGCAGTTCGCGCGCATCCTCACGCTCCCACGCCCGCCGCGCACCCACCCAGAACCATCCCGCCGCTACTCGGCGGAGGCCCGATGGCAGCGCCCTCGCCACCGCTTGCGGCGCCGACCACGCCGCCCGCTGCGGTCCTCCCCATGCGTCGAGCCGCGCCGCCGGCGGTTCCACTCGTGCGGACATCCGCGAGCCCAGAAGACTAAGTCCAAGGGCCGCCACCAGCGCCCCAGCAACCGCGCCTCGCCTCCAGTCAGTCACGGCGCGATACCCTCCACCACGCCACGGCGGCCCAAACGCTCAAAACACCGATTTCACCCGCCGGAAGCCTAGGACCATCGCCTCCGCCATTCGCTATCCACTCCGCCGATACCTCAAGCGCGGATAAGTCCGGGATCAACATCACGCCGGCGGTCCACCCCGTCGCACTCCAGCCCCCTCCGTTCGCCAGAAGGTCCATCAGCGGGTGGAGATGCCCCAGCACGAGCACACCGGCCGCACCGACCATCGCGGTCGATGGCGTGCGCGAGAGCGCGGCGATGCCCAGCGCGATGCCCGCCATCGCGCTCAGCTTGAGCCACCACCATCCGAGCGCGATCGAGCCGCGCGTGACGCGACCGCGGGTGAGTTCGCCGTCCTCCGAAGCCAGCACCACCGCCAGCGCAAAGACGACACACAGGCCAAGCGCGAGGACCGCTGTGGCGAGGGCGTGGACGACCAGCCAGCGCCGCAGGCCCACCGCGGTCGCCAGCACACCCCGGCCCCAGCCGTTGATGACTTCCGTGAACCACGCATTGACGGTCACGATCAGGGCCAGCACGCCGCCCGCCGCACTCAAGGCCGCCATGCCGAGGTCCAACGTAAGCGCCCACCGGTCCGCCTCGGCCACCCACCCACGCAGGCCGTGGGCGACACTCACCACCCCACCGGCCGCAGCCAAGGCCACGAGGTAAAGGCGTTCCCGCACCGCCGCCCGCAGCCGCAACCTCACGAGGTAAGTGATCTCGCCCCAGCCGCGCGATGCTCGACCAGGCGATCCCTCCGCGACAATGCCCTCCGGTGCCACGTTCATTCAGCGTTGCAGCGTTCGCTCCTCCACCACCCGTCCGTCCGCAAGCCAGACCATGCGGTCGCAGAGCGGCGTCAGTTCCGGACTGCGGTGCGCCGTCAGCAGCACCGTACACCCGCTGGCCCGCAACTCCGCCAGGAGCGCGACCATCCGCGCCGCTCCTTCGTCGTCGAGCGGCGAGAGAGGCTCGTCGAGGATCAGTAGCTCAGGCGCCCGCAACAACGCCACCGCCAACCCGAGGCGCTGGGCCTGCCCCCGGGAAAGCCCCGCAACCGGGTGTCCGGCCTTCCCCTCCAGCCCCACCCGCATCAGGGCGTCCGGCTCCGCGACGCGCCCAAGGCCACCCAGCCGGGCGGCGACAGACAGAACCTCGCCCACCGTGAGAAAACCCGGTAAATCGCAGACGTCCGGTACGTATCCGATTTTCCGATTCATGGTGGGGTCCGGACGCTCCGAGCCCCAGAGCCGGCACGTGCCCGCGGTCGGCCGCAGCAGGCCCGCCGCAATCCGGAGGGCCGTGCTTTTTCCCGATCCATTCGCCCCGAGAATGGCCACCATCTGGCCGGCCGCGACGCGCAGGGAAAAACGCTCCAACGCCGGCCTCGCCAGGGTCCACGGGGTCAGACGATAACTCCGCGTCACCGCCACGAACTCCACCACCGGTTCCCTCCGCTCGCCCTGCACGCCTGCTCCCTTCCCCGAACCGCAACGCCTGCCGCCACCTAAGCGATCACGAACCCGCGATGCTCGGCCGCCCGCCGCTGCGGGGAGCGCTCCGTCTTCCGGATGTGGCCGTGCATGCGTTCGCCCAGGGCGAGCACGAACGCCTCCACCTCCCGGGGCTCGCCCTCGACGCTGACTTCAACCCGGCCATCGGCCAGATTGCGCACCCACCCAGCGACCTCGTACTCGCGAGCCACCTGCAGAGCCGCAAAACGAAACCCCACGCCTTGGACATGGCCGGAAAAAAACACCGATTCGTGGTGAACGTCGCTCATGGAAAGCACGCATCCTTGCGTAGACGTTGGAGTAAAATCAATCGCAATCGTATTACATCTAAATCCGGGCTCCTGAGCCCGGGTTTTCGCGTTGCGTTTCCAAAGCGCGGGCCTTCGCTCCCTCTCACGGTCCCCGACCGTTCTAACGAATGAGCAATCCCGAATCCGACGGTCCTTCTGACAACGAATGGGAGGACCGGGGAGAACTGGCTTGGAACGAGTTCGATTGGGAGAATTACCTGCGCGATCAGGATGAAGTCCTGCAACGGTACGTGCGGCTCTACGACAAGAGCGCGGGACGCCCGGATCGGATCGATCACGTGGCGCAGGGCATGGGATGGGACGAGGGCGACTGGAGTTCCGAGGAAGAGGCTCCGGAGTCCCCGGCCAATCCGGCGAACGATGGTGCCGAGGCGGAAGACTCCGATCCGTACACGCTGCTGAAGAACCCTATCTTCATCGCGACGAAAGCCATCTATCTGACGCTGCAGCGCACCTGGGAGAAGGCCGCCATCGACCCGGCAAAGTTGCCGCAACGCAGCGCGCTGCTCGTGGCCTCATCGCTGCACCGCGGCGAACAACAGGCCACACTCGCCATTCAGGCCCTCGACTTCGGGGATTACGCGATGGCGATCAGCCTCCTGAAGCGCGCTCTCCGCGAGCTCAATCTGACGCTCGCGCTCCTCGGAGATCGCGCCTTGGATGAGGCCCGCGCATTGGTTGCGCTCCGAGAGGACATGATTCCGCGGCTCTTCGATTTGCGCGAGATCTGGTTGCGCGTGATGGCGGAGTGCCGCGACGAACTCGACCGCCCGGTCGACGACGAAGACGCCGCCAACTGACCGCCCTCCCGGCCGTCCAGTTAGGCTTGCGTGGGCCTTTTCCAGAGATGGAATGGCGTTTTCGCGTGGGCTTCCTTCACGACTTTTTCCCTCGCCCGTCCGCCACGGTCCAGCGAGCCGTGAGCCTCGGCATCAGCGCGCCCTGATCCGATGCCTCCCCGCTCTGGCACGCTCACCCTTCCGGACCCGATCGACCCCGCCCAGGCGCGGCAGGATCTCGATTTGCTCCAGCGGACGGCCAAGGGCGATCGAGCGGCCTTCGCGGGGCTGTACGACCGTTTTTCCCGGCCGCTCTTTTCCACTGCGCTGCGAATCCTTGGGGACTCCCGCGAAGCCGAAGACGTCGTCCACGACGTGTTCCTCACCCTGTGGCAACGCTCGATGGAGTTTTCCGAGGACCGGGGCAGCCCGTTCAGCTGGGCGGTCACCATGACGCGCAACCGCGCGATCGATCGCGTGCGCCAGCGTCGCCGGCGGGCGGAAATCCTCGCCGACGCGCCGCCCGCTGATCTGGGCTACGGCGAAGCCGGCGCGAACACGCCGGCGGACTCGGCGGAAGCGCTGCAGGCGCGCGAGCGGGCCAGCGCGGTGCGGCAGGCGCTCGCAACGCTGCCCAACGACCAGCAGCAGGCGGTCGAAATGGCTTTCTTCAGCGGCCTGACCCAGCAGGAAATCGCAGCCAACCTCCACCAACCCCTCGGAACGGTCAAAGCCCGGATCCGCCGCGGCCTGCTCAAACTGCGCGACGTGCTCGTCGGCAAGAACCCGCAATGAATCCGGAGGAATTCGTCGAGGAACTGGCCTGCCTGGAGGCCCTCGACCTGCTCGAGCCCTCCGAAAGCGCCACGCTGGCGGTGTTAGCCGACCAACAGAGCAGACTCCCTGCATTCCAGCGCCAGGTGCGCGAGGTGGTGGGACAACTCGCGTGGCTTGCCGCAGAAGGACACCCGCCGGAACGGCTCCGGGAGCGGATCCTGACAGCACCGTTCCATCGCCGAAGCCCTCCGCTTTAGACTCTTGCACTCCCTTCGCGAGACAAGGAGGCTCCCCCCCGTTTTCTATGGTCATCAAACCCAAGATCCGCGGCTTCGTTTGCATCACCGCCCACCCGCAGGGTTGCGCCGCCCATGTCCAGGAGCAGATCAATCTGATCAAGTCCCGCGGCCCCCTGAAGAACGGCCCGCGCAACGTGCTCGTGATCGGCGCCTCGACCGGCTACGGTCTGGCCTCCCGCATCGCCGCCGCCTTCGGGGCCGGAGCCAATACGCTCGGCATCTTCTTCGAGCGCCCGTCCGAGGAAGACCGCCCCGCCACGCCCGGATGGTACAACTCGATCGCCTTCACCGACGCGGCCCGGGCGGCAGGTCTCAAGGCACTGAATCTCAACGGGGACGCCTTCTCCGATGACATCAAGCGGCAGGCCATCGACTTGATCCGCCGCGAGATGGGACCGATCGATCTCATCGTCTACTCCCTCGCTTCACCCCGGCGCACCCACCCGCGGACCGGAGCGGTCCACAAGTCGGTGCTCAAGCCGGTCGGACAAAGCTACACCAACAAGACGGTGGACACCGACAAGGGCATCGTCAGCCAGATCACCATCGAGCCGGCCAACGAAGCCGAAATCGCCGACACCGCTGCCGTGATGGGCGGCGAAGACTGGGAGATGTGGATCGAGGCACTCCTCGCCGAGGGCTTGGTCGCCCCGGGCGCGACGTCGATGGCCTACAGCTACATCGGGCCCGAGGTCACGTGGGCGATCTACAAGAACGGCACCATCGGTCTCGCCAAGAACGATCTCGAGCGCGCCGCCCGCAAGATCGACGCTAGCCTCAAGGCGCACGGGTACGGCCGCGCGTTCATCTCCGTCAACAAGGCCCTCGTCACCCAAGCGAGCTCCGCCATCCCCGTGGTGCCGCTGTACATCTCGATCCTGTACAAGATCATGAAGGCGAACGGCACGCACGAGGGCTGCATCGAGCAGATCCAACGTCTCTTCGCCACCCAGCTCTACGGGGGCACCGGGCTCCAATTCGACGACCAGGGCCGCGTGCGCATCGACGACTGGGAGATGCGCCCCGAAATCCAAGCCGAGGTCGCCCGCATCTGGCCGCAGGTCACCACCGAGAACCTCGCCTCATTCACCGACATCGCCGGCTACCGCAGCGAGTTCCTCAAACTGTTCGGTTTCGGCATCCCCGGCATCAACTACGAAGCGGAGGTGGAACCCCACCTCCCCCTCACCTGATCGCCGCCGGGAGGCGCATCCCGTCCGGACACAAAAAAGCCCGCGTGAGCGGGCTTTTTTCATGGCGCGGTCCAACCGCGCCAACCACGGTTTCGCTCAGGCGAACAGTTCGCCCGGACGGAAGAAGCGCGCGAGTTCGATGCGCGCGTTGTCGTCGCTGTCCGACGCATGGACGACGTTGGTCATCATGTCGGTGCCGAAGTCGCCGCGGATCGTGCCCTTCGGGGCCTTGCGCGAGTCGGTCGGACCAAGCAGGTCGCGCACCCGAGTCACCGCATCCTGACCCCGCAGGGCCAGCACGATCACCGGACGAGAGCCCATGAACTGCTCGATCTCGGGATAGAAGGGCTTGCTCGCCACGTGAGCATAATGGTCGCGGAGGATCTCCGGCGTGAGCCGGATCATCTTCGCGCCAATGATTTCAAAGCCGGCCTTTTCAAAGCGGTCCACTACGCTTCCCGCGAGTTTCTTCGCCATGCAATCCGGCTTCAGGATGATCAGGGTGTTGGTCATGATTCGTTCAGGTAAGGTGAGAGATCAGGTCAGAATCGCCGGGCCGGAGCCCTTCGCCGCAGATCCGCCCGCTACGACCTCCGCGTGAGCCTCGGACGATGCGGAGCCCAAGGCTCCCCGTCGTCACGGGCGCGAAGACCACGTGCAGTTCTGCAGGGTCGCAACCGTGGCGGGCTCGGACCAGCTTGGCGAGCCTCAAAACGGCCCCAGAGCCCGCGTCGCCACGCATTCGCCGTTGCAATCAGGAGTCTCCTGGGAAGGCTGTGTCACCACTTCCTGTACACCATGGGCCTGCTCGATTATCTCAAAACCCAGTTCCTCGAGATCATTCAATGGGAGGACGATTCGCGGGACACGCTGTCGTGGCGCTTTCCGGACCAAGACAAGGAGATCAAGCGGGGCGCACAGCTCATCGTCCGCGAATCACAGACCGCGCAATTCGTCTATCTCGGCCAGTACGGGGATACGTTTGGCCCCGGCAAGCACTCGCTCGTCACCGACAATATCCCGATCCTCAGCACGCTGAAGGGTTGGAAGTACGGCCTCGAGAGCCCGTTCAAGGCGGACGTCTACTTCGTCAACACGCGGCTCTTCACCGGCAACAAGTGGGGCACCGCGAATCCGGTCATGATGCGGGACGCGGATTTCGGGATCGTGCGGCTCAGGGCCTACGGCACCTACGATTTTCGCATCGTCGACGTGAAGGTGTTTCTCCGCGAGGTGGCCGGGACGGACCATCATTTCCGTCTCGAGGAATTTGCCGACACGATGCGCTCCCGGCTGGTCAGCGTGTTCACCGACGCGCTCGCCACCGCGCACGTGCCGGCCCTTGATATCGCCACGCGCTACTCGGAGCTCGGGGAGGCGCTGCTGCCGGTCATCAATCCCGCGCTGCGCGAGAAGTACGGTCTGGAGATGAGCAGCTTCATCATCGAGAACATCTCCCTCCCCCCCGAGGTCGAGAAAGCCATCGACAAGCGCTCCAGCATGGCGGCGATCGGCAACCTCAACGATTACGTGAAGCTGCAGATGGCGGAGGGGCTTGCGAACGGTTCCGGCGGCGGCACCGCCGGCGCGGCCGCGGAAATCGCGATGGGCTTCGGCCTGGCTCAGCAACTCATGAACCAGCCCGGCGGGCTGCTCGGGCCCCAGACGACGCCATCCGCCGCCGCCCCCGCGCCGGCGGCACCGCCGCCGGTCGCACCCCCCGTGATCGCTCTCTTGAGCCCCGCCGAGGTCGCCCAAGCTCTCAATGTCAGCGAGGCCGATGTGCTCACCGAGCTCACCGCGGGGACCCTCAAGGGCCGCAAGATCGGCTCCGCCTGGCGCGTGTCCCGCGCAGCCCTCGAGGACTTCCTCCGGGGCTAGGTTCTCCGCTCGCCCGCTGAGCGACTTCCCGCGCATCCCGGTCTTGGAAGCAACTGCCAAGTCCAAGTACGCCTGCCCCGCCTGTGGGGCCGAGGCCACCTGGAATCCCGTCAAGGGCGCCCTCGTCTGCGGATTCTGCGGGACCACGTCGCCCGCCACCGTCGCACTCACCGGCTTCAGCCAGTCCGAGGAAACGATCGTCGAGCACGACCTCGTCACCGCCCTGCGCAGCATCCCCGACAGTGCCCGCGGCTGGAACGCCCAGCGGGCACAGGTGAAGTGCCAGTCCTGCCAAGCCATCTCGGTCTTCGAGGAACGGAATGTCGGCCAGCGCTGCGATTTCTGCGGCTCATCCGCGCTCATTCCCTACACGGAGGTGAAGGAGTCCTTCCGCCCGGAAAGCCTCCTGCCGCTCAAGCTCAGCGAGTCGCAGGTCCGGGATACGATCCGCGTCTGGTACGGCTCGCGCTGGTTCGCGCCCAATCGTCTGAAACACGGAGCGCTGACCGACACGGTCAAGGGTCTCTATGTGCCCTACTGGACCTTCGATGCCCGGGTCCACGCCACCTGGACTGCCATGTCGGGAGATTACTACTACGAGACCCAGTCGTACACGGATTCGAAGGGCCAGCGCCGCACGCGCCAAGTCCGGCGGGTCCGCTGGTATCCTTCTGCGGGATCGCTCGAACACTTTTTCGACGACGAACTCGTCCCCGCCTCCCGCGGGGTGCATCCCGAGCTGCTGCGCAAGGTCGAGCCGTTCCCGACCGGCGAGCTGGTGCCCTACGATGCGGCGTTCCTGTCGGGTTGGGTGGTGGAACGCTACCAAATCGACCTCCCGGCCGCCGCCCAAGCCGCCCGTGCCCGCATGGTCGCCAAAACCGAGCAACTCTGCGCCGCGCAGGTTCCGGGAGACACGCATCGAGATCTGCGCGTGAATCCGTCGTTCTCGGCGCAGACTTTCAAGCACATCCTCGCACCGCTGTGGCTGGTGACCTACGATTTCCACGGCAAGAGCTACCAGTGCGTGGTCAACGGCTTCACCGGCACCATCGCCGGCGAGTACCCGAAGAGCTGGATCAAGATCACGCTCGCCGTCCTCGGTGGACTCGCCCTGCTCGGTCTCGTCCTCTACTGGCTCAACCGATAACCGCACCGGGTCCGGTTCTCATCACGAGCCCGCCCCGGTAGCGATCGGACGCCGGGGATCGGCAATCCACTCGCTCCATGACCCGGCAAACAGCCGCGAGCCGCGCAGACCGGCATACTCCATCGCGAACAAATTCGCACAGGCCGTGATGCCCGATCCACATTGATGCACGATCGGCCGACCTCCCGCCGCCGTAATCAACGCCGAAAACTCCCGCTGTAGCTCCTCGGGCGGACGGAAGGTCAGATCCGGGCGGAGGTTCTCTTTGAAGAAACGATTCATGGCCCCGGGAATGTGCCCCGCCACCCGGTCAATCGGCTCCGTTTCCCCCCGGTAACGCTCCGGGGTCCGAGCATCGAGGATGACCACCTCGCCCGTCGCAAGATTCGCCTCCACCTCCGCCACGCCACACACGGTCTCCGGCTTGACCTGCGGAACGATCACGGAGGCCCGCGTCTGCGGCACATCCGTCTCCAACAGCCGTCCCTCCCGCTGCCAACGCGGAAAGCCCCCATCCAGCAGGCACACGACATCACACCCAATCCAGCGCGCCATCCACCACAGCCGCGACGCATACTGCCCACCCGCATCATCGTACGCGACCACCCGGGACTCCCGCGTCACGCCATGGCGACCGAGAAACCCGGCGAACGCCTCCGGTGAAGGCAAGGGGTGGCGACCGGTGCGACCGTTCTTCTCGCCCGAGAGATCCGCGTCCACGCGGGCGAAGTGCGCCCCCGGAAGATGCCCCTCACGATACAGCCGTTCGCCCTTGGCGGGATCCGCCAAATCGTGCCGGCAGTCGAAGACGACACACCGGGAGTCACCGAGGATTTCCTGCAGTTCCGAGGGAGTGATCAGCATGAAGGCGCCAGCCTGAGCGGAGCCCCGCTGCTCAGCAACCTCGCGCTCGGGCCCTGCGGCAGGCTTGACCCTCGGGCAACGGAACGGATTCGCTCACCCCAATGGACCTCGACGCCACCTACCTCCGCACCGCGCCCTCGGCCCAGAACGCGGTCGATCTGTTCCAAGGCGAATGGTCCTCCCAACTACCGCCCGTGCCTTGGCCGGGCCATGACTCTCCCACCGTGCCGGTCACGAGCGGCCCGACACCCTTGTTCGCCGACCCGCGGATCGACTGGGCTGCCGACCGTTTGGCCGAGTGGGGCCTCCCCGTGGCCGGGCGCCGCATCCTCGAACTCGGGCCGCTTGAAGGCGGCCACACCGCCATGCTCTGCCAGAAGGGCGCCCGCGAAGTCGTGGCGATCGAGGCCAACAAGCGCAGCTACCTGAAGTGCCTCGTCGCGAAGGAACTCTACCATCTCGACCGCGCGCGCTTCCTACTTGGCGAGTCGACCGAGTTCCTGCGGCGCACCGATGAGGTCTACGATATCGGAATCGCCAGCGGCATCCTCTACCACATGGCGAACCCCGTGGAACTCCTCGAACTCCTCGCCCGCCGCTGCCGCGCGGTCTTCGTCTGGACCGTATTCTACGACCCCGCCTTCTACGCCAAGTACCCCGCCAAGCACGCAACCTTCAGCCCGCCCGAAACCGCGACCCACGCCGGCTACACCCACCGCGTGCATCGCCACCACTACGGCGAGGCCCTCGACTGGAACGGCTTTTGCGGCGGATCACAGCCGTTTTGTCACTGGCTGGAGCAATCTGACATCCTCGGCGCCCTCGCCCATTTCGGCCTCCGTCGCCAGATCTGCGTCACCACGGAGAACGTGCACGCCACGGCCTTGCAACTGGTGGCCATGCGCGAAGACGTCGGAAGCTAAGATTCACGTCCCCCAGCGAACGCGTTTCCTTCCGCCGAGTTTTCCCGCTTGTCCGGTCCCCTCGGCACCGGCACAAACAGGGCTCGTGCCCGTCGCGAAATCCCTCTCCGCCGCCGAGATCCACTCCGCCCTGGATCGTCTCGCCCATTCCATCGCGGAGCGGCACGGGCCACCCACCAAGCTCGTGCTCCTGGGGATCGCCAACGGCGGCATCACCGTCGCCCGCCGGCTCGCCGCTCGGCTCGGCTGCCGCAACGTCGGGATCCTCGATATCTCGTTCCACCGCGACGATATCGGCCGCAACCCGATCCCGAAGGAATTCGTACCGACCGTCATCCCCCTCGACATCAACGGCGCCACGGTCGTGATCGTCGATGACGTGCTTTTCTCGGGGCGCACGGTCAAGGCCGCCCTCGACGAACTCTTCGACCACGGTCGTCCCCAAGCCGTCGAACTCGCCGTCCTCATCGACCGCGGTGGCCGCCGGCTTCCGGTACAACCCGATCACGTGGGCATTCTCCTTCCAACGGACGAAACGCAGACGGTCGTGGTGACGCTCGACCCCGCTCACCCTACGAACGACGGCGTGCGCATCGAATCCGCCCGTGCCTCGCGACGCTGACCCCCTGTCTCTCATGCCCTGGACCCGCCGACACCTGCTCACCATCGAGGAACTGAGCCTCGCCGAGATCGACCAGATCCACGCGACCGCCGCCGCCTTCAAGAAGATCCTCGGACGAAACGTGAAGAAAGTGCCGGCGCTGCGCGGCAAGACGATCGTCAACCTCTTCCTCGAGCCGAGCACCCGCACCCGCATGGCCTTCGACATGGCGGCGAAGCGGCTGAGTGCAGACGTCATTTCCCTGGACGGCGCCAGTTCCTCCACGACCAAGGGCGAGACGCTGCGGGACACCGCTCAGAACATCCAGGCGCTCAACGCCGACCTGATCGTGCTGCGCCACGCCGCTTCCGGTTCCCCCCTCTACCTCTCGCGCATCCTCAACATTCCCGTGGTCAACGCCGGCGACGGCGCGCACGAGCACCCCACTCAGGGGCTGCTCGACACGTTCACCATGCGGGAACGGCTCGGCGACCTGCGGGGCCGCAAGGTCACCATCCTCGGTGACATCCTGTTCAGCCGCGTGGCCCGCTCCAACATTCACGCGCTGACCAAGATGGGCGCTGCCGTGACGCTCTGCGGGCCGTCGACCCTCGTTCCCGGGTGGTTCACCGACCTCGGGGTCACCGTGTCTCACGATCTGAAATCCGCGCTCGCGGACGCCGAGGTGGTCATGCTGCTCCGCATCCAGCACGAGCGCCAATCCGCCGGGCATTTTCCCTCGCTGGGCGAGTACACCAGCATGTTCGGGTTGAACAAGACCCGCGCCTCGTGGCTGCACCCGAAGGCCATCATCATGCATCCTGGGCCGATCAACCGCGGCGTGGAGATCGACAGCGAACTCGCGGACGGCGAGCGCAGCGTGATCCTCGAGCAAGTGACCAACGGCATCGCCGTCCGCATGGCGGTGCTCTACCTGTGCTTTGGCGGCCAACCGGAATCCGTCGCGGTCGTCGACTAAGCCTCCTCCCCCTCTGCTCCATGCCCGCTCTCTGGATTCAAAAGGCCCGCATCATCGATCCCGCGAACCGTCGCGACGCCGTCGGCGACCTGTTCATCGATGGTGGCCGCGTGGTCGCATCCCTCTCCGCCGCCGCCCGTAAGCGCGCGCGCAAGATCGACGCCCGCGGCCTCGTCGCCTGCCCGGGCTTGGTCGATATCCATGTCCACTTCCGCGAACCCGGCCAAACGCACAAGGAGACCATCGCGACCGGCAGCCGCGCCGCTGCCGCGGGTGGCTTCACCACCGTGGTGTGCATGCCGAACACCTCTCCCCCCGCGGACAATGCCGGCACCATCCAGTTCATCAAGGACGCCGCCCAGCGCGACGCCGTGGTCAAGGTGTTCCCGACCGGCTGCATCACCGTCGGAATGAAGGGCCAAGCCCTCGCCCCGATCGGTTCCCTGCGCCGCGCCGGCGTCGTCGCGATCACCGACGACGGTGACTGCGTCCAGTCCAACGAGCTCATGCGCCGCGCACTCGAGTACGCCCGCATGTTCGACCTCACGGTGATGGATCACTGCCAAGATGCGTCGATGACGCAGGGCGCGGTGATGAACGAGGGAGTCGTATCGACGCGCCTCGGCCTGCGCGGCTGGCCCAACGCGGCGGAAGATCTGATCGTCTCCCGCAACGCGATCCTCTCCGAGTACTCCGGCGCCCACGTGCACATGCAGCACATCTCTTCGCGCTTCTCCGTGGAGATCCTCCGCCACGCAAAGTCCCGCGGCGTCCGAGTGACCGCGGAGGCGACGCCGCATCACCTCGCCCTCACCGACGACTTGCTGTCGACCTACGATACGCACCTGAAGATGAATCCGCCGCTGCGGACCGAGGCGGATCGGCAGGCCCTGATCGCGGGCTTGCGGGATGGCACGATCGACTGCATCGCCACCGATCACGCGCCGCACACCGACTACGAGAAGGACAAGGAATTCGACTTCGCTCCCAACGGCATCCTCGGTCTCGAAACCGCCCTCCCGGTCTCCCTCGAGGTACTCTTCCGCAAGAATCGTTTCTCCCTCGCCCGCGTGGTGGATCTGCTCACGCGGCGGCCGGCGGACATCCTGAAGCTCCCCGCCGGACGACTGACACCGGGTTCGGCGGCCGACGTGTGCCTCTTCGATCCCGACGAGAAGTGGCGCTACGACGCCCGCGCCGGCCAGAGCAAGTCGAGCAACTCCCCGTGGCATGGACAGACCCTGCGCGGACGCGTCCGGCTCACGCTGGTCGACGGAAAGATCGTCCACGAAGCCACGGCCAGCGCCTGATCCCCAGCCGCGCCTCGCGCCCCCGCCCGTGCCCCGCGCCGGCGCGGGCGTGAGTGCCGCCGCCGCCCTTCCGATCGCCGCCGCCCATGGACCTTCCCGAGCCGACCCCGCGGTTCCTCGCCGTCCTCGCCGTCGAGGTCGTGCTTTACCTCGGCGGCATCGCAAGCCTCATCGCGTGGTGGAAACAGCGCCGGATAGCGGTCGGAACGGAGGCCCGGGCGGATATCGGGACGCTGAATCTGGCGCTGAGTGATCTGCTTCTCGCCGCCTTCACGATCGTGGTGGGCGCCTTGCTCCTTCAGTCAGCCGTTGGCGCGCTGGCCCAAGTCATCCCGGCGGCGCTCTCTCCCGAGGCATGGATGGTTGCGCAGGGCTGTGGCTTCCAGTTGGGACTGCTCAGCGGGGCGCTGCTCGGGCATCGCCTCGCCGCCGTCAGCAACCGCGATCGCGTCACCAGCCCGTCCCGGTCATCGCTCTCCATCCCGCAGGCCTGCGCGGCCGGTGCCCTGCTCTTCCTTGCATCCCTTCCGCTCATCTTGACGGCGGCACTGGCGTGGAAGGCCGCTCTCCGAGCGGTCGGCCTCCCGACCGACCAGCAGGACATGGTCGATCTGGTGCGCAACGCGGACGCCCCCGGCCTGCTCGCGCTGATCGCGGTGCTGGCGGTGGCACTCGCACCCGTGGCGGAAGAATTGGTCTTTCGCGCCGGCCTTTTTCGCTACCTGCGCACCCGCGTTCCCCGCGCCGTGTCGCTCGTCGCTCCGGCCCTCCTTTTCGCGGCGCTCCACGCGAACCTCGTCGCCTTCGTGCCGCTGGCGGTCTTCGGCGTCCTGCTCGCCCTCGCCTACGAGCAATCGGGCCGGCTGGTTGTGCCCGTCGTGGCGCACGCCCTCTTCAATCTCCACACCCTCGCCCTCGTTCTCTCGGGCGTTGAGATCTAGGCTCCGATCGTGAAGCCGTTCTCCCCGCATCCCCGTGAAACAGTCGCGCAGCACGGCGAAGTCGCCCTGATCGCCGCGATCCGCCGCTGGCTGGGCCCGGCCGCCCCGCCTTCCCCGGCCGGCATGGGTGACGACTGCGCGGTGCTGGCGCCGCTCCGCGGGAAGCCGCTGGTCACCGTCGATCCGGTGATTTACGGCGAGCACTTCGACGATCGGAACTCCCCTCAGGAGGCGGGCACCAAACTCTTTCGCCGCAACCTCAGCGACATCGCCGCGATGGGCGGGCGACCGGTCGCCGCCGTCGTTTCCATCGCCTGCGATCCCTCGCTGCGCACCGCTTGGCTGGAGGGCTTTTACCGCGCGCTCGCCGCGGAGAGTCGCCGGCTGGGCGTACCCGTGGTCGGCGGCGACATCGCACGTCTTCGCGGTGGCCTGATCGCCACCCTCACGCTGATCGGCCGCTGTGCGGGCACACGGGCGGTCACGCGTCATGGCGCACGGAGCGGAGACTGGATCTACGTCACGGGCGACCTCGGCGGCAGCTTGGAGGGAAAACACTGCCGCTTCACCCCGCGGCTTGCGGAGGGCAAGTGGTTGGCACGGCAGCGCGCCGTTCGGGCGATGATGGATGTCAGCGACGGTCTCGCCAAAGACCTCACGTCCCTACAACCTCCGCGCAGCCTCGCGCTCCTCGAGGAGGCAGCGCTCCCGATCAGCCCGGCGGCGCGTCGCACCGCGCGGCGGAGCGGACGCTCGGCCGCGGCTCACGCGCTCACCGACGGAGAGGACTACGAGTTGGTCTTCGCCGTGGCCAGGGACGCCAACCTCGCCGCCTTCGAAGCGCGCTGGCGCCGCGCGTTTCCCCGGCTCCGCTTGAGCCGGATCGGCCACTTTGCCGCACCGGGCACGCCTCTTCCCGTCGGACACACCACCCTCCAGGAGCACCGGGGGTTTGAGCACCTCCGACGGGACTCCACCCGCCGCCAATGAGCCTCACCGACACGCTGCGCGCCGGCGTCACCACGCGCTCACCCGAGGAGACCCAGGCGGTCGCGGCAGCCTGGGCTGCCGAGCTTCCCCGCGGCTCAACCGTGGCCTTGCACGGGGACCTCGGGGTCGGGAAAACCACGTTTGTCCAGGGCTTCGCCCGCGGACTCGGCGTGATGGGTGCCGTGACCAGTCCGACCTTCACCGTCCTCAACCTCTACCGCGCCGGAGAAAAGACCCTCGCGCACCTCGATGCGTATCGCCTTAGCAGTGACGCGGAGGTGGAGGCCCTCATGGTGGACGATTTTCTCCGCGACCCTTGGTGGATGCTCGTCGAGTGGCCGGACCGTTTCGGCCGAGGCATCCCCTCCGACGCCCTGCACCTCGAGCTTTATATCCTCCCCGATCGCCGTCACGCCCTGCGTCTACGCTGACGCGCGGAACGCACTAGACCGTCGGGGCAGCCGGTTCGCCGACCAGCACGCTGAGCTGCGACTGGACCTGCACGAAGAACTCCGGGGTCAGTTCATCGGCTGGCACCTCGTAGAGTTGCTTGGTCTTCACGTGCTCCAGAATGTTGCGCGCCCCGTCGGCCGTACGACCGCGCGGCTTCAGCACCCGTTTGCGCTCCAGCATCAGCGCGAGGAACTGAATCAGACGGACGTTCTCAGGCGTCGGTTCATTCGCCGGATCCGCCAGCGTGAGGAACAGCGTTTCCGCCGTGAGCTTCAGCGTGCGGTCCTGATTGTCCCCCGCCTTCCGCGGCTTGTACACGTGGACCCAACGGCACACCACCGTGCCGGTCGGAGCGAAGCCGGCCGCGACCGCCTCCGCCACGTCCGAGCGGAGAATCTCGGGCTGGGCGGGATCACGCACGAGGAAGCTGACCACCCGTTGGCCCGCGGTGAACGGTTCGTTGGACACGCGGCAAACGGCTGCAGGAGGCTGCAGATTGAGATCCATAAGCCTTTCTTGTTTACTTTGCGTATCCCGCAACGCTAGCAAAATTCCTCCGCAAATCCATGGACGCCCGCCTCATCGCCATCGGCGACATTCACGGCTGCCACGCCGAGTTCGCCGAATTGCTCGAGCGGGTCGCTCCCGGACGCTCCGACCAACTGATCCTGCTGGGGGATCTGATCAACCGCGGGCCCGACTCCCTCAAGGTGCTCGACCTGGCGCGCGAGCACCGCGCGATCTCACTCCTGGGCAACCACGAGCTGCGGTTGCTCAACTTCCGGAAGACCCGCGACCGCAGTCTGCTGCGCGAGACCGATGAGGACACGTTCACGCGGCTCCGGCCGGAGGACTGGGAGTATCTGGAGCAGATGCCGCTCACGCACCACGTCCCGGAGCTCCAGACGGTGTTCGTGCACGGTGGGTTCCTTCCGGGCCAACCCTGGGAACAGCAGCCCGCCCACGTCGTCACCCGGATTCAGGTCATCGATCGCGAGGGACGTCCGCGCAAACGTGCCGACTGCGAGGACGCGCCCGCCTGGGCCGATCTGTGGAGCGGGCCTCCGTTCGTAGTCTACGGCCACACCCCTCGACCGGAAATCTACAAGCTCAAGTGGTCCGCCGGCATCGATACAGCCTGCGTCATGGGCGGCTACTTGACCGCCTACATCTTGCCGGAACGGCGGTTCATCCAGGTCAAGGCGCGGCGGCGTTACTTCCCATGAGTGACGCCCCCAACAGCTCCGACGGCGTGGCGTCGACGCTTCTGCTCGGCGTCGACCTCCAACCGACGTTCCTCTCCATCATGCCCGCGAGCGGCCAGCCACTGCTCCGGCGCTGTCATCTGGCCGTTCGCGCGGCGACCGGCCTCGGGATGCGCGTGGCGTTCACCGAGCAGCGGCCGGATCGCCTGGGCGGGACCGAGACCTCGCTCGTGTCCGCCGCTCCCGCCGACGCTCCGCGCTGGGCGAAGTCGGCGTTTTCCGCCTATGGCGACCCGGTGATCCGGACCGCTCTGGGCGCGTCGGACATCGAGCACCTCCTGATCTGCGGCCTCGAGACGCCCGTGTGCATCTACCAGACCGTGATTGATGCTCTGGGCTCCGGCACCGCGGTCACCGTGCTGAGCGACGCCGTCGCCGGACGCCGCCCCGACGATGCCCGGATGTGCCTGGAGGCACTGGTTCGGGCCGGCGCCAATGTCCTGCCCGTGGAGACCGTGTTTTATGCCTTGCTGCAGGACAGCGCGCATCCGTTCTTCAAGGCGTACACCCAACTCGTGAAGGACCATGCCTGAAGACGCCCCGCTGCTTTCCGTCCGGGAGCTGAAATCGCTCGACCCCAGTTCGAGTCGGGCGTTCAGCGCCGTCCTCGTCGTCCGCAAGGCCAACGTCAAGACCGCCTCGAACGGAAACGCTTACCTCAGTCTCGAACTGGGCGACCGCGGGGGTTCATTCAACTGCAACCTGTTCGGCGACCACCCGCAATTCGAGGCGGTCCGCTCCGCCGCCGAGGGCGCGGCGGTCCGCATCGAGGGACGAACGGACTACTACCAGAATCGATTCTCCCCGAAGATTCAGCGGATCAGTGTCCTCACCGAGACCGAGCTTGCCGCGCCGGGCGTAGTCGACTCGCTGGTTGAGCTCGCCCCGGAACCGGTTGAGAAGCTCTGGGAGGAATTCGGTGCCGCCATCGAGTCGCTCCGGCACGACGAACTGCGCATGACCGTCCGCGCGGTCTTCGAGGAAATCGGTGAGACCTTTCGTTGGTGCCCCGCGGCGGTGTCGATGCACCACGCCTACCGCCACGGTCTGCTCGAGCACACGGTGCGCATGGCCCGGGCCGCCATCGTCCTGCTGCCACTCTATCCAGAGGTCGATGCCGACCTCGCACTCGCGGGCATCTTGCTCCATGATGTCGGCAAGACCATCGAGTACGAAGGCACGCTGGCCACGCGGCGCAGTCGGCGCGGCCTCCTGCAGGGGCACGTCGTGCTGGGCTACCAACTCGTTCGCAAAGCTGGCCTCAAGGCTCGGCTGGACGCGGAGCGCCTTGAGCGACTGGAGCACATCATTCTGAGCCATCAGGGAGAACCCGAGTGGGGTGCCGCGGTCTACGCGGCAACGCCGGAAGCGGTCTTCGTTTCCATGGTGGACAACCTCGACGCTCGCATGGGCATGGTGCAGCGCGCGCTTCGACAGACGCCCGCGACGGAAGACTTCTCGGAACGCCTGCCCGGCCTCAGTTCGCCGCTGTTGGTGCGCCGCCTCGACTCGGGCGGAAATCAGGAAACCGACTCGCCTTAGGACGCCGATCTCCTCAGCCACCGCTGAGCGCTCGGATCAAGTCGATCATCGGCAGAAATAAGGCAATGACTACGGTGCCGACGCCCAGCGCCAGCGCCACCATCAGGAGCGGCTCCACCAGCGCGGTGAATGTGATCACGGCGCGGTCCACCTCCTCATCCTGAACGTCCGCAAGGCGCTCCAGCGTTTCGGGCAGCTTCCCCGTTGCCTCACCGACCTCGAGCAGCGCAATGACCGTCGCCGGAGCGGCTCCGCCCTCCTCCAGCGCGCGCGAAAGCGGCACCCCCGCACCGACGCGGGCCTCCGCCGACCGTAGCGCGAGGCGGAGCGTCTCATCCGTCCCGACCGCATCTCGAGACAAAGCCAAGGCATCCAGAATCGGTACTCCCGCACCGAGCAGCACCCCGAGGGTCCGGGCCCAGCGCGCCACCCAGACTGCCTGCCAGACTCGCGCGACCAGCGGCAGGCGGCGGATCCCGCTCTGCCACTTCCTGCGCCACCCGTTCCGACGCCCGGCCCAGAGTACCCCGGCGCCGAGGAGCGGCGCCGAGACCAGACACCACCCGCCATGCTGCAGCACGAAGCGAGAGAGTCCAAGTACGCCCCGCGTGAGCCCGGGCAGGGTCCGTCCCGGAAACTGCGCAAGAAAGAGCTGCTCGAACCGCGGGACCACGAAGAGCAGCATGGCCCCCACCACCACGCCAGCCACGAGCGCCACCAACATGGGATAGGCCAAAGCGGCGAGCAGGCGGGAGCGCAGACGCGCCGAGGCCTCCAGCACGCGCGCCAGACGCAGCAGGGTGTCATCCAGCGCACCGGCCGCCTCCCCGGCTCTGACCAAGCTCACCGACAGCGGATCAAACCGACCCGGCCCCTTTGACAGTCCCTGCGAGAGCGGAACGCCCGAGCGCACTGTGGCCGCCAGGTCAGCCAACACGGCACGCCGCGACTCCACCCGCTCCTGCCGGGCCAGGAGCTCCAATCCGGCCAGCAAGGGTAGCCCCGCCGCCAAGAGCATTCCCAGTTGCCGAGCGAGCCGAGCCCGCTCGTCTAGGGTCGCCGGACGGGGTGCCCGCCGGGAGTCGGCCGCCCCACCCCGCCACCACTCCAACCTCTCCTTGACGGTCCCTAGTCGGGTGAGTCGAAGACCCTCCCGATTCAAGCGTTCCACCGCCTCGGCCGACGAGGACGCCTGCATCCGGCCCTGCCGTATCCGGCCCGACGCCCGCTCCACGCCGCGAAAGGCATAGGTCTCCATAGGTCCATGGCTCCCGGCGAGGGAGCGCCGCGCACGTTCAGCACACCGATCCGAAGCCACCAGCGCGGAATCGGCCCGGATCAGGGCCGCTTCCGGATTGCCCGCCGGCGCCGGATTCACCAGCGTACGGCCTTATGGGTCGTCAATGGCTGCACGCGAAACGCGCAATCGTTAATCTCAAGAAGGGTCAGGCCGTCGGTAAACTGGTGAAGGAAATCACCGTGGCCGCCAAACTCGGCGGCGGCGATCCGGCCGCCAACGCCCGCCTTTTCGCGGCCGTCGAAAAGGCCCGCAAGGCGAGCGTCACCCGCGAGGTCATCGAGCGGGCCATCCGCAAGGGCGCCGGCGGCGGCGATGACAAGTCGTCCCTCGAGCACGTGGTCTTCGAGGGCTACGCCCCCCACAAGGTCCCGCTCATCGTCGAGATCTACACCGACAACAACCAGCGCACCGCCCCGGAAATGCGTGTCCTCTTCAAGAAGGGCGTGCTCGGCGGCGCAGGCAGCAATAAGTTTCTTTTCGATCACGTCGGACTCGTCGAGGCCCACCATCCCGATTCCTCCCAGGACCTCGAGGCGGCGGCCATCGAGGCCGGGGCCAATGACTTCGAGGCGCTCGGGCATCACCAGAACGACGATATCCCTGAGGGACATGCCGGCGCACGCTTCATCACTGATCGCACCGCCGTCCACACGGTCTCTTCGTGGCTCAAGCAGCACGGGTGGTCCGTCGTCACCAGCGAGATCGGCTACGTCGCCAAGTCGTTCCCCGAGCTCGACGACGCCGCCCGCGGAGAGGTCGGTGAGTTCCTGCAGGCCCTCGAGGACCACGACGACGTGCAGCGCGTCTGGGCCGCCGTGAAGTAAGCGGCCCGCGTCAGCGCGCGAAGGCGTGCGTCGGCCAGCCAGCCACACCGGGCTGGAAGCTAAACATCCGCCCCGCCTCCGGCTCCGGCGAGGGATCCTCATGATCCACCGCCGTCGTAATGAAGAGGCGATCCAGCCGCTCTCCGGCAAAGGCGCACGAGGTGACATTGCGCACCGGCAGTCGCACGGTCTCAAGCACGCGACCGGTCCGCGGATCCCTCCGGGTCACTCGCCCCGCACCCCAGTGCCCGACCCACAACATGCCTTCTTCATCGAGGCAGCAGCCATCCGGCCACCCTTCGTCGTCCGCGAGTCGCGATGCTTCCCTCTCCTCCGAAAGCGCGCCGGTCTCGCCGTCGAAACGAAACGCCTGCACGCGCCGGGTGGGCGAATCGATGTAGTAAAGCGTGCCACCATCGGCACTCCACGCGAGGCCGTTGGAGATCGAAACGCCCTCCCGCCTGACCGTCACCGCACCGCTCGCGTCGACCGAGTACAGGTGCGACGCACCGCGCGCGCCCGTAAGCGAGAGGGTGCCCGCCCAAAGGCGCCCCTGGGGGTCGATTTTCCCGTCGTTGAAGCGAAAACCAGCCGGGTCGTGCCCGGGCGCCCGGGCGAAGGGCGTCGTGACTCCCGTATCCGGGTCGAGCCGGTAAATGCCGTCGTGCAGGGCGGCGACGAGGCCGCCGGAACGCTCGGGAGCGACGCAGCCGACCATCTGGCCGACCGCCCATTCGCGCGTTTTCCCGCCGTCTAGCCGCGACTCAAGCACCCGCTGTCCCGTGATGTCGATCCACCACAGGGTGCCACGCGCGGCATGCCAGCAAGGGCCTTCCCCGAGGTCGGCCCGGCCGTCACCGAAAAGGTCCAGGCGCGAGAATGCCGCCATGCCAGAGGGTGCGTGCAGGACCGGCTCAGGCCGGCTCGAGCTGCACCGGGTTGCTGAGGACGCCGATTCCTTCGATTTCGATCGCCACTTCGTCGCCCGGGCGCAGCCAACGCGGTGTCGGCTTGGCGGCCATGCCCACGCCGTGCGGAGTGCCAGTCAGGATCACCGTCCCGGGCAGCAGCGTCGTGCTGCCGCTGAGGAATTCGATCAGGGTCGGAACATCGAAGATCATGTCGGAGGTCGTCCAGTCCTGCACGGTCTCTCCGTTCAGGTGCGTGGCGATCTTGAGCAGGTTCGGTCCGGGCACTTCATCCAGCGTCACCAGCCGGGGGCCGAGCGGGCAGAAGGTGTCAAAGAACTTGCCGCGGCACCACTGGCCGCCCCCTCGCTTGATCTGCCAATCGCGCGCTGAGACGTCGTTCGCGCAGGTCAGGCCGAGGACGTAGTCGAGCGCCTGCGCCCGCTTCACGTTCTTGCAGGCCCGGCCAATCACCACCGCAAGCTCGCACTCGTAGTCAACCTCATGGCTGGCCAGGTGGGTCGGGAGGAGGATCGGATCACCCGGGTTCTGCACGGTATTCAGACCCTTCACGAACAGCACCGGCACCTCCGGCACCTTCATGCCCGACTCCTGCGCGTGGTGGCGGTAGTTCAGACCAACACCGAGGATCTGGGTGGGGACGATCGGGGCGAGGAGCTTCGCGACCTTGACCTTATCCTCCGTCACGCGATGCGTGCCGAAGATGTCACCTTCGATGCGCAAGATCGTGCCGTCGCGCAGCTCGGATCCGTACGAGATCTGGCCCGCGGCGTCCTGATAGCGGATGATTTTCATGGGAGGGGGCGCGCGGTTCAGTCCTTCTTCGCCACGGCAACGCACTCGATCTCGTAGTGCAGCGTCGGCGGCAGGCAGTTCGTGATCGTCGTCCGCGTGGGGAGCGGCGCCGAGAAATACTCGCGGTAAAGCTCATTGTAGCGCACGACGTTCGCCGCATCGCGCACGTAGTTGCGTGTCTGGATGACGTGCTTCAGGTCGCTGCCCGCAGTCTCGAGCACCTTGCGCAGGTTCTCGACCGAGCGGCGAAACTCACCTTCAAAGGTGTCCGGGATGATCTTGCCGGAGGCGTCGACCGACGCCTGGCCGGAGACAAAAATGAGGTCGCCCACCCGCACCGCCGGGCTGAACGGGAGGTGCGAGACGGGGGTGTCCTTGGCGATGGGATAGGAGACGGAGGTACTCATGCAAATTGGAAGAAAGGGCTCGAAATAGGATCAAGGGGATAGACGGGACGCCGCAACTGTTTCCACGGCAGCGACGCAAGGTTTCCGGTGCACGGACCGGCCGTGTCCACGTAATAGGAGGCACGCGACACGGTGTCATACGCGCGCTTGTGCGCCACCGCGGCCTTGACCCCGATGACCATGAAGTCGCGGGGCTCCAGACCTTGGCTGCGCAGCTGACCAAGGTCGAACGGCGCCGTCTTGCGGCTCGTCAGGAGGAGCGTCACGCCCGCCGAGCGAACCACGGCCGAGGGGCCCATCTCGATGCGGACGCCATTCATGGAAGCGAGATGGCTCTGCTTGTCCTCCAGAATGAACACGCCGTCGCTGCGCGACACAAAGGTAGCATGGAGGCGCACTGGCCCCTGATCGAGCCGGGAACCACGCCCGCCAATCTCCAGCACACGGGTTTCACCCGCCGATGCGTCGGCAAGAGCCGCCACGGTGACAGGGTCGTTGATGATCACGAGCGACCGCTCGATCCCGTGTCGCAGCAGTGACCGCAGCACGTCCGTGCAGTCACCCGGCGCACCG
>CAIOYO010000175.1 GCA_903862595.1 uncultured Opitutaceae bacterium | reverse complement strand
GGCGAGGATGGGGGTTTCGAGCGACCAGCGGGTTCCTTCGCGGCGGACGCGGACGCGGAGGTTGTTGGCGGCGGCGGCCTGCACGCTGAAGGAGCGCACTTCGAAAATGGGAATGGTGAAGAGGCTCTCGGAGCGAAGCTCGTCGAGGGTGACGCGGAGGCTGTCGGCGAGGCTGCGCTTCACGACGAGCACGCGTTCCCCATCGGGCGAGAGAAGGTAGAGGCGGTTGCCGGTCTTGGTTTCGGCGCCGATGCGGAGCGTGATGGGGTTGGGTGAGGGGGCGGAAGGATCGCCGCCGGCCGGGGTGAACGCGAGAGTCAGTGCGGGCTTGTCGAGGCCGTAGTCGGCCAGCGTCGCACCGTTGCGCTCCAACTCCGCCCGCGTGAAGCTGGCCTCGCGTTCGAGGAACACCAACTCGTTGAGGATCCGCTTCACCGCGTGCGGATTGGCCGGCCACTCAAAGGGGGCGGCGACGAACCAATCCTCGCCCCGGCGCTCGAGGACGATCGGTTCCGCCAGCCCGGCGATCTCGAGCCTCCGGATGTCGGTCGCGCTCGCATCAAGGACGCGGAGGCGCGTCTCCTGCACGCGCTCGAGTTGGCGCCACTCGCGTTCGAAGTAGAAGATGAAGGCGAACAGCGCCGCGTTCAGGAAGAGGAGGGCGAGGGTGATTTTGGTGCGCATGGCGGGGCGTGCGACGGTTCAGCGGCGGCGGGTCCAGGCGACGATCAGGCCGAGCAGCGCGATCGCTGCGGGCACGCCGAGGAGCAGGCTGTAGCGCAGACGCCGCAGGTCGTCCTGGCTGAGGGAGAGTTGATAGCGCTCGACGGGGCGCGGGGGGATGTTGAGCTGCGTGTCGCGGTCGGCGGCCCAGTTCACGGCGTTCAGGAAAAGTCCGATGTTGCCCGCGTTGGCGAGCCGGCCGTTTGCCACGAAATCGGCCCCGCCGAAGAGGACGATGCGTCCGCCGCGGACGCTGAACGGCAGGACGTTGTCCTTGGGCGGGGCGACCCGCTCGGCGGAGGCCGCGATGACGACCGGGCCGGCCAGATCGATGCCGGCGTCGAAGCGGGCGGACTGCTGCGAGCGAAAACTGCGCTCGCCCCAAGCCGACTCGGTGGTCGCGACGAGCGGCTTCACGTCGATGCCGGTGTTGCGATCGCGCCGTGGATCCGGCCGCGCGGCCCGGGCCGCGCCGAAGCGCACGGGGATCTCGTTGGCAAGGAGCACGGCGGTGATCGGGCTCTCCTTGCTCAGGCTGCGCAGGATCAAGTCGCCCGTCTCGTTCTGCCCCGCGGGGCCTTCGTCGTGCACCACCACATCGTCCGCGACCAGCCCCCAGTCGGCGAGCAGTGGCTCGAGCCCGTGCCGGTAGCCGGGAGCGAGCATCACGAGCAGCCGGCCGGGCGGACTCCGGGTCATCCAGGACCGGAGCAGCTCGACCTCGAAGGGATCGTAAGGCCCCTGAGGCGCGGCGATGATCAGGAGCGCAGCGTCGTCCGGGACTCGCCGCGCCTGGGCCAGGTCGATGCCCAGGAGTTCGAAGTTCCGCGCCCGAAGTTCGTCGCGCAGTGCGGAGAGGCCGCGAACCGCATCCGTGTCGTCGGCCCGCATTTCCCCGTGCCCGAGCAGGAAGTAGATGCGCGTGGGCTCAGGCTGGTTGACGTCGAGGATTGCCGCGGTCAGCGCCTGTTCGCCACGGAAGGCGCGCTTCTCGCGATTCTCGAAGCGGTACAGCTCCTCCAGACCCAGATTCCGGCGGCGCTCGCCGCAGACGACGACGATGGCGTTGGGTTGTTCCACCTTGGCGAGCTCGGCATCGCGCCGCTGGCGGAAGACGTCGAGGTAGCGCACCGTGACTCGGCCGGAGCCGGTGCCGGCGCCGGGGACTGGTTCGTTGCCGGCCGTCGCGTAGACGTATTCGCGCAGCAGGCCGCGCACGTCGCGGTACGCCTGCGCCACGCCCTCGTTCTCCGGATCGTCGGTGAGGGTGACGATCACCTCGACGTCGGCACGGAGATTTTTCAGGTAGCTCCGGGTTTCGGGCGAGAGGGAGTGGCGACGGTGCTGGGTGAGGTCATGCCGCCAGGCGTAATGGATCGCGAGGTAGTTCAGCCCGCTGAACAGCGTGGTGAAAAGGATCGCTTGGAGGACCAGGTTGGCGGTCCGGATCCATCGGGCGGCGCGGAAGCTGTCGGCGAGGCTCATGGAGATCAGCCGTGCAGCAGCTTCGCCTCGACCCCGAGGATGCTGAAGATCAGCGCGAGAATGGTGCCGGAAAGGTAGAACAAGAGTTGCCGCGTATCGACGATGCCGCGCGAGAAGTCCTCAAGGTGCTGGAAGACCTGCGCGTACGAGACCGCCTCCTTGACGGGGCGCATCACCTCGAGGTCGAGCACCGCCATGCCCTCGACGAAACTCAGGCCGCTGATCAGTCCGAAGAGCAGCGTGAAGGCGCCGATTCCGGCGACCGCCTGATTGCGGGAGAGGGAGCTGGCGAAGACGCCGAGTGCGACGAAGAGCAAGCCGGACACCGCGATGAAGACGTAGCCGCCGATCAGCGGCCCGCGTTCGACGAACCGGGCGTCGCCCGCGAAGTGCTGCAACACGGAGAAGAATCCCCCCGTCGAGGCCCAGAGCAGCAGGTAGAGAAAGTAGGCTGCGCCGAACTTCCCGAGCACCACCTCGGTCGTCGTGACGGGCGTGGTCAGGAGCGTCTCGAGCGTGCCGAGGCGGCGCTCCTCCGCGAGGCACTTCATGGTCAGCAGCGGGACCATAAAGAACACCGGCAGCCAGAAATACTGGAAGAAGACCGCCGCGGGAGACGTCTCCTGCGGCGCGGCGCTGTAGCTCTCGAGGATCCCGGTGAACACGAACCCCATGATCGCGAGGAAGAGCACGGCCGCGATGTAGGTGCTCGGGCTCACGAGGAGCATGCGGATCTCCTGGTTGAGGATGGTGAAGAAGTGGCGCATCGGACGGAGCGGAGAGGAGGTCGGGGGCGTCGAGGGTTAGCGGACGTCGGGGCGCGTGGCGCCATCGACAACGTCCCAGCTTCGCTGGGTGGCGGCGAGAAACACGTCCTCGAGACTGGGTTCCGCCCGGCGGAGGCCCCGGACGCGGAGGCCGGGGGCGGTCACCATGCCGCGGAGGATCACCTCGCCCAAGTCATCCTCGCGGTCGGTGACCACGCGGAGACGGTGAAATGTCGCGGAAGGGCCGGGCTCCAGCGCGACCGGCGGATCGAGTCGGAGGGAGGGCTCGATGTGGGCGAGCAGCGTGGGCAGCGATTCGAGGTCGCCCGCCACCTCGAGTTCGTAGGCCGAGCGCCCGAGGAATTCCCGGCGCAACGCGGCCGGGGAGCCCTGCGCCACCACCTGGCCGCGGTTGATGATGAGGACCCGGTCGCAGGTCATCTCGATCTCGGGCAGGATGTGGGACGAGATGATCACCGTCATGCGTCCACGCAGCCGGGCGATGAGGTCGCGGACGATCAGGATCTGGTGGGGATCGAGTCCGATCGTGGGCTCGTCCATGATGATGAGTGGTGGTTCGGCGAGGATCGCCTCGGCGATTCCCACTCGCTGGCGATTGCCCTTGGACAGTTGGCCGATGATGCGGTGGCGGACCCGGGTGAGGTCGCAGAGCGCCAGCACCTCATCCAGACGCACGCTGAGGCGGGAGCGAGGAACCTCCTTCAGGCGGCCCCGGTAGTAGAGGTACTCCGAGACCCGCATGTCCTCCGGGAGCGGGTTGTTCTCGGGCATGTAGCCGATGAGCCGCTTGACCTCTTCACCGCGGGAGGCGACGGGCAGCCCAAAGACCCTGACCGCACCGCTGGTCGCCGGCAGGTAGCCGGTCAGGATGCGCATGGTGGTCGACTTGCCGGCGCCGTTTGGCCCGAGGAAGCCGAGGATCTCGCCCCGGCCGACCGTGAAACTGATGTCGTTGACCGCCGGGATGCCGTTGTACGCCTTCACGAGGTGGGAAACCTCGATCGCGGGAGCGGACTCATCGGGCGGAGAAACGGTCATGTTGGGACAGGATGGCGCGGCTCAACGGTGGCGGCAAGCCCCGGTGACACCCGATCGCGGCGTCGGTTCACGCGATTCGGGGTCGTTCGAGGCTGACCTCGCCAGCGTGGAACCGGGAGATCGCGCCGCGGTCGGTGCGCACCAGCAGGCAGCCCTCGCGATCGATGCCGACAGCGGTGCCGGAGATCCGTTGATCGCTGACCATGCCCGCGACCCGTTGTCCGCGCAGCACATCGTAGCGGTTCCAGAGGTCGGCCAGCGCATCTTCGTGTTCTCCGCGGAGGAAGCGCTCGTAGGCGAGCAGCACACGACCCGCGATGGCAGCGGTGAGACGATTGATCTCCGGGGGATTCGGGCAGTGGGCGTCGAGGGCGGTGGCGCGGGACCGGAGATCCTCCGGCCAACCTCCGGACGGAGTCCGCAGGTTGAGTCCGAGACCGAAGACGAGATCGCGGATCTGATCGGTGTCGATGCGGGCTTCGGTGAGCATGCCGCCGGCCTTGAGCCCGCTGAACAGTAGGTCGTTGGGCCACTTCAGTCCCGGGGTGGCGTGGCAGAGGTTGGCGATGAGATCGCAGAGGTTGGCGCCCATCCACAGGGTGAATGTCGGCATGCGGGTGGGCGAGACCTGGGGGCGGAAGCCGAAGCTGAGGTAGAGGTTGCCATTGGGCTCGCTCAACCAGCGACGACCGAGACGGCCGCGCCCGGCGGTCTGCTCTCGTGCGACGATGAGGAAGGGAGCGCTGCGCCCGGCCGCGAGTTCGCGGGCGACCTCGTCGTTGGTGGAATCGACCTCCTCGAGCACCGTCAGGGTGAGCCCACGGTCGCGGAGTGGCAGATACGCCTTGATGAGCGTGGCGTTCAGTCCGGTGGGTTTAGCCGTGAGCCGGTATCCGCGCGCGCGGGCGGCCTCGAAGGCAAAGCCTTGGGCTCGCAACTTTTCCATGTGCTGCCAGATCGCCACCCGGCTCATGCCGGCTTTCGCGGCGAGGCTGGTTCCGGACACGAACGCTCCCTCGTGGGCGAGCAATTCGCGCAGGATGAGCGTTTCCGGAGTGTTCACGGTGGGATTTGAAAACGAGGGCGTGCCGGATCGAGGGAGGCAAGCCGCAGAGTGGAAATTCTCCCCCTTCGGGCGCTGCAAACCTGGTGCGGAAACTGCCGCGACCGCCTGGAACTGTGCATTTCTGGTCCATCACCGGTCACCAGGGTGTTTAGGAAAGGGTTCTCGCGGGGTCGTTGCTCAGCTCTGGGTGGTGATGGGTCGGGCAGAACAATTGAGTCAGGCCTGTTGCATCGCTCCCGCTATGCCGTGGCTCCCGGCGGGGTGCCGTGTGGTTTTGGCCAAGGGATGCGCAGGCGTTGTTCTCCCGGCTGCTTGGCGGACGCTTGCCATGGCCGTCGCGGGGGTTCTTCTTCGCCTCGGGCCCCACCGTGAACACCGATCGCATCACCATGCGCCATGTCGCTGAACGGGCCGGGGTCACCCAGGCCACGGTCTCCATGGCGCTGGCGAATCACCCGCGAATCGCCGCGGAGACGAGAGCGCGCATCCGCGCCCTCGCCGAGCGGATGGGGTATCAGCCCAACGCCTACATTTCGGTGCTGATGCGCGCGCGGCGGCGGCGGCGGCCAGTCCAGGATCGGCCGGTGCTGGCGCTCGTCTCACCGTTTCCGACCGAGGACGGCTGGCGCGTGGCCCCGGCCCCCACCGTCCGCCAGATGCGCGAGGGCGCCTTGGAGCGGGCGGCGGAGCGCGGCTACAACGCGCAGGAGTTCTGGCTGCACCGCGACGAGATGGATAACAAGCGTTTCAGCGAGATCCTGCGCTCACGCGGCATCCACGGGGTGCTGGTGGGTCCGGTGCCCGCCGGTGCGCCGCCTCCGCAGCTCGCGTGGGAACACTTTGCCGCAGTCTGCCTCAGCACACCGTTCCCGGGGCTCAACCTGATGACGGTCTGCAACGACCACTATTTTTCCAGCCTGCGGGTCGTGCAGGAGTGCCACCGCCGCGGCTACCGCCGCCCGGGCCTCGTGCTTCTCCGTTCGCACCAAGGGCGATTTCACGGGCGCTGGGAGGCGGGCCTGCTGTTCGGCCAGCGGGACCTGCCCGCGATCACGCCGGCGGCGCCGCTGCTGCTCGATGACTGGGGTGATGCCGCCACGCTGGCGGCGTGGGCGGCGCGTGAGCAGCCGGATGTGGTGATCACCCCCGGAGCCGAGGCGCTCCTGCCCGTGATGCACCAGCTCGGCTGGAAAGTCCCCGGCACGCTCGGGCTGGCGGGTCTCGGTCTGTCCTCGCGCGAGCAGCGCTGCGCGGGAATCTTCCAGAATGGTCGGCTGATCGGCGCCACCGGTGTCGACGCCTTGATCGCGATGATGGAGCGCAACGAGCGGGGGTTGCCGGAGCAGGGGCGCACGCTCATGGTTGAGGGC
>CAIOYO010000174.1 GCA_903862595.1 uncultured Opitutaceae bacterium | reverse complement strand
GGCAGTTCATGGACGTCGAGTCCGAGCCCGTGTCCGGTGCCGTGGAAGAACCCGACGGACCCCTTTGGCGTGGCCTTCGTCTCGTAGCCCCGCTCGGCGAACACGGTGGTGCAGGCCCGGTGGACATCGCGCCCGTTGGCGTCATCGCGGATCTTGGAGAGCGCGGCCTTCTGGGCGGTGCGGACGGCGTCAACGAGGGCGCGCTGGGCCTCGCTGGCGCGGCCGCGGAGGAAGGTGCGGGTCATGTCGCCGTGGTAGCCCGATTTCTGGGCGCGCGGAAAGACATCGACGATGATGAGCTCGTTGGGTCGGAGCGGCCCGGTGCCGCGGTGGTGGGGATCGCAGCCCTGGTCACCGCCGGCGGCGATGGTGTCGAGCGACACGCCGCCTGCTTCGAGGCAGGCCGTCTCGATGGCGAACTTCAGGCGCTCGCTGGTGAGCACCTCGCCGCCTGAGTAGAGTCGGTTTGCGCGGATCTTGCTCTTTGCGAGCACACGTTGGGCGGCGGCGATGCCGACGGCGGCGATGCGGTTGCCCTCGCGGATCGCGCGCGCCTCGGCGGCGGATTTGAACTCGCGCTCCGGCAGAATCGGGCCCTCGGCCACCTCGACGGTGAGGCCCCGGCGCCGCAGCCGCTCGAACAGGCCGGCGGGGAAGTCCTGCGGGACCGTCAGGCGGTCCACCACGTGCCGCTCGGCGATGAGGAGGATGATCTCGGCGGGGCCGGGCGGCGGGCCGGGCCAGCGCTCGCGGGCCTCGTCGCGCAGCGGTTCGAGGGCCAGCACCTCGTCGAGGGCGGCTTCCTTGCGGGCGCGGCCGTATTCCAAGGCATTGAACACGCCGATCTTGCGACCGCCGATGCGCAGGGCGATGAACGGGTCGGGTACGTGCAGGCCGGCGAAGTAACGCATGTCGCCGTTCCGGGCGGAGTCGGCGTAGAGGAGGATGGCTTGATCGGCGGAAACGCTCACGACGAAGGAAAGGAGGTTTGTCTCGGGGAGAGGCCTCATTTGTTATCGGGCCCGTGAAGAACGCAAACCCCCTTTCGCCGCGGCGGGGTCCGCTGCGGCTGCGTCTTTGGACCATGGCTCGGCTCACCCTGCTGCTGGGCTTGGCGGTGCTTCCGGGCTGGGGCCTGCAGCGCGCAACCGCCGTCGCGCCGAAGGGTGCGGCGGAATTCTTCTCGATCGCGGTCGGAGACAAGGTACTCCGGCTGCAGTTGGCGGTGACCGGCCCCGAGATGGAGCGTGGACTCATGGGGCGCCGCACCTTGGGAGCCGAGGAGGGGATGGTCTTTCTTTTCCCCAAGCCGCAGCGGCTTTCCTTCTGGATGCGGAATACTCCGCTGCCTCTCGATATCGGGTACTTCGACGCGGCGGGTCGGCTGCGCGAACATTACCCGCTGTACCCCTTTGATGAGACGTCGGTGGCGTCGCGGGCCGATGACCTCCAGTTCGCGGTGGAGGTGAACCAAGGCTGGTTTCGCGCGAATCAGGTCAAGCGCGGCGCGGTCCTCGACCTGAAGGCGCTCGCGGAGGCGCTGCGCCAGCGGGGCTTTGACCCGGCGATGTACGGGCTGAAGCCGAGACCGTCTCCGTAATCGCGAACTCAGCGTGCCGCGCCGTGCGGCGTCCCCGCGCCGCGCCGGCGACCGGCTGGCTCACTCAAGCCGGTGCCCGCGCGCGTTCTTCGTCGAGTCGGTGTCCTTCGGGATCACGTTGTCGGTCCGTAGCATGAGGACGGGCGTCTTGGTCTTCACCCAGAGCTCGACTTCCTTGAAGTGCTTGGCCGGCACGCTCTCCATTGCCTCGCCGATCGTCTTCACGGGCAGGAGTCGACCCTTCTTGGTCGCGTTGAAATCGTACGCCGCCTTGAAGATTCGCTCCTGGGCGGTGACCACGCTTTCGTTCTCCGGCATCTGCATCACCCACCCGGCGAAGTCGTTGTCTGGCAATCGGCCCTCGGGATCGCTGATGAGGATCGCAAACTGCTTCTTCACGGCAGGTGGCTTGTCCTCGTCCGCATTGGCGGCGGCCTGAGCGAGGAGGTTCATCTCTTCGACGACCTGGCGGAGGAGGGCGGGATCCACCTGGTTCCGCTTCAGGATTTCGGCGACTTGATTGACATCGATTTTCGGCATGAGTTGGCGGAAGGTGGGGGTTTCAGAGGAAGTTCGCCATGCGAGATAAAGACAAGCCTCCGTCGGCGCAGAATCTGCACGAACTCTTCGACGTGGTGAACGAGCGCGACGAAGTCGTGGGGCGGGCGCCGCGGGGGGAGGTGCACGCGCGGGGTCTATGGCACCGGGCGGTGCACGTGTTCGTCTTCGACCGCGCCGGGCGGCTCTTCCTCCAGAAGCGGTCCTTGGCCAAGGACAAGTCGCCGGGGCTGTGGGATGCCTCCTGCTCGGGGCACGTCGACGCGGGCGAGACGTACGACGCGGCGGCGCGGCGGGAACTTGGCGAGGAACTCGGATTTGAACCCGCGGATCCACCCGTGCGCTGGCTGCGGGTGGGCGCTTCGGAGCCGACGGGGTGGGAATTCATCTGGGTATACCGACTGGTCCACGAGGGACCGTTCGTCCTCAATCCGCATGAGATCGACACCGGCGAATGGCACCCCATCGCGCGGATCCGGGAACTGATGACCTCCGACCCCGAACGTTTCACCCGGCCTTTCCGGGAAATCTGGTCGGTCGTCGCGGTCGACCTCTGACGCCTTGCGGCGCCGCGCCGCGAGGAGCCGATCACCGCGCCGCGTCACGCAACCGCTCGATCACCGCAAACTGCTTCGGTGAGAGCAGGCGGCGCGGCACCCGGCGCTGGGCCTCCTCGATGAGGCGGTCCCAGTCATCGGGAGACGGCGGATGGGTCTCCCACGGGGCATGATGGCCCTGCTTGCGGGTCCACGTGACCGCGCCGCCGTGGACATCGGCGACGACCTGAAACTTGCGTCCCTCGTCGTCCTTGTTCCACCAGCCGAACTCGGTGCTCATGCTGAGCGGATAGCGTGGAACGGGGTGGGTGCGCCAGCGGAAACTGCGGCCGGGGAGGAAAGCTTGCCAGCGCGGGAGGTGCGGGTTGCCCTCGGGTCCATGGCGATCATTGGACGTCTCTCCACCCTGCGGAAGCAACTGGCGCACGTGCGCGCCTTCGATGCGGCCTTGGCGCACGCCGAGGAGATCATGACTCCCGGGAGCGCGGCGCGGACGCGCCTCGCGGGGATCGCGGTGGGCGCCACCGAGCGTATCGACCTCGCCGGCGGGGCCTTCGCCCTCGAGCAGGTCTACGTCACCAAGCCTTCGGCGGATATCCGCTGGGAATCCCACCGGCAGTACATCGACCTTCAACTCGTGGTGACGGGGCGGGAAGTCATGGAAGTGACCGAGGCCTCGACCTTGAAGGTCGAGGAGGATCGGACCCCCGGCGCGGATGTGCTCCTCTACGCCGCCCAGGCACCGTCGACCATGCTGCGGGTGGGGGAGGGCGAGGGCGCCGTCTTCTTCCCGGAGGATGCGCATCGTCCCTGCCTCGCCGACGGCCAGCCGGGCGAGGTACGCAAGCTCGTGGTCAAGATCCCGGTCTACTGATCACGGCGGCGCGCGGTGAACTACCGACATCACTTTCACGCGGGCAACTTTGCCGACGTCTGCAAGCACGTCGTGCTCGGCCGCTTGGTCGAGGCGATGGCGCGCAAGGAGAAGGGGTTTCTCTACCTCGATACCCACGCGGGCCGCGGACGCTACGACCTGAGCGTCGCGGCGCAGGGCGATTCGCTCGCCCGGGCTCCGGAGTGGCCCGACGGGATCGGACGGATCTTGGCGCGCGGCGACGCCCCTCCGGCGGTGCAGATCTACGTCGACCGCGTGCGGGAGTTTGATCGCCAGTCGGGGCACTTCGGGGAGGGTCTGCGCTTCTACCCCGGTTCGCCGTGGCTGGTGAAGGCCGCGCTGCGGCCGCAGGACCGCATGGTTCTCTGCGAATTGCATCCCGCCGAGAAGGCGGCGCTGGCCGCGGAGTTTCATCGCGTACCGCGGGTGTCGGTCCTGGAGCTCGACGGCTACACCGCCGTCCGGGCGCAGCTGCCCTGCCCGGAGCGCCGCGCCTTGGTCCTGCTCGATCCGCCCTTCGAGAGTCCCGACGAATGGCGCCAGCTCGTGGATGCTCTCGCGGTCGGTCTGGAGCGCATGCCGGGGGCGACCTTCGCCATCTGGTATCCCCTGACCCAGCGGGCGCGCGTGGAGGCGTTCCTCGCCGAGATGGAGCGACGGCCGCTTCCGCCGACTTGGTGTGCCGAGGTGGCGATTGCGGGCGAGGACGCTGGCTTGAAGATGCGAGGGTCCGGCATGGTGGTGGTGAATCCCCCGTGGCAGCTTGATCAGGAATTGGGGCCGGTGCTCGCGTGGCTGGCGGACGTCCTCGGGCGGGCTCCGGGTGCTGAGGGCCAGCTTACGTGGCGGGTCCGGGAGCGTTGACCCGCCCGCGGCACGGCGAAACGACGAAGCCCGGAAGCGGGGCTTCCGGGCTTCGGAGCGGCGCACGGGCTCGTGCGCGCGAAGGGTCAGGCGTGATCAGCCGGGATCCAGCGGGATTGAGTCGCGCCGAACTACCCCGCGACCGTCAGCGGGCGCGCGCCGACCGCCGGCGCTGGGAGGTGACGCGCAGCGCAGTGAACGGGATCTCGCCGTGGAGCTGCGCCGGAGTCGGGAGGGACGGAGCGCGAAAGACCGGGCGAGCCCACTGCACGTCGTAATGCGGCACGACCAGCACCGAGTCGCTGGGCCGAGGCGGCGGAAGCGGAACGGGTTGGAAGAGCATGGGTGAAGAGGGGGTTGGGGTGTGGGGGTTGACTCGACACGTGCCTGAGCGCACTTGAGATGAGTTCGCTCGAGCAGGGAATCAACCCCAGACGTTGACTATGCCACATATTGGAGCGCGCGCGCGGCCGCGGGTTCCGTGGACCGGAGCTTTTTTGGTAACTTTATCGTCAGGACCCCAGCCTGCAGCGTCGCCTCGACGCGATCGAAATCCACGCCCGAGCCAAGACGGAGCACCAACTGGTAATCGCGCTGCGCCTTTTCTAGGTGCAGCGCCTGCCAGTTCACGCGAACGAAGCGGGCCTTGCGGGCGGTGAGCAGCAAATCGGTGCCGTCAAACGACACCTCGACCCCCGCACTGTCGACCCCGGGCACGTACACCGTCAGGTCGAGACGATCCGGATGTTCCGAGACCTCGTAGTGCGGTTTGCGATGATCGACCGTAGCCGGCTGCGAGACCCGGGTGCGGCCAGGGCGGCTCGGGGACGTGAGCGGATGGATGATCGTCGTGTGCATGGTAGGAAGGGGGAGCGGGAGGAGGAGAGGGAGCGGGAGGAAAAGCAGTAGCGTCCTCAGGTCGGGTGACCGGGGGCTTCTTCAGGTTGGCTAAGGGATTCCGATGGGTCGGAACGTTAGGCCTGAGAGCCCGCGCCGGTATGCGTTTTATTCCAGTTCGTGGAAACCGGTCGCATCTGGGCGCAGCACGTCTGCACGGCCTTCGTAAACGAAGCGCCGGCGCGGCTGCGGAGATGTTGGAGGGACCGGGACATGAGCTGGATCAAAGGGTGAGTAAGCAGAAGCAGATCGTGGGCCAAGCACGAAGTTTTCGGTTTTCGGTAAAAATGCGCTGACGAACGCCGTTCCACGCGCCCAGCTTCGGAGTCTATGCAACGCGCTCTCGCTTTGATGACCAACGCTTTCCCGATCTGGGTGGTGGTTGGTGCCGGCCTCGCTTTGGTGCAGCCGACGTGGTTCACGTGGTTCAGCGGGAACGCGATCGTGCTGACGCTGGCGTTGGTGATGCTGGGGATGGGGGTGACGCTGACGGTGGACGACTTTCGTCGGATCGCGCAGCGGCCGCGTCTGGTGACAATCGGTTTTTTTGCCCAGTACGTCATCATGCCGCTGCTGGGTTGGTCGGTGGCGCAGTTGCTCGATCTCTCGCCGGCCTTCGCCGTGGGCTTGATCCTCGTGGCCTGCTGCCCGGGAGGAACGGCGTCCAACGTGGTGACGTACATCGCGCGGGCCGACGTGGCGCTGTCGGTGGTGATGACGCTGTGCTCGACGCTCGCGGCGGTGGTGATGACGCCGCTGCTCACGCAGTGGCTGGCCGGGGCGATCGTGGACGTGGATGCGTGGGGCCTACTCCGGAGCACGGTCCAGGTGGTCCTGTTGCCGGTGATGGCCGGCGTGGCCCTGAACCGGTTCGCGCCGCGGGTGGTGGCGGCGACCTCCTCGTGGGCGCCGCTCGCGTCGGTCCTCGGGATCACGCTCATCGTGGCCAGCATCGTCGGTCAGAACGCCTCGGCCGTGAAGACCAGCGGCGGCATCCTCCTGCTCGCCATCGTGCTGCTGCACGCGGGTGGTTTCGCGTTGGGCTACCTGATCGCTCGGTTGCTGGGTTGCGAGGCAGTGGTGGCGCGGACGATCTCGATCGAGGTGGGGATGCAGAACTCCGGCCTCGGCGTGGTGCTCGCACGGCGTCACTTCGTCGATCCGCTGACTGCGGTGCCGTGCGCGATTTCCAGCGTGGTCCACTCCGTGATCGGGAGTCTGCTGGCTGGGCTGTGGCGGCTGCGCGACCGGGGAAAGTGATCCCCCCGTCGAAGTGATTGCCCCGTCGGGAGGTCGGCGCCAGTGTGCGCGCATGTCTTCCTTGTCGGATGCGAGTACGTCGGTGGCGGAGTTGAAGTCGCGGATCCTGGCCTTCGCCCGCGAGCGGGACTGGGAACAGTTTCACGCGCCGAAGAACCTGAGCATGGCGCTCGCTGCCGAGGCCGGTGAACTGATGGAGCATTTTCTCTGGGCCACGCCCGAGGCCTCCGCCGACCTCGCCCGCCAGCCCGCCAAGCGCGCCGCCATCGAGTCCGAACTCGCCGACGTGGTGATCTACGCCCTCGAATTCGCGAACATCACCGGGATCGACGTCGCCGGCGCCATCGAGCGCAAGATGGCCGCCAACGCCGCCCGCTACCCGGTCGAAAAGGCCCGCGGTCGCTCGGACAAGTACGACGCGCTCTGACGCGGCGTGAGGAGCGAGCGCGGTCGGTACGGGGCGAGGACCCGAAGCGGGATCGTTCCGCTCAACTGCCCGGCGGGCGAAAGGCCTTCATCACGTCGGGATTAGTCTCCAGCCGTGGCCCTCCCATCAGGTCGATGCAGTACGGGATCGCCGGAAACACCGCCTCAAGGTTCTCGCGGATCGCCTTGGGTCTTCCGGGTAAGTTCACGATCAGGGTCCGCCCGCGCGTGCCAGCGAGCTGCCGCGAGAGGATCGCCGTGGGCACGTAGCGCAGCGATGCCGTCCGCATCGCTTCGCCGAAGCCGGGCAACAGGCGATCGCACACCGCCGCCGTCGCCTCGGGCGTGACGTCCCGGAGTGCCGGTCCGGTGCCGCCCGTGGTCACGACCAGCGCGCAGCCGACTTCATCGGCGAGGCGCCGCAACTCGGCTTCGATCTGCTCCCGCTCGTCCGGGATCACGCGGTATTCGACCTCGAAGGGCGTGACGAGCCACTCGCGGAGCAGCGCGACACAGGCCTTGCCGGGGACGTCTTCGTAGACGCCCGCCGCGGCACGGTCGGAAATGTTCAGTACGCCGATTTTCGGGGTCACGGGAACGAGGAGAGGCAGAGGGAGAGGGGAAGGGGGAGAATTTCTCAGGCTGCCGGGGGCGGCGGCGCCTTGGCAAGCGCCGGAGCCTGGCCGAAGGAGGCGATCACGGACTCCGGTGACCGTCCCGACTCCCGCAGCGCGCGGAGGCTGAGAGCGTCGTGGCGTTTCGCGAGGCGCACGCCGCGCTCGTCGGTGACGAGGTCCGCGTGGAAGAAGCTCGGCGGGGTCCAGCCCAGCGCGCGGAAGAGGAGCAACTGCCGAAAGGTCGAGCGCACCAGATCGGCGCCGCGCACCACCTCGGTCACGCCGAGCAGCGCGTCGTCCACCACCGTCGCGAGTTGATAGCTGGGCACGTCGTCCTTGCGCCAGACGAGGAAGTCACCGAAGTCCCGCCCGGTCCGCGCAGTCTGGCGGCCGAGGTTCGCATCCACGAACGAAACGTCCTCGTCATCCGGCACGCGGAACCGCCAGTTCACGGTCACGGGATCGCCCAGCGGCGGCAGCGCCGCGCCGTCCGGCGGCCGAAACGCGCGCGGGTAGAGCGGCTCGTCGTCGTCACCCGCGCCTTCGTGCGGTGCCCCGGCGGCCTCGAGGACGTCGCGGCGCGACCGGGTGCAGGGAAAGATCGCGCCCGCAGCGTGGAGACGCGCCAGCGCAGCGCGGTAGAGGGGGAGGCGTTCGCTTTGTGAAACCATCGGGCCGTCCCACGTGAGACCGAGCCAGCGCAGGTCCTCCACCATCGCCGCCACGAATTCCGGGCGGCACCGCGCGCGGTCGAGGTCGTCGTTCCGCAGGAGCAGCGTCCCGCCGGCGGCCCGCGCACGCTGCGCCGCGATCCAGAACGTCCGCGCGTGCCCGAGGTGCAGGAGCCCCGTCGGCGACGGCGCCAGCCGGCCGCAGGGTGGGCGGAGCGCGGGAGGAGGATCGATCAAGGGCGCGGACATGGGGAACGGTGGCGGGAGCATGGCCCGGCGGACGGACCGCGCGTCGGCGTCCGTCCCTTGTCGCACGTTGCCGGGGATTGTAAAGTCGCCGCTCCGTCGCCGACGGCTAGGCGGGCGTGCGCGCGGCGCGCTTCGTCACCTTGCGGCGCACCCATTCGCCGAGTAGGTCGAGCACCGTGACGAGGCCGAGGATAAAGACCAGCACGGCGCAGAAGCGGTCCCACGCGTGGTATTCCTGATAGCCGTGGAGCAGCACGCCCAAGCCGCCCGCGCCGACGTAGCCGATGATCGCGGCGGAGCGCAGGTTGTACTCCAGCATCCACAGCGCGTAGCTCCAGATCAGCGGCCGTGCATGTGGCCACACCCCGTGCTGGAACGCTTGGATCCGGCTCGCCCCGATCGACCGCAGGCCGCGCGCCACGTCGAGGTCGACCGACTCGAAGGCATCGCTGAAGAACTTCCCGAGGTACCCCACGCTGTAGGCGGTCAGGCCCAGCACGCCCGCCAGCGGGTTCGCGCCGACGATCGCCACCGCGATCAGCGCCCAGAGGAGGCTCGGGACGGTGCGCGTGACGTTCAGGGCGAGGCGCGCCAGCGTGACCAGCCAGCGCGGCGAGAGGGTGCGCGCCCCGGCGAGTCCGAGAGGAAACGAGAGCACCAGCGCGCCCGCCGTCGCGAGGACCGCGATCTGCGCCGTCTCGGCGAGCGCGGTCAGCACCTGCGGCGTCACCGAAAAATCCGGTGGGAAGAAGCGCGCGAGGAAACGCCGGGCATTTTCCCAGTAATCGAGGTCGCGCCCGGACCCGCGCAGTGTCGGGAGCGAGAAGAAGATCGCCAAGCCGAAGAGCAGCAGCGTGACGCTGAGCGCGTCGAGGCGCCGATACCACGGCAGTTCCGGGAACACCGGAGCTGGAGCGGGCGGCTGCGCGGGCGGTTCCGATCGCGGTGGCGGCACCGCGGGCGTGGCGGACGACGAGGCCGGTGAGCCGGAGCGGGGAGCGGGCGGCTTCATCGGCGGACCGGGCGGACGCGCCACCCGTGCGGATCGTTGGGATCGATGCTGACCACGAGGTCGGCGAAGCGATCCACGAGCGTGGGATCATGCAGCACGCAGAACACGGTCCGGCCCTGCTGCGCAGCCTCCTGCCGCAACCGGCCGAGCACGCGGCCGGTGAGGTAGGTGTCGAGATTCGAGATCGGTTCGTCGGCGAGGTAGAGATCGGGCTCCTGAAAGAGCGCCCGTGCGATCGCGGTGCGTTGTTGTTCGCCGCCGGACAATTCCGCGACCCAGCGGTGCGTGTGCGGAGCGAGGCCGAGGTCGGCCGCGATGGCGAAGGCCGCCTCGCGCTCGGCCCGGGGCGCCCCGAAGAGTGTTTGCCACCAACGATGCCGACCAAGCCGTCCGCAGAGCACGTTGGCGAGGACGCTGCTGTTTTCCACCAGCAGCAATCGCTGGAAGACGCAGCCGATTCGGGGGCGGCAGTGCTCCGGCGCGACGAGTCGTCCGCTACGTTCGCGGAGTCGGATCTCGCCTTCGCCCGGGGTGAGTGCTCCCGCGAGGCAGGCGAGCAGGGTGGACTTGCCGGCTCCCGAGGGACCGACCACCGCGACGAAGGCGCCGCGCGGGACCGTGAGATTCAGATCGCGGAAGAGCCAGCGCTCGGCACGGCGGACACCGAGGCCGGAGACGAGGATGTGCGCATCGCCGTCAGGAGCTGCTGCGCGCGCGGTCGAGGGTGCTGCCGCGGAGGGCGTGCTGGCGGATGATGCCGCAGTGGGCGCAGACGTCGGGGCGGAGCGGACGTCTGCGCTGGCGGCGGGCCGTGCGACTGCAGGGGCGTCTGCGCTGGCGCCGGTTGCGGGCTTTGCGGCCGGGGAGGACTGGGAAGCGCGGCGGTTCACCGGGCAAGCGCGCGTTCGGCGAGGGGCAACGCCGCCGCGAGCGGGCGGAGGTGCTCGTCGGCCGAAACCGGGACGAGCTTGGTCGTGAAGACCCGGTCGCGCAGCGTCGTGTGCGGAGCCTCGTTCAGGGCCAGCAGCGCGGTGCGCAAGGCGTCCTGATCGGCGGGCGGCAGCGTGGCGCGGACCGCGAGGACGTGGCTCGGGACCGGTCCCTGGCTCTGCAACACCCGCAGCCGCGCCCGTTGCTCCGTGCTCAGGTGCTTGTCCTGATCGAAGACGTAATCGCTCACCGCGGCCGCTTCCGCGTCGCCCGAAAGCACGCGCTCGACCGCCGAGACGTACCCGACACCGAAGAGGACGTTGCCCTTGCCGAAGAACGGCTCGAGGGCCGCGTCGGCACCCACCAGTCCGCGCTGGTGCAGATCGAGGAGCGGGATCAGGAAACCGGACGTGCTCGTGCGACTGGCGAAGGCCACCGGCTTGCCCCGCAGTTGGTCGATCGCGGTGTAGGGCTTGTCGCGCAGCGTGAGCCAATAGCTCCGATAGCTGGTCTTGCCGCCGCCAAATTCCCCGGCGAGCAGCAGCGTGGCGGTCCCCTGCGTGCGAATCCGCGCCAAATCCGTGGCCGACAGGTAACCGAGATCGATCGTGCCGTTGGCAAAGCCTTCGACGATCACTGCGGTGGACAGTGGGACGATGACCTTGACCTTGGCGCCGAGTCGTTCGCCGAGGAATCCCTCCAGCGCTCGCTGTTCCGCCAGCATGGCGTCGGGGTTCTTATCCGGCTTGAGCGCCACCACCAGGTCACCGACCGAAAGCCGAGCCTGCGCCGGTGCGAGGCCCAAGGCCACGCCCAAGCATGCGAGCGCGATAGCACGAAAAGTCATGCCCCAAACGAGAATGAGAGTTAGTCTCATCGCAACCCAAACGGCTGATCTCGCCATGGGAGGGGGTGGCGCGAGGTCGCCCGGGGGCGGGAGCGTCCTGGCTTGGGCGGTGGATTGATTTTCCATCCGAGCCGTCACATCCTCTCCGCCAACATCATGCCCAAGCTCCTCTGCGTCTACTGTGGCTCCAGCCGCACGCTGGATCCGAAGTACTATTCCGCGGCGGAGCAATTGGGCCGGGGGATGGTCGAGCGGGGCTGGGGGCTGGTTTACGGGGGCGGTCACGCGGGCCTGATGGGCTCGGTGGCGCGGAGCGTGAAGCAGACCGGCGGCTACGTCGTGGGGGTGATTCCGGAGTTCATGAAGGAGCGGGAACTGGCCTACCACGAGGCGGATGAGTTGCTCACGGTAACGACCATGCGCGACCGCAAGCGGCTGATGGAGGAGCGGGCGCACGGCTTCGTCACCCTACCAGGTGGGATCGGCACGCTGGAGGAACTCACGGAAATCATGACGCTGCGCTACCTCAACCGCCTGCCGAAGCCGGTCGTGCTGCTGAATCAGGATGGATTCTACGACGACCTGCTGCGCTTTTTCGGGCGGATGGTGGAGGAGCGGTTCAAGTCGCCCGGGCTTTCGGACCTGATCACGGTCGCCGATACCGTTGATGACATCTGGCCGCTGCTGGAAACGCCCCGACCCTTCACGGCCGATGAGCTCTGGCGCTGACGC
>CAIOYO010000173.1 GCA_903862595.1 uncultured Opitutaceae bacterium | reverse complement strand
GGCGAGCCGAAACCAGCTGGTGCAGATCCAGCTCGTCGAGTACGCCATCCTCGGCGCACTCGCCGCCGCGGTCGGATGTGGATTGGCGATCGTCGGTGGACAGCTTCTCGCGCGGTTCGTGTTCGAGGCTCCGCCGGTCGTACCACCCGCCACGGTGGTGGGCGCGTTCGGCGCGGTGATCACGCTGACGCTGCTGACCGGCCTGCTGGCGAACCGCGGCGTGACGTCGCATCCGCCGCTCGAGGTTCTTCGCCAGGAAACCTGAGGTCCGCAACGCGCGTCCCGTGCCGGCCGCGGCACCCGTCCGTCTCGGTCTGGGCTGGCGTTCGCGGCGGAGTCTGTCCCCATAAAGGCATGAGCATCCGTCGGGTGGTTTCCTTCCATTACACGCTGCGCGATCCCGAGGGTCGCGTGATTGACAGCTCCGCAGGTGGCGCGCCGATCGTCTACCTGGAGGGTGCCGGCCAGATCATTGATGGGCTGGACCAGCGTCTGCGTGCGGCGGCGGCGGGCACCAAGACGCGCGTGGAGGTGCCAGCGGCGGAGGCCTACGGCGAACACGATCCCCGCCAGGTGCAGGACGTGCTCCGCGAGTTGCTGCCCGTCGCGGGCGATCTCAAGGAGGGCGACCGCTTCCAAGTGGGCGATGACGCGGCGGCTCCGATCGTCACCGTCGTCGCGGTGAAGGGTGACACCGTGACCCTCGACGGCAACCACCCGCTGGCCGGGGTGGCGTTGACCTTCGAGGTTGAAGTCGTGTCCGCCCGCGTGGCCACCCCCGAGGAATTGGCGCATGGCCACGCGCATGGTCCGGATGGCCGCTGCGGCTGACGCCGGTGCGGGAGGCCGCCATGCGCCACGCGGAGATCCGGATCGTGGGCCAAGGCTTGGCGGGCACCTTGCTCGCGTGGGCCTGCGAGTCGGCCGGGATCCGGTTTCAGATCATCGATCCGGGTCATGACTCGGCGGCCTCGCGCGTCGGCGCGGGCATCATCAACCCGATCACGGGCCAGCGGCTCGTGAAGAGCTGGCGAGTCGATGAGCTGCTGGGGCCGGCCGAGGCGATGTACCGCGCGGTGCAACACGAGCTCGGCGTACCGGTCATTCGGCGGATGCGGGTCCTGCGGGTGCTGCGCACGGCGCGCGAGCGGGAGATTTTCGCCGCCAAGCGGGAGTCGGGTGAACTGGCCCCCTACGTGCAGTCGCTGCCGGGCCGGGACGATGCGTTCGTCGTCGCGCCCGCCTTCCATGTCGACCTCCCCCGCTTGATCCACGCGTCGCGTGAACGCTGGCGGCAGCGCGGGATGTTGATCGAGCGTGTGGCGACAGCGGCGGAGTTGGCGGGGGACGCGATTCCGGCGGTGGCCTGTCTCGGAGCGGGAGAAGTGTCGCTGGGTCGCGTCGGGTTGGAGCGAGTGAAGGGCGAGTTGCTGCATCTGGAGCCGTTGGCGGGACCGTCGGCGGAGGTGCCCGCGGCTGAGCGCGATGAGATCCGCAACGATGGCCATTGGCTGCTGCCGTTGCCGGATGGCGCGTGGGCGGTGGGTGCGACCTACGATCGCACCGCGACTGGGCTGGAACCCTCTCTGGCGGCCGGGGAACTGCTGCGGGAGAGCGCGCGTCGCCTGTCGCAAGGCGGCGAGCCGCGCGTCCGGGCGGCATTGGCGGGTTGGCGAACGAGTGCGCGGGATTTGCGGCCGGTTGCCGGCTGGTTGCCGGGGCAGGCGCGGGCGGGCGTGTGCAACGGCCTTGGCTCCAAGGGCGCCCTGCTCGGCCCGTGGCTGGCCCAGCAGTGGGTGGGGCACCTGCGGGAAGCGCGGCCTTTCGATCCGGCCGTCGCCACGGGGCGTCCGAGCCCTCAGTTGTAGAGCCAGAAACGTTTCTTCGACGCCACGTAGGCGCGATTCTCGGCCTGCCAGCGGACGAGCCAACGCTCCACGTCGACGCGTGCACCCTTGGCCACCAAGTCGGCGAAGAAATCGCTGTCACCCATGTGGCGGAGGAAACCCTGCTGGATGCCCTTCGAGGCGGCGGCGTACGGATTGCCTCCCTCCAACTTGCAGCCGAGGCGCATGAGATGGAAGCTGAGCTCGGTCGGGCGCCAGTCGTCCCAGTCCGTCACCTCGACATACAGTCCGGTGGCGGGCTTGCCGCTGCGGTTCGGCGAACTCACGCGCCGGAATGCGATGCCCGGAATCGCGAGGGCCTTGAGCTCCTTCTCGACCACGTCGCTGGTGATGCGCAGGTGCAGGAGACCGCGGAAGGGATAGCGCTGACCGACCCCGTGACGGAAGCCTCCGATGTACGTGCCGAGCCCAGTCATCGCGTAGCCCACGGCGGCGGAGAAATCCGGGATCATCGGCGACGTTGGCACCCAGCGCAGGCCGGTCTCGGGCCAGCGCATCGAGCGGCGCCAGCCCCGCATCGGGACGATGGTCAAGCGGCCGCGTTCCTGCTTTTCGCGCGGGATCGCGAGGAAGCCCGGCGTCCGGGCGCTGAACTGCGCGAGTTCGCCGATCGTCAAGCCGTGGACGTAAGGCACGCGGAAGGCCCCGACGTAGCTCATCCACTCGGGATCCAGCATCGGGCCGTCGACCTTCAGGCCGCCGAGCGGGTTCGGGCGATCGAGCACCACGACTTCCACGCCTTCCTCGAAGCACGCCTCCATGGCGTAGCGCATGCAGCTCACGTAGGTGTAGCTGCGGGAGCCGACGTCCTGCAGGTCGATGACGAGGGCATCGAGTCCCTTCAGCATCGCCTTGGTGGGCTTGCGGTACTTCCCGTACAACGAATACACCGGCAGCCCCGTGCGTTTGTCCACGCGGTCGGCGATCTTGATCTCCGCCGCTTCGTCGCCGTAGATGCCGTGCTCGGGACCGAAGAGTGCGACGAGGCGCACCTTCGGAGAGCGGCGCAGGACGTCGATGGTGCTGACGCCGAAACGATTCACGCCGGCGGGGTGGGTGAGGAGCCCGACGCGTTTGCCGGCGAGCGTGGCAAAGCCCTGGGCTTCGAGCACGTCGATCCCGAGCATGATGCGCGGGTTGGCCGCGGGTGGCGCGGGGGCGCGCATGGGCGCGGGAGCGCTGGTCGAGGGTCTCGCCGTCGGCTGCGGCTTGGTCGCGGCCGGCCGCGGAGCGGTCGGCGGCGCCTTCGGCGATGAAGCACAGCCTCCGGCAAAGAGCGCGGCGCTCAGCCAGAGAGCCGCCCAGGCCCATCGCAAAAGGGGATCGGTCGTGCGCGCGCGTGCCGACATCGGTGCGGAGAGTGTGAGTCGCCGCGGAGTCAGGTCCAGCGGGAAACGTCCCGATGGCCGTCGGTCCGTCGGGCGCCCGCTCAGGCGTCCCCGATCCGCTGGAACCGCGGGCGGGCGGTTCCCGCGATGGTCACGGTTTCCAGAAACATGGGTTGGGGCCTGATCCAGAGCGCGGCCGTGTCGCCGTAGAGGGCCTGGTAGAGCACGAGGGGCTCGAGGGTTTCGCTGTGCCGGGCGATGCCGAGTACGCGGTACTCGTTTCCCTTGTAATGGCGGTAGCGACCGGGGCGGGGTTCAAGCGGCAGGGGCGGGAGGGGATCGTCCATGGCACGCCCAGCCCGCTCTGCCTTCCGGGCGGGCGCAAGTCTCGAATCGGGCGCGCCGCGGGACGGGCCGATGGATCTCGGCTCCCGGGTGCCCGGGAGCCCGGAGGGGCGTGGCTAGAACGGGCGACCGTCCGCGCGGGTGCCGCACAGCGCCACTTCGAGTCCGAGTTCGGCCGCGAGCGCGGCCTTGGTGTACAGGGCGAGGTCGGCTTCGCGGGCGCTGTTCGCGTAGGCCACGTGGATGTGGTTCGCCTTGTGCCGCGCCATCATCTGGTCGCGCGACACGCCGTACGTGACGGCATGCATGATCGGCCACTGCTCCGTCGTCTCGCGCCAGCGTCGCTCGGTCTCCTCCGGTGGCAGGCTGATCACCTTGGCGCGGCCGAGGTCCATCTTGAGACGACCCTTCTCGACGAACACCCGGCTCCAGACGATTTCGCCGGGGCGGGCGATGCCCCGAAGCGTGCCCCCGCCGAGTCGGAAGTACATCGGGGGCTGGCGCAGCGATTCCGAGCCCGCCCAGCCGCCCACGTGATGATCCGCCGGGGCGCTGCCCGAGATCAGGAATACCCACACGTACTCCGACGTCGTGCCGCTGCGATCAAGGTCACCCCAGCGGAGGTCGTGCAGGGTGTTCGCGGTCGGCTGGCCAAGCGCGCGGTGCACCCGCGCGGTGAAGAGGCCGTCGACGCCGGCGCACTCGTCGACTTCGTTGAAGTGCACGATCGCCTCACCCTCCCGGATGATGCTGCCGTCAGCGCGTCGAACCGGTGGTCGGTCGGTGGAATTCAGGGTGCCCTCCACGAGGTCGCTCGCCGGGAGCAGGTCCTTCAGCCCTTGCTGATATTGGATCCCGATTGTCTCGGCCCCGAACTCGTCCGCCAGTCGCACCGCCGCAAGGTACGTGCGGCACTGCCAGAGCACCTGCGACTCCGTGAGCTCCGTCGCCTCGTCCTTGCCGAAGTGGAAGCGGAGCCCCTTCGCCCGGTACCAGTCGAAGACTTCACGGGCCTCGGCCTCGGTTACTTGGGTGGCAGCATAGTATAGGGCCGACTGCGATAGCCGCTCCTTGAAGATGCCGAGGGGGAAGAGCAGTTCGTCGGGGATGATCGCGTTGTACATGCCCATGCACCCCTCGTCGAAGACGCCCATGATCGACTTGCGCGTCCGCAGATCGTCCGCGAGGCGCCGGGCCACCGCGCGGGCGCGGGCGGGGACGGTGGCGCGGGCCAGCGGTCGCACGTGCGCCGTGCGGTGCCGCACGCGCCCGGTGCGCAGCCAAGACTCCAGACCCTCGCGGAAGAACGCATCCTCGAAGGTCTCGCTCCAGAGCGTCGAGTAGGTCACGCCGGCCTTGGTGAGGGAGCCGTTGAGGTTGAGCATGCCAACGAGGCCCGGCCAGGTGCCCGACCAGTTGGCGACGGTGAGGATCGGTCCGCGATGCGAGAGCAGTCCGTGCAGCAAGTGGTGCGAATACTGCCACACCGACTCAGCGACGATGAGCGGGGCATCGGGATCGACGTGGCGAAACACCTCGATGCCCTGCTTCTGCGAGCCGATGAAGCCGTGGCGCAGCTTCGGTTCGTACGGGTGGGCGCGGACCAGTCGGTAGCCAAGCGCGGCGACGGCGGCCGTGAGCTTGGCCTCCATCTCGGCTTGGGCGGGCCAGCACTTCTCGTTGGCGGAAGCGCGCAGGTCGCCGTTGGCGACGAGCTGGATGATCTTGCGGGAGGAACGACGGGGCGAGGGCATGGCGGTCGGAGGGGAAAACAGGGGGCGGAGGTGATGAAAAGCTGGAGAATCCTGCGGTAAGATTAGGTGCGGTAGCGGGCATCAGCGAATCGACAATGCCGTCAAATCCGTGCACAAAGCTGGATAAAATGAACACGCGTGACCGCCGGGATTCGACCCTCTCCCGGGCCCTGCTTTCGCCGCAGGTGGCCGCGGCGCGGACGTTCTTCCTCGACCTTGGCACCGCCCGGCGGAGGGGGCGCTCCCTGACGTTGGCGATGGGCGGCTGGGAGCGCTGCCGTCCGGACTACGCGCTCGTGCGGCGGCGTTTCCCGTACTTCGTCATCGAGTACATCGTGGGAGGGCAGGGCACGGTCACCTTGGACGGTGTACGGCGGCCGGTTGGGCCGGGCGAGGTGTTTGCCTACGGCCCCGCGACGGCGGTGGAGCTGTGCTGCGTCGAGGAGCAGCCGCTGGAGAAGTATTTCTTCGCGCTCACGGGGCCCGGCGTGGCGGCGCGTCTGCAGCGTTGCGGCGTGGCGGTGGGGGCGCCGCGGTCGCTCGTGGTCAGTCCGGAGGCGACAAGCGTGGCCGAGGAGGTGGTCCGCGCCGCGGTGCCGGGCGGGCCCATGGCGACGCGCCTCGCCGAGGCTTTGTTGGAGGTGTGGTTGCTCCGTCTCGAGGAATCCGCGACGCGGCGGCTGGGACTGGCGAGCGATCCGGTGCAGGCGGCCTTCCTGCGCGGCAAGGCCTTGATCGATGCCCGCGCCGAGACCCTGGGGTCACTGGCGGAGATGGCAGCCCTCGTGAACGTCGAGCCGTCGACCCTCCGTCGCTGGTTCCGGACCCATCAGGGGACCAGCCCTTACCAGTATCTCCTGCGGCGCAAGATGAACCTCGCCGCCGAGTTCCTGCTCGCGTCGGACTGCCTCGTGAAGGAAGCCGCCGCGCGGGTCGGCTTCTCCGATGCGGATCACTTTTCCCGCGTCTTTCGCGCGGTGCACGGCGTGCCCCCGCGCCGACTCCGGGTCGGTCGCGCCGCGGAGAGAACCGCGCGCGCCGTGACGTGAGCTTCGCGAAGCGATCGCGGTGGCCGGGTGAGAGCTTGTGGAGGCGGGGCGGCTGCCGGCTTGAGCCGCGGAGCCGGAGGCGTGATTCGCGGTTCCCCATGGGCCGGGCGTTTTGTTTTGCCGGCTGGGAAGGGAGGCTTTTGCTCGGGCCATGTCGAAATCCTCTGCTTTGGTCACGGGAGCGTCTCGCGGCATCGGCCGCGGTATCGCCGTCGAACTCGCCCGCGCGGGCTACCGCGTGGCGATCAATTACGCCGGGAACCTCGAGGCCGCGAACGAGGCGCTCGGGCTGGTCCGGGCCGCCGGTGGCGATGGGTTCATCGTGCAGGGCGACGTGGCGGTGGCGGCGGACCGCGACCGTCTGGTGGCGGAGACGCTTGCGCATTTCGGGCGCATCGACCTGTTGGTCAACAACGCGGGCGTCGGTCCGAAGGTGCGGGCCGACTTGCTCGAGTCCGGCGAGGAAAGCTTCGACCGCCTCTTCGGTATCAACCTGAAGGGACCTTTCTTCCTCACCCAGCAGGTCGCACGCAAGATGATCGAACAGGCGCCTGATGCGCGCGGTTTCCGCGGGCGCATCGTGAACATCACCTCGATTTCCGCCTACACCGCCTCGATCAACCGCGGCGACTACTGCATGGTGAAGGCGGGGCTCTCGATGATGACCAAGCTGTTCGCGGAGCGGCTGGCTCCGCACGGCATCAACGTCAACGAGGTCCGCCCAGGCGTGATCGCGACCGACCTCACGTCCGGAGTGAAGGCCAAGTACGACAAGCTCATCATTCAGGACGAGCGGGGCATCACGCCGATCCGTCGCTGGGGCACGCCCGAGGATGTGGCGCTCGCCGTGCGGGCGCTCGCGGAGGACCGTTTCCCGTTTTCGACGGGTGCCGCCTTCGACGTCGACGGCGGCTTCGGTTTCTTCCGGCTGTAGGCGAGAGCGTCCGGCCCGGGGCCTGCGAGAGTGCAGGCCTCCGGCGGACGCGGTTCCGGTCGCGTGTCGCCCCGGCTTCGATTCACATCGGAGTCGAGACGCGGATCACACGTGATCCGGCCTCACCGGGCGCTCACGAGAGCGTCAGGGTGAAACGGAAAGGCGTGAAACCGGTCAGATACACGCTCTGTCCGTCCCACTTGCCGAGGGCCCCGCGCAGCTGGGTCCACGTGTGCTCCGTGCGGCCCGGGCCGAAGGAGATGATGTCGTTACCTAGGCGGTAGCGACCGCCGGCCGAGCCCGGCAGGTAGGCATCGGCCACTCCCTTCACGGGTTCGACCCCCTCAAGGATGCCGCCGCGGCGGAACGCGAGCTCGATCGCGACCGGGACGTGGTCCGTACCCTCGATCCGGAACTGCAGCTCCAGCCGGTCGGGATGCTCCACCAAATCCACGGTGGACTCGAGGGACTGGATGTTGCTCTGGGCGCGACTCGCGCGGTGGTCTTGGCGGAGGAGCCCGTTGTTCTCCATGCCGCCGTAGGTGCGGAGCTCGGCGATCTTTTCCGGTGTCAGCGGCTGGAAGTAGGGGCCGCGCAGGGACTGAGTCAGTCTGAGTCGGCCATCGACCTCCTCGATCCGCTCCGACTGAAACTGTCCCTTGCCGAAAAATGCGGTCGAGAGTCGCACTGCCTCGAGCGCGGCTGATCCGCGACGGAGGGAGAAGAAGGTGGTCGTGCCGGCGAGCAGCGTGGCGCTCAGCGACTCCCGCCGGATCCGGGCCAGCTGCGAGTGCGTAAAATGTTTTCGGTAGTTCGTCGGCAGGGGCGCGGCGGCGGGCAAGCGGCGGCGCAGGATGGACTCCGTTAGGAACGAGGGCAGCTCCCGCACCACGGATGCGGGTGACTCGGCTTCGATCTGGGCGACGGCGCTCGCGAACTGCCCGTTCCCCTCGCGGATCGCCATTTCGCGGTACGCCGCGTAGTAGCGCACGAGAGTGCCGCGTTGCTGACGATCCTGTCGGCGTGAGCCCTCGGTCACGACCTCACCATCCGGGTGCAGGTAGTAGAGGGTCATGTCGAGATTGCGCCGCACCGGATCCCGCAGCTCGGGCCGGTTCAGGCGGTGCGCGAGGGTGAGGAACGCTCGGTTGACCACGGCGGAGTAGATCGTGGTGCTGCGCTCCGTGTACTGGCCATCCGGGTCGAGGTCGATGCCCTCGGCCAGCCATTGCTCGATCCGCGCCGGGTAGCGCGGGTCAGGAAGCAGATCGTGGAGGGCTGCCAAGGCGGCGCAGACCACCCACCGGTGATTCGGGGTGTGCACGCCGCCGGTGGCGAGTGCGTCGCCGACGTGGCGGAGGAAGCGTTCGAGGCGCGCGAGGATCGGGGCGGCGTCCGATCCCGGGTCGGAGCGGAGAATTTCGTAGGCCGGAGCCACGTTCTCCGTCACGAACGCGGTGTCGGGGGGAGAGCGGAAGTTGGTGATGGCGAGGTCGATCGTCCCGTCCTCGTGCTGGAGATCGAGCAGGGCCTGGGAGGCGAGGAGCATCGCTTCACGAAGGCGGGCAGAGCGGTAGTGCTGCGACGTGGGGCTGGCGAAGGCGCAGGCGAGTACGGCGATGAAGCCGCCGGTCGCGTTCGCACTTGGGATACCGTAAGGATCGGGTACGCCTCCATGGCCGCGCACGCCGGGGCGCAGGTCCTGCAGCGCGAGCTGGGCGAGGACCAGCGTGTCATTCTCGCGGATCAGCCGCGCCACGAGCGGGTCTTCCTCGTCTCGATTCGTCGCGGCCCCCGCGCTCGCCTGGGCCGCGGCCAGCGGGCCGGCGAGGGTCAGAGCGGCAGCCGCCGCACCGGCGGCGAGGAACGCGCGTCGTTCGGGCGAAGAGGCGCGTTCGGGCAAGGCGACGGCGGCGGAGGGTGACGAGACGGTAGGGGTGGTCGGGGTGGAAGGCGTCATGTCCGGGGAAGGAGAAGAAGGAGGCGAATCCGTCCGTTCTGTCGAGCCCACGGCGCAGTGAAAAATCACCGCTCAGGCTTGCCGACACTCCGCGCCGTCGCGAAGGTGTTGCCATGAACGTCTCCCTCAAGCGTGTGCTGCTCGGTTTCGTCGGCCTGATTTTCCCGGTCCTCGCGCTGGCGGAGGTGCCGCGGATCACCGCCGCGGAGGCGGCGCGCCGCGTGGCTGAAGGCAAGGCGGTGCTGGTCGATGTGCGCGAACCGGCGGAGTGCGCCGAGTCCGGTGTCGCGGCGCCGGCGGTGCTTCTGCCGATGAGTGATTTCCGGGGTGACCAGAAACTCTGGAAGCCGTTCCTTGAGTCCGTGAAGGGCAAGGAGGTCATCCTCTACTGCCGCTCCGGCGGACGCGCGGGCAATGTCGGCGAGAAGCTCGCCGCGCAGGGAGTCACGGTGGCCAACGCCGGTGGCTTCAAGGACTGGGCGGCGGAAAAGCTGCCGACGCGTCAGCCCTGATTCAATGTGCGGGCTGGCGCTGGTCACCCGCAGTGCTTTCCCCTTGGCACCCGTGCGGTGCGGGCGTAGCACCGTCACGTGCTTCAGTCCTCTGACGGTTCGTTGCCGCTCTTTCGCTTCGCGGGTATCCGCGTTTCGCTGCACTGGTCCTGGTTCCTCGTCGCGATCTACGTCGTGACGTCGCGGGCTGGCCAGTACAGTTCCCTCGGCTGGAACGCCATCGAGTACATCAGTCTGTTCTGCATCGTGCTGATGCATGAGTTCGGCCATGCTCTGGCCTGTCGACAGGCCGGGGGCTATGCCGAACGCATCATTCTGTGGCCACTCGGCGGCATCGCCTTCGTTTCCCCGCCTCCGCGGCCCGGCGCCCATCTCTGGAGCATCGCCGCTGGCCCGCTCGTGAATGTGGTCCTCGTGCCGGTGCTGCTGCTCGTGCAACTCCAGGCCGAGTCGATCGACGGCTTCGGACGCTCCACAGACCTGGGGATCTTTCTCTTCGAGCTCCAACGGATCAATCTCCTGCTGTTGATCTTCAATCTGCTGCCGATTTACCCCCTCGATGGCGGACAGATCCTGCGGTCGCTGCTTTGGTTCGGGCTTGGTCCGGTGACCAGTCTATGGATCGCCAGCGGTCTCGGCTTGGTCGGCATCGCCGCCTTGGTGGGGCTCGCCTTCTGGAGCGGTTCCCTCTGGACGGGAATCATGGCGATCTTCCTGTTTTCAAGCTGCTTCAGCGCGTTCCGCGCGGCCGCGCAGCAGCGGCGCGAGGATCGCGAGCGGCGCAACGAGCCCCCGCTGGGCTGATCTCGCCGCCCCGCGGGGCCGCCTGCGGCGGTTGACGCGGTGGCACGGCTTGCCTGACTCGTCTCGGTTGGTACGTTCGTCTCGTTCCTTTTCGTGCCCCTCCTCCGATTCCCCTCCCCATGAAATCCTCGATTGTCCGCGCCGCCGCGCTTTCCCTGCTGGCTGCTTCCTCCCTGCTGGCCGCCAGCCCTGCTCCGGGCACCGGCCCCAGTTTCAAAGGCCCCTTGGGCATCCAGCTCTACAGCCTGCGCGGCCTGTTCATCAAGAATGGCCCGACCACGCTCGACATCGTCAAGGCGTACGGCACGCAGGAGGTGGAACTGGCCAGCACGTACAAACAAACGCCGGCGGAGTTCCGCCGCGAGTTGGACGCTCGGGGCCTCAAGCCGATCGGCATGCACTTTCCGTTCAACCGGCTCCGCGACGATCCCGAGGGCATTCGCCGCGAGGCGAAGGAACTGGGCATCAAGTACGTGGGCTGCGCGTGGATTTCCCACGAGGGCACGTTCGACGCGGCCGACGCGCGCAACGCCGCTGCAGTCTTCAATCGCGCAGGCGAGGTGATGGCTGCCGACGGCATGAAGGTCTTCTACCACAACCACGGTTATGAGTTCGCTCCCGGCGCGGCAGGCGAGGGCACCACCGCGATGGACATCCTGATGCAGGAGACCAATCCGAAGTATGTCTGCTTTCAGATGGACGTGCTCTGGACGATCCATCCGGGCCAGTCGCCCGAGGCGTGGCTGGCGAAGTACCCGGGCCGCTGGGAGCTCATGCATCTCAAGGACTATCGGAAGGGCCTGCCGACCGGCATCCACACCGGCAAGGCCGACCCCAACGATGACGTCGCACTGGGAAGCGGCCAGGTCAACTGGCCGGTCGTGCTCGCTGCCGCTGAGAAGTATGGCGTGAAGCACTATTTCATCGAGGACGAGTCGGCCGATGCCGAGCACCAGATCGTCAAGTCGCTCCGTTACCTCGAGCAGGTTCGGTGGTGAGTGAGGGACGGCTCGCGTCCCGCGTGATTTTGCTGCCGGCGGTGCTCTTCTGCGGCGCCGCCGCCTTCGTTTTTTCGACGTCCGCCGCCGCAGCGGTGCCCCGGGCGCCCAGTGGGCCCGCGATGGCGCCGGCTCCCCTTGCGGCCATGGACGCTGCAATCGAGGCTGCGATTCTCGCGGGTCGTACCTCCGGCGGCGTACTCTGGGTCGGTCATGCGGACGCTGACCATGTGCGGGCTCACGGGTCGCGCGCGGTTGAGCCAGAGGTCGAAACGACCACGCGCGACACGCTCTACGACGCCGCGTCGCTCACCAAGGTCGTGGTCACGACCACCGCAGTGCTGCAACAGGTCGAGCGAGGTCAACTCGCGCTCGACGCCCCGGTTGCGCGCTGGCTCCCGGCCTTCGCGGCCGAGGGCAAGGGCGCCGTGACGGTGCGCCACCTTCTCACGCACACGTCGGGCCTGCGCCCGGGTCTGCGTTTGCAGCCAGCGTGGACGGGCCGGGCGGCGGCGCTGGCGTTGGCGAGCGGCGAGCAGTTGCAGTCCGTTCCCGGCGAACGCTTCGTCTACAGTGACATCAACTTCATCGTCCTCGGTGAACTGGTGCGGGTCGTCACCGCTGAGGAACTGGACCGGTACGCCGCGCGAGAGATCTTCGCCCCGTTGGGTATGATCGATTCCGGCTTCCGGCCCGAGCCCGCGTTCCATCCGCGAATCGCACCGACGGAGCGGGTGGGCGACGTGCTGCTCCGCGGCATGGTCCACGATCCCACCGCTCGGGCGATGGGTGGTGTGGCAGGTCACGCCGGGCTCTTCACCACGGCGAGCGACTTGGCTCGGTTCTGCCGCATGATCCTCGCCACGGGCCGGGCGTCCGACGGCCGGGCGGTGCTCTCGTCGGCCTCCGTCGCGGAGATGACCCGGGTGCAAACCGTCGGCTCGGATCAGCGGGGACTCGGCTGGGACATCGACACGCGCTTCTCGGCCCCTCGGGGAAGCGTGTTTCCGGCCGGACGTTCCTTCGGTCACACGGGTTTCACCGGGACCTCGCTTTGGATTGATCCCGGTTCTCGCAGCTTCGTCATTTTTCTTTCCAGTCGGCTGCACCCGCACGGGAAAGGCGACGTCGCGGATCTCCGCCGCACGCTCGGCACGCTCGCTGCCGAGGCGGTGGGACTGCGCGCGCCTTAGACGTTCGCTTCCGATTCAGGGTGCGCGAAGTGGCTGCGTCGCCGCCAGGCCTTGCGGACGAAGCGTGCCACGGCGGCGGCGTCCCAGAGCAGCGCCCGCCACGCACGAATGTGGCGGTGACGCACGAGGATTTCCTCGCGGTAGTTGGCCCAAAGGCCGGAGTCGCTGAGTCCACCCGGTGCGCACCGTGCGACGAGCACCGTGATCTCCTGCATTCCGGCGCGCCCGCGGATCAACCGGAGGTTGAGATCGTAGTCGGCCTGTAGGCGCAGCGAGGTATCGTAGCCGCCGAGCCGACGCAGCGCGTCGGTGCGGTAGAAGCACGCCTGGTGATGGGCGAAGTTCCGCCACGCCTTGCGCCGCAGGCAGGGCGCGTAGCGGCGTCCATCCGTGTACACGGCATGGCCCGCCACGACATCGGCTTCGCTTCCCTGGAGGATCGGGGCCGCGGCGGCCAGCACCCCAGAGTCGGCGAGGACGTCGTCCGCGCCCAGAAACAGGCACCACGTGCCCCGCGCCCGCTGCAGACCGAGATTCATCGCGGCGTACACGCCGCCGTCGGGCGCGCTGGTCCAGCGGACTCGGGGATCGGCGTTCAGCGTGCTCAGCCATGCGACGGTGCCGTCGCTGGAGGCGCCGTCCACGATTTCCAGCTCGATCCCCGCCGCGCCATGGGCAAGAGGCGCCTGCCCGAGAACGGATGCCACCGCGGCGCGCACCCTGGGTCCGGGATTGCGGCAGACGAGGATTACGCTCACGAGGGCCATCAGGCGAAGGTTGCCGGCGGATACAATTGGCTCAAGGCTTCATCTCCGATGTCGGCCGTACTCTCCATCATCATCGTCGCCTACCGGTCGCGGGGAGAGTTGCCCGCGTGCCTAGGGTCGCTTCCCCGGGAGATCGGCGGTGGGGGTGTCGAGGTGTGCGTGATCGACAACAGCCGCGACGCGGATGGCACGCTGGCGCTGCTGCGAACGGCGTACCCGTGGGTGAAGGCGATCGAGCCCGAGGCCAATCTCGGATTCGGGCGCGCCAACAACCGGGGCCTGCACGCCACGCAGGGCTCAATCGTCCTTTTCCTGAATCCTGACACGGTGGTCCGGCCCGGGGTGCTGGAGCACCTGATCGCGCGCGTGCGCGCCGAGCCGGAGATCGGATTGATTTCGCCGCGACTGGAGCTCGCGGACGGAAGTATGGACCTCGCGTGTCGGCGCGGCATCCCGAGCCTGTGGGATGGTTTCTGTCGCGCCGCCGGCCTCGCGCGGCGGTTTCCGCGCACGCGGTGGTTCTGCGGCTACAACCTGACGCATCTGCCCGAACGCGACACCTACGACGTGGGTGCGATCAATGGCGCATTCATGCTGGGCCCGCGCGATCTCCTCTCGGGTCTGGGAGGCTTCGACGAGGCCTTCTTCATGTACGGCGATGACCTCGATCTTTGCCTGCGCGTGCGGCAGGCGGGGCGGAGAATCGTTTACGACGGTCGCTGGAGCATTGTTCACCTCAAGGGCCAGAGCGTCGACCGCGACTTCGAGCGGATGTCGGAGGCGATCTTCGATGCGAACCGGGACGTTTTTCTGAAGCACCTCAATCCGCGCGGATCGCGGTGGGTGGAGTGGCGCTACCGGTTCGCGTTCGGCTTGTGGAAGCAGGTTTCGCGTTGGCGCGCCCGGTGGAGTGGACGGCGGCGCGTGCAGCCGGCGTGACGGTGTGTACCGCTTCGATTCTACGCGGCGGGGTTCTTCCAGCGGAGGAACGTCAGCAGCAGGATCTGCACATCGCCCAGCAGCGACCAGTTCTCGATGTAGGCGATGTCGTGCTGAATGCGGCGGACGAGATCGCCTTCGCCACGCAGCCCGTTCACCTGCGCCCAGCCGGTGAGCCCGGGCTTCACCAAGTGCCGCGGCAGGTAGTGCGGAATCTCCGCCGAGAGTCGCGCCACGTGTGCGGGACGCTCGGGGCGGGGACCGACCAGGCTCATGTCGCCCTTGAGCACGTTCCAGAATTGCGGGAGCTCATCCAAGTTCCAGCGCCGCATCCACGCGCCGATGCGCAGGAGACGGGGATCGTTCGCCGGGGTGCTTTGGTGGAGGTGGTCCGCCGCCGCCGCTTCCGGATGCATGCTGCGCAACTTGTAGAGCACGAAGGGACGCTGCCGTGCGCCCACCCGCTGTTGGGCAAAGAGTGCCGGCGCGCCCGGCGACTCGCGCCGGATGAGCAGGCTCAGGATCGCGGTCCACGGGAGGGAAAGGAGTAAACCCACGCTCGCACCCACGAGGTCAAAGGTCCGCTTGACCACCCGGTTCAGTGGACGGTGGATCGCGAGGTCCTCGACGCCGAGGATCGGTACCCGACCGACCGTCTCAAGCCGCAGTCCGCTGGTCAGGATCTGGAACGAGGACGGCACCACCTTCCAATCGACGAAGCCGGCTTCGCAGGTTTCGAGGACGAAACGCAGGTCCGCGGCCGGGAGATCGGTCCGCGCGGCGATGACGGCGTCGATCCGCTCTTCGCGCAGGATGCGGGGTAGGTTATTGAGGGCGCCCAGTTCCGGGCAGTCCGCCGGGCCCGGTCCGTCGCCCGGCAGCCGGATCCATCCCACCGGTCGCAGCGGATGCGTCGGGCTGCGCCGCAGGTCGGCAACGAGGGCTGCGGCATCCGGGGTCCATCCGAGCACGATCGCGCGTCGTTGAAGTCGCTCCACGCGTCCTGGTCGCGTCAGCCACGCATAGACCGCGCTGCGCCATGCGCTCATGAAGGCCAGCACCGACACGGTGGCGAGGATCACGAACCAGCGGGAAATCGGTGGCTCGAAGCGCAGCACCAGGGAAAGCGCGAGGTAGCCCGCGAGCCAGAGGACCGTCCCGCGGAAGATCAGGCCGAGCGATCGCAACTTTCGCAGCAGCAGGCGCTCCGAGTAGAGATCTTGCTGCAGGTAGGCGGCCGTGAGGAACGCGGTGCCCAGCAGCAGGAGCGGGAGGTAATCAGCGAAACGGGCGTCCGGCACGGGAATGCCGAGTCGACCGAGCGGAGACGCGTAGCGGAGGACCCAAGCGACGCAGAACGCGGCGAAGACCACGAGGACGTCTCCCGCCAACAACGCGAGTGGAAGCAGCGAGCGTCGCCGATCCAAGGCGCGGGGGCTCATGGCGTGACCTCCCGCGGGATGCCCGCCCACTCCAGCAACGTTTCACCGGGCACCCAGCCCGCCGCGGGTAGGCGCGACCGTGCGGGTTCCGGAAGGAGCACGGGGTACATCGGAACGACATCCGCGGGCGGGCGGCCTTCCGGAAACCCCATCAGGAGGCCATAGCCGGGTCGCACGCGATGGTACGCGGCGCCAAAGGCGACGTCGGTCGGCGGGAGCGATGTCCACACGTCCAGCACCGCGACCACGGCATCTGCGGGAAGTCTCCCGTCTGCCTTTCCCTCGGCGAGCAGGGTGCGCGCGCGCGCGTTGATCTCCGGCGTGAGCGCCGCGAAGGTCGCGTCGCGGAAGAGCGGGGAAAAGGCTTCGACCGGGGCATTGATCCGCTCCAAGGCCAGGGCGGTGATGGCGCCGTCCGCGTTGCCCTGCGCCGCGCGCGCGAGGCCGAGCCCAAGGTAGACGCCGATTCGGTGGGGCGCGAGGCGCGCCGCGGCGGCGAAGTGTCGCTCGGCGTCGACCGGTGAAGTCGGGAGCCGCAGCCAGCCGAGGTTGTACTCGGCATACTCCAGAAAGGGGTTGGCGCGAAGCGACGCCAGTAGCAGTCGCTCCGCTTGCGCCGGTCCCCCGGCGGGCGGCGCCGCGTCCGGTCGTCCGATCGCAGGCGCGAACGGCCGTCCCGTGGCCAGGTAGCCCGCCTCCACGTGCAGGAGGTAAGGTGCATCCGGCAGCGCCTGGCTGGCCGTGCGAATTTCGGTCAGGAAGCGTGCTGGATCGCCCGTTGCCACGGCATCGAGGGCCGCGGCATGATGCCGCCGGGCGATCTGGTCGCGGATCACCTGCGGCAGGATGAGCGTCAGCATTCCCGCGCCCAAGAGCAGGGGAGGGCCCCACCGCGAGGATCGTCCTTCTCCGTCGGCTCGACCGCCGCCCAGCAGGGCCAGCAGCGCAGTGGCGAGCAACCCGATCGCGGGAACGTCAAGAGAGTGATCGAAAAGAAAGAATGTCGCCGCCGCCGCGATTCCTCCCGTCAGTGCCGCCGTCGCCGCGCGCGACTCCGCCGTGCGGGCGGCGGCGAAGACACGGGCACAGGCCCCGAAGAACACCAGCAGCGTCCCAGCGATTCCCAAGCCGCCGAGCGTGACCCATGCCTGCAGCGGCGTCTGATGCACTTGGAGGACGTTGTCGACCGTGCCTGCCACGCGGGCGCGGACTGACGGAAAGACGTGCGGCACCATGCCCGGCCCCCAGCCGAGCCAAGGGCGTTCGGACCCAAGGAGGACGGCGGCATGCGCCATGGCTTGGCGCTGCGCGTTGCTCTCCCGCGCCTCCGGGGTCCATCTTCCCTCCAACACTCGTGCCCGCAGGCGAGGGTTAGCGGCGACGCCGACGGCGACGAGCAGTACCGCTGAGACGACGATGCTCCAACGCACGCGCTGCGGCATCGCCCCGAGCAAGGACCGCCCCGCCCATCCCGCGGCGAGCGCCCCTACCGCAGCCGCAACGAGCCCCGCCCGGCTGCCGCTGCCGATGAGCACCACCAGACTGGCGGCACCGCCGAGCCCCGCCAGCAATCGTCCGCCCGGCGACGCACCGACTCCGGCCGTTGCCATCACGCTGATGGCCAGAAGCGCAAACGCGGCGGTGTACGTGCTGTGCCCGAACGGCTGGTCGTTGCGCAGGGAGAACGCCGCCGACCATCCCACGCCCGCATCCGCGCGCGCGGAGACCTGCGGCCACCACGCCAGAAGACTCGCCGTCAGGATTACGCCGGCCGCAACGGCAAGACCGCGCAGCACCGTCTCCCGCCCCACGATCTGGACGAGCCACCGCCACGCGTACGGCGCCAGGCAGACCGCAGCGCCCGACCACGCCGCCGGACCCGACACGCCCGGCGCGTCGCTCAGCGCCGCCGAAATCACGCTCCCCGTGGCAAGCAGCCACAGGCCGCCATCCAGCAGCGGGCCCATGCGGGCACCGCGCCACCAGCCCAACGCGCCGACGATCGCCACCACGCCCCAGCCGTAGGCCGAGACCAGCGACCACGGCCACACGTACGGTAGCGATGCCGAGGGCGACACCACCGACTGCACCAGCCACGCGATCCCCACCACCGCGACGATCGGGATCACCGTCCGTCGGGTCGTTAGGGAGGGAGAAGCATCGGGCGCCATGGATACGGTAAAACCGGCGCGCCCGGACCGCCGCGCCGCACCGGGCGGGAAGGGCTGCGTGGACCTTGACGGCGCCGACCCAACATCGGCATCGTTGCCCCATGGCTGGAGCGGAACCGCGCGACCGACGGAAATTCCTCGTCAAAGGGGGAATCGGCCTCGCCGTGCTCGCCGGAGCCGGTATCCTCTTGCTGCGCGGATTTGACGTTAAGTCCATGATTTTCAGCATCATGGAGATAATCCGGCTGCTCGGTCCGGCGGCTTTCTTCACCGCGATGGCCCTGCTGCCGGCGGCGGGTTTTCCGTTGATGGCGTTTGCGCTGACGGCGGGGCCGGCGTTTGGCGCACAGCTCGGGTTGGGGGGCGTGCTGCTCTGCTCTGCGGCGGCGATCACCGTGAATGTGGTGCTGACCTATTGGCTGGCGCGGCGGGCGCTGCGGCCTCTGTTGGCTTGGGCCTTGGCTCGGTTGGGCTACCGGATTCCGATGGTTCCGGCGTCGGATCAGTTCGAGATGACGCTGCTGGTGCGGATCACGCCGGGGCCCCCGTTCTTCGTGCAGAGTTACTTGCTCGGCTTGGCGGAGATTCCGTTCCGGACGTACCTGCTGCCGTCGCTGTTGTTTCCGATGATCAACCTGAGCGGAGTGGTGATCTTTGGCGATGCGCTGATGCACGGCAAAGCGAAGGTGGCCGTGCTGGGAATCAGCCTCGTGGTGGCGGCGATCCTCGGGGTTCACCTCCTGCGGCGGCACTTGCGCCAGCGGCGGCAGCGGCAGGAGGCGAACACGGCATGACACTGCGTCGCGGCATCGAACGAGAGGCAGGCGTCGGAGGCGCGCGGACACCGTCCCGCACCGCTCGCAGCGACGACCCGTCCACCGACGACGGTGGCCCGGGCGCGGGCGTGATCAGCGTCGGAGAATTCACCCGTCGGGTGAAGACCCTCCTGGAGGAAGGCCTGCCGGCGGGCTGGGTGCGCGGCGAAGTCTCGAACCTCAAGCAGCAGAGCAGCGGGCACGTGTATTTTTCGCTGAAAGATGCAGCGGCGACGCTCTCGGCGGTGCTCTTTCGCGGCGACGCGGCGCGGCAGAGCGTGGTGTTGCGCGATGGCCTGCAGGTCGTGGTCTATGGCCAGGTGAGCGTCTACGAGCCGCGCGGGCAGTATCAGCTGATCGTGCGCGCGGTGGTGGAGGATGGAGTCGGGCGCCTCCAGCGCGAGTTCGAGGCACTGAAACGGCGCCTGGCGGACGAGGGGCTTTTCGCGCCGGAGCGCAAACGCCCGCTGCCGCCGATGCCGCGGACGATCGGGTTCATCACCTCGCCGACGGGTGCGGCCGTGCAGGATTTCATCCAGATCCTGCGCCGTCGTGGCTGGCGGGGTCGCCTCGTGATCTTGCCGGCGAAAGTGCAGGGCGAGGGCGCGGCGGCGGAGATGGTGACAATGCTCCGCGCGGCGGAGGAACTCGGGATATTCGACCTGCTGGTCATCGGGCGCGGCGGCGGTAGCTTGGAG
>CAIOYO010000172.1 GCA_903862595.1 uncultured Opitutaceae bacterium | reverse complement strand
GTCGAGGCCATCGCCTCCGCAGAGGTCCGCGTGGTGGACGATCAGGACCGGGAGGTGCCCCACGACGGCGCCACGCTCGGCGAGGTCGTGATGCGCGGCCACGCCGTGATGCGCGGCTACTACAACGATCCCGAAGCCACCGCCCAGGCGATGCGCGGAGGCTGGTTCCGCAGCGGCGACGCCGCGGTCGTGCATCCGGATGGCTACCTTGAGATCCGCGATCGCTGGAAGGATGTCATCATCAGCGGCGGCGAGAACATCTCCTCGATTGAGGTAGAGGGCCTCCTCCTCCGCCATCCGTCCGTGCAGGAGGTGGCCGTCGTCGGAAAGCCCCACGAGAAGTGGGGCGAGACGCCCGTGGCGTTCGTCGTGCTGAAGGCCGGCGCCACCGGGGACGCCGCGGAGCTCCGCACGTTCTGCCGCGCCCACCTCGCTCACTTCAAGGCCCCACACGAGTTCACGTTCGTGGCCGAGCTGCCCAAGACCTCCACCGGCAAGATCCAGAAGTACGTGCTGCGCGGCGGCCGGCCGAACATCGCCCGGCAATAGCCGCTCCACCCCGGGCGGCGCGGCGACCGGAGTCGCCCTCCATCAACGAGATCGACGACCCGCAAACTGGTCGCCGGAAGGTTTCGTTACGCGATCGCCACACGCTCGACACCGGGACGGCACGGGAACGCAGCACGATGTCGGGCACCGCGCGATCATGTCGAAACCCGTTCTCCACGTCCGATCCGCCATCCTCTCCGACGTCCACCTCGGCACGCCAGACGCCAAGGCGGAGGAGGCAACTCACTTCCTCAAGCACATTCGCTGCGAGCGTCTCATCCTGAACGGCGACATCATCGACGGCTGGCGTCTTCGCCGGGGCGCCACTTGGAGTCGCGCCCACACCCGCTTCGTCCGCCGCATCCTGACGCTGGTCCAAAAGAAAGACATCAACGTCGTGTACCTGCGCGGCAACCACGATGACTTCCTCTCCCGGCTCCTGCCGATGAGCTTCGAACGGATTCACCTGGTCGAGGACTGCCTGCTCGAGACACCGAACGGACGCTACCTCGTCCTGCACGGAGACGTGTTTGACGGGGTGGTCAAAAACATGGCCTTCCTGGCCCACGTCGGGGACGTCGGCTACGCCCTGCTCCTGCGGCTTAATCGTGTCTACAACCTGTGGCGGAAGTTCTGGGGCAAGGAGTACTTCTCGCTCAGCAAGGCGATCAAGGCGCGCGTGAAGCAGGCCGTGAGTTTCGTCGGGAAGTTCGAGGAGAACATTGCGGCCCTCGCCCGGGAACGCGGCTGCGTGGGTGTCATCTGCGGGCACATTCACACGCCAGCGGACAAGCAAATCGACGGGATCCACTACCTCAATTCCGGTGACTGGGTGGAATCGCTCACCGCGATCGTCGAGCACCTCGACGGCCGATTCGAGGTGATCCACTTCAAGGACTTCATCCTACGCTTTCCGATGCCCACCGACGAAGGCGCCGACGATCCGGAGCCCGGGATCGAGGCACCGCTCGGGCCGCAACTCGAGGCCCTGCGCCACGCGCTCTCATGACGCCGCGACGCGTGCTCGTCCTGACCGCGAGCTACGGAGAAGGTCACAATAGCGCCGCCCGGGCCCTCGTTGCCGGACTGCAGCGCCAACCCGGTGTCACGGCGGAGAAAGTCGATCTCTTCGCGGAGGTCGCTCCGCGGTTGGACCGGCTCTCACGCCAGCTCTACCTGAGGGTCATCAACCATGCTCCGGCGGTATGGGCTGGCTTCTACGGCTGGCTTGATCGAACGCCTCACCTCCGCCACTTCACGGCCCTACTCCCGCAGTACGTCCGCGCGTTTGAACGCCTGCTGGACGAGAAGAAGCCGGACGCTCTCTGCGCGACCTACCCGGTCTACGGATGGCTCGCGGAGCAAGTGCGCCGCAAGGGTCGGGCCGTTCCCCCACTCTACGTGGTCGTGACCGATGCGCTCACGATCAACGCCATCTGGTTCGGCGTTCCCGCGCAGCGCTGGTTCGTCACCGACGCGGGCTCGGCCCAGCGGATGATCGACCGCGGCGTCACTCCCTCCCGCGTCACGGTGTCCGGCTTCCCCGTGGCCTCTGCGTTCGCCGACCGGAGCAGCGATGCCGTGCCGCCCGATCCAGCCAGCGGCGGCCCGCGACGGGTCCTGCTGATGATCAACTGCTCCCGCCGTCGGGCAACCGCCATCGCCCGCGCCGTCGTCGCCTGCCCCGGACTAGCCGTCACGATCACGGCCGGGCGCAGCGAAGACCTCCGCCGGGAACTCGCCTCGCTTCCCCACCCCACCACCACCTCGGTCGAGGTCCTCGGCTGGACCGATCGCATCCCCGACCTGCTCATGCGCCACCACCTCGTCATCAGCAAGGCGGGCGGAGCCACGACTCAGGAATCGATCAATGCACTCTGCCCCATGATCGTGAGCCAAGTTGTGCGCGGTCAGGAGGAGGGAAACTGGGAACTCCTCAAAGCGCACGATGCCGGGACCCTCGCCACGACACCGGAGCAGGTGGTGGCGGCGATCACCGCGGCATTCGATCACGGTGCCGACCAATGGAAACGATGGCGGCGCGGCCTCGAACACCTCGCCCGACCGACCGCCGCGAGCGACATCGCACGGCAGATCCTCTCGGAAACCGCGCTCGGAGGCGGCCCCACGAGCCCACGCCCGTCGGAACCGGCGGCATCGTCCTCCGTGTGACCCATTGATCGTACCGTCCATTGGATCCCAACGGGATGATGATCGCTAAACGCTTGATCATCAGGTTTAAGACGATATCCGGGAGTCATGTCTCTCTACTGGCTCTACGATCTTCCCAACGTCTTGCTCGGCGTGGTAGTCACCTCCGCCTTCGTGCTTTTTGCGGTCGCGGGGCACATTCTCCTGCGTAAGCGGATCGAGACTTGGGTCGGCCCCTACCCCGGTCAGAACGACGTGGTCGGGATCGTGAGCAGTACGCTCGGCATCTTTTTTGGTATCACGCTGGGTCTCGTCGCGGTCGGCACCTGGGACACGTTCAACTCGATGGATACGCTGGCCCAGCGGGAAGTCCTGACGGCCACCAATCTGCAGCGTACGCTGAACACGCTGCCGGAGCCGACGCGGTCCGACGCGCTGCGGAACCTCCGCGACTGGGCCGACATCGTGGTCACGAAATCGTGGCCCGCACAACAGGTCGGTCGAGCGCCCCAGGGTGAGGCGGAGAAACTCGAGGCCATCGAGGCACTGCTCAGCGCCCGTGAGCCGGGACGCCTGCTCGGGGGTGGAGGCGGCAGCATTCAGCGGCAGGCCCGGTCCGTCCAGCAGTTGAACGCGCTCATGCTGGCCGGCGACGAGCGAGCCCGGAGCTACGATGCTCGACTGACCGCTCCCCTGTGGTGGATCGTCGTGATCGGAGCGCTGCTCACGATTGCGTCGACGTGGTTTGTCGCCGCGAACTCGGAGACCGTGAAACTCTTCGCCACGATCAGCGTCTCCCTGATGCTCGGCCTGCTCATCTTCTTTCTCGTCGCCACCGACAACCCCTTCCGCGGGGACTTGAGCATCAGCTCCGACGGCTTCGCCGCGCTGCGCGACTTGATCGACACCAAGCTGGCGGAGTAAGCGCCGTCCCGCGCCGACGGGATCGAGCCACCCGCCGAGGCCCGGCGGGCAAACCAACCCGGCAGCGGTCCGCGAGATTCGGACCGCCCCGACTGGGAGTGCTCAGCCCCGGGGATGCAGCGCAATGTCGAACGAGGACACACGCACGGTCCGTCCGACGCCGACCGGCACATCGCGCGCCTCCGCGCCCATGTTGAGGATCCACAGACCGGCATCGGTCTCGACCTTGTAGACGTCCGGTAGATCGAAGTTCAGCGTCGTCGGCACCGCCGCGAGACGTTTCTCGGTGATCGCACTCTGCAGGAGGTCCTGAATGAACCGCAGCGGGAGACGGTGGGACTGCGCCCAGCTCGCCTCGTTCTGCCGGAGATCCATCGAACCGAAATAGGAGTAAACCATTCCCTTCCCGAGAGGCTTCCGCCAGGCCACGGCCAAGTCAGGGGAATACTGCATCCCCATCAGGATCTCGACGTCCGGCGCCAAGGGACGATAGGCCCCGAAGGGCGTCACATTCGTCAGGGCCGCGATCGACGGAAGCAGGTCTGGACGCGCGATCCGCATCCCCTTCGTGTCGATGCCCCGGATGTCATCCGTCTCCGGCGTGAATCCCGTGAGATCATCGAACGGGGCCGTCGATCCATCCCAGTCGATCGGCCGGTAACCCAGCACGAAGAGGAGCCCACCCGACCTCACCCAGTCCGCGATGGCTCGCGTCGTCCGTGCATCGACCACCTGAGCATTGGCCACGAACAAGATCCTCTTGCCCGCCAACACGCCGTCCTGGATCAACCGGTCATCGGCGAGATCGTAATCGATGAAGCGTCGGAACTCGGCGAGGAACTCACCGACCCGCGCCATGCCCGACTGCGCCACCTCCGCACTCAGGACCTGCGACGCGGAAAGATTGGGCTGGTACACGACCGCATCGATCCGTGGCCGCTGCTGCTCGCGGAAGAGCGGACTCAGGCGACCCGTTTGCTCACCCATCGGTGCCCACTTGCCCGTCTTCGGATCGATCATGAGCTCGCCCGACCACGCAAACATCTGATTTGCGCCCGAAGTGACCGCATTGAACATGCGGCCCACCATGCCCTCCGCCGACACGTACGACGCCGGTTCGTTGCCAAAGTACGCGCCGTAATGATGGCCCGCCGTCGCGACTAGGCGGGTGAGACGTACGTTGTAGCCAAAGGAACTGCCCTCGTTGGTGATGCGGACTCCCGCGCCGTGCTTGGCGGCCACCTTCGCCTGGGCGGAGAAGTCCGAACCGTGCTCCGGCGCCATGTCGCCGCCCGTGCACAGGTAAACGTCCACCCCAGGGAAGGCCGCCCGCGTCTCCGCGAGGCAGAAGTCCGAGAACTCCGTCATCTCGTCACGATACCACGCGAGGAACTCCTGCCAGGCCCGCTCGGACGGCGCCTTGGCCGGAAGAAAAGGCCGCACCTCAGCCCACGATCCGTAATCGCTCCGCCACGCTCGGTTAAGCGCATCGATGCCTTCGGGATAGAGCGTCTGGACGTGCGCCCGGAAGTCCGCCTCCGCCAACGCGTCGCCACACCAGTACCCCGCATGCGAGTGGTACTCGCCCGGCCAATTTCCGATCACCGGGTAGATCGCCTCGCCGTAATCGCCCGTGATCCCAATGTTCACGGACTCCAGCACGCCCTTCGGCCCGTAGTGAGCCGCCAGCTGTCGGAGCGAGTGCCGGACATGATCCCGCATCCCCGCGGACCAGAGCGAGGGGATCGCCATCTCGCGACCGTGCTCCAAGCAACGGTACATCACCATGCCCGGCTTTTCCCGGACCCATTGGGGCGTCACGTACCATGGCCCCATAATGATGAACGGCACCCACTTCAGCCCCGCCCGCGTGTACACTTCGACCTCACGGTCGTACTCCGACCAGTTAATCTCACCAGGGGAGGGCTCGACCTTGTTCCAGTAAACGTAGGTCTGAACACTCGTGAAACCCATGCGCTTCAACTCGCGCACCTTGGCTTCAAATGCGGGTACATCCGTCCCTACCTCCAAACCGCCCGCCGTGAGCGTCAGCGGAGCCACTCGAGGTCCGCTGGCCGCTTCCATCCGAATCGACGAGATCATCGCGGCACTCAGGACACACACGGCAAGCAACAACCAGCGTGAAACAAGGGATGAGGGCATCATTGGGGGAAAAGGGGTTGGGCGATGGAAAGAAGCACCACCAACGCGAAAAGCCTCCGCAACCACACGTCGGGTCCAACGGGCGTCAAGGGGCCACGCTCGAAACGCTCAGCCATCAAGAGAAAGCGTGCACATCACCCACGGAACGCTCAAGATCGCTCGTCGGCGCATCGCCTGCGCTCACCGGAGTCCGCGGCGTGCACGCTCCGCGAACATCGGGCGGCGCGCCACGGCGGGACCGAGGCCTCGGGGCTCGCTCGCCTCCATCCTCCCGTGCCCCTGCGGCGGAGGGCGGCGCTTGCACCGCCCGACCAGGCCCGACATCCTCACCTTTCCTGCCGTGACGCTCGCCGACATCCAATCCGCCGCCCAACGCCTGAAGGGGCACATTCTTCCGACGCCCTGCCTGCCCTCGCAAACGCTCAGCCAGATCACGGGTGCAGAAGTATTCCTGAAGTTCGAGAACCTGCAGTTCACCGCCTCGTTCAAGGAGCGCGGAGCCTGCAACTGCCTCGCGCTTCTCGACGCGGCCGCCCGCGGTCGTGGGGTGATCGCCATGAGTGCCGGCAACCACGCCCAAGGGGTAGCCTACCACTGCCAGCGCTTGGGAATCCCGGCGGTGATCGTGATGCCGAAAAACACGTCGGCCGTGAAGGTCGAGCGCACCGAAGGCTTCGGTGCCACCGTCATCACGCACGGCGACACGCTCGAGGAGGCGCGGGAAAAGGCCTACGCGCTTGCCCGCGAACGGAATCTCACGTTCGTGCATCCCTACGACGACCCGGCGGTCATCGCCGGCCAGGGGACGATCGCCCTTGAGATGCTCGAGGAGGTGCCGGACCTCGACCTGCTCGTCATTTCGGTGGGAGGCGGCGGCTTGATCGCCGGCATGGCCACCGCCGCCAAGGCGCTCAAGCCGTCGATCGAGGTCGTGGGCGTGCAGACACGCCGCTTCCCAGCGATGTACAACCTCATCAAGGGAACGTCCCTGCCCCAGGGCGAGAGCACCATCGCCGATGGCATCGCGGTGGGCCTGCCCGGCACGCTGACACGTCAGGTCGTCGCTGCATCGGTGAACGACCTTGTCCTGGTGGAGGAACCGGATCTCGAACAGGCCATCGTGATGCTGCTGGAGGTGGAGAAAACGCTCGTCGAGGGCGCCGGCGCGGCTGGTCTCGCCGCCCTGCTCGCGCATCGGGAACGGTTCCGCGGCCGCAAGGTCGGGTTGGTGCTCTGCGGCGGCAACATCGATCCATTGCTGCTTTCCGCCATCATCGGACACGGCTTGGTGCGCGCCGGCCGGCTCGTGCGGCTGAAGGTGAGTGCGCGCGACGTGCCGGGTTCGCTGGCGAAGATCACTACCGCGGTGGGTCAAGCCGGCGCGAACATCGAGGAGGTTCACCACCAGCGGGCGTTCTCGTCGCTTTCCGCGCAGTACGTCGAGATCGAGCTGGTGCTGCAGACCCGCGGCCCGGCGCACGTGACCGAAGTGCTCGCGGCCTTGCGCGGCGCCGGCCTGCGCGCCGAAGCGGTGTAACCCGGCGGCCTGCCGTTGCTCCCGCCGTAGCCCGAGGGGCAGTTTGCCTTTCTCAGGGGAATCCGCATCCTGCTGCCATGCTCGATTGGGGTGCCCGTTTCCTCCAAGCCTTCATCCCGCTGTTCGTCGCCATCGATCCGATCGGCCTCGCGGCGATCTTTCTCGGGATGGGCCAGAACATCCGCTCGGACCAACGGCGTCGGCTCGCGGATCAGGCGATCTGGACGGGCGGTCTGGTCGCCCTCGGATTCCT
>CAIOYO010000171.1 GCA_903862595.1 uncultured Opitutaceae bacterium | reverse complement strand
CCTGCCGACCCGCCAGGCGGGCTTGAACCGCCTTGAGGAATTCCTGCCGCGGGTACCCGCTTACGGCCGGGAGCGCGGCTATGACCGGCCGCACCGGCCCACCGTCTCGGGCCTCTCGCCTTGGCTGCAGCGCCGCCTGATCAGCGAGGAGGAGGTGTGCGCTGCCGTGCTGCGCCGGTTCCCGTGGGCCGAAGCGGAAAAGTTCGTGCAGGAGGTCTGCTGGCGGACGTACTGGAAAGGCAGGCTCGAGCAGCATCCAGACGCGTGGACCCGCTATCGCGCGGCGCTCACCCGTCTTCGCGCCGCGCCACTTCCGGACGGCTACGGGCGTGCGATCAGCGGGAGCACGGGAATTCCGGGATTCGACGACTGGGCGCGGCAACTGGTGACGACCGGCTGGCTCCACAACCACGCCCGTATGTGGTTCGCGAGCATCTGGGTTTTCACCCTGCGTCTACCGTGGGAGCTCGGGGCCGACTTCTTCCTCCGTCACCTGCTCGATGGCGACCCTGCCTCGAACACGCTGTCGTGGCGCTGGGTCGCCGGGCTCCACACCGCCGGCAAGACCTACCTCGCCCGCGCGGACAACGTCCGCGAGTATTCGGAAAACCGGTACGATCTTTCCGGCCTGCTTGCCGCGGCGGCGGTACCGCTGACGGAGTCATCGCCTCCGCCGCTCGAGCCCTTGTGGAATCCAGCCCCGCCAACCGAGGCGTCCGGGGCGCGAGCCGGCGAGGGTGCACGTCCTTCGGGCCGAATCGGTCTCTGGCTGCATCCGGATGATCTCTCGGTGGAGCAAGTCGATCTTGGCGGCGTGAATCCAGAGAGCATCTGGGCGGCGTGGCCCGCATCCGTCGATCAAGCGATGGGTTGGAGCGAGGCGGTGACGCGCTTCTCCCAGGCGGCACTGGCCGACGGGGCGGCGCGGGGGGCGGCCCGCTGGGACGCGGCGGTGCACGCTGGCCGGATGGAGGACGGGATCGGCGCGGCGGCGCTCGACTGGGTGCGGGCGGAGCGGATCAGCACGGTCGTGGCGATCCGTCCGACCGTGGGTCCGTGGCGGGACGTCGCGGATCACATGGAACGCGCGCTCACGCAGGCGGGCGTTGCCGTGGTCTGGCACCGGCGGCCGTGGGACCAAGGATACTTTCCCGCGGCCCGCCGTGGATTCTTCAGCTTCTGGTCGGAGATTGCGCCCGGACTCCGGGTCCGCGCGGTCAATCCAGACCGGTGACCGTCAAGTCCGCCGGGTGTTCGATCGTCAGCTTGATCGGCACCTCGCGCTTTTCGCCCGGCTTTAGATCGATCCGCCAGGCGAGGATTCCATCGGCCTCGCGTGAGATCTCCTTCGGGGCGGTGGCGGAACTGATGTCCCGGTCGGCGGGCGTGATGACCTTGACGACGATCTTCTCGTCGCGGGAGACGGGTGTCGGCTCGCGGAGCACGATGCGCTCCGCCGTCTTCTTGTTGTTGGTCAGAGTGACAAGGTACTCGTGCGTCACGCGCCGGCCGCTGCTGGTCAGGCCGGTTTCTTCGGTGAAGCGTTTCACGATGCGACGCTTCACGGCGATGCTGTCGTCGACGCCGAGTGAAAGCGCGAACGTCTCGCCCGGCATCACGGCGCGCAGGGCGCTGGTGGCGATGAAGGTATCCCCAAGGAAGGCGTTCACCGGGCCGGCGAGCCAAGGGAAGTCGCTCCGGTTGGTGCTGGAGGCGCTGAGATAGGCGGCCTCGATGAGCTTGGGGGCGGTTTCATAGCGCAGTTCCGCCGGGCAATTGAGCGTCGTGATGACGACCTTCTGGGCGCTCCGGTCGCTGGGCAGAGTGAGAGGGGCCTCGATGCGGAACGTGGCGCTGGAGAGCCCAGTCTGCACGGTGGCCTCGGCGACGGCGGCGTCGGACTCCGCGGCGGCCGAGCCGGACAAGGTGAGCGCTTCCGGTGGACCTGCAGCCCGTCGCGCGGATTTGAACTCGCTGCTGGCAACCCCCTGGGCGAGGTAAGCCGTCGGCATGGGACGCAGCGGTTCGACAACCCACGGACTGAGCGTCGGTGCGCCGCCGCCGAGACCTGGGCGGGCGGTGGACAGCGTGAGCGCGACGCCACTCCAGTCCTCGCCGGTGCCGTTGCGGATGACCCCGTAGTAGGTGACATCAATGGCGCGGGTCTCGGCGCGGAGGCGGGCGTCATAGGCGGCGCTCCAGGACGCGCCGGGCGTGGTGTAGGACACGCTCAAGTCGAGCGTTCCGGCGCGGGAGGTGCTGACCCGGAGGGTGGCGGCCTTCTGGCTACGGCGTTGCGGCGTGCGGCCCCGGATCTCGTTGAGTTGGGCCTCGGTCGCGGCGATCTTCGCAGCAAGGGCAGTGCGCTGCTGCTGGAGAGATTGCTGGTCACCGGCGAGCCGCGTCAGATT
>CAIOYO010000170.1 GCA_903862595.1 uncultured Opitutaceae bacterium | reverse complement strand
TGATCCACGTGGGCGACGACCTCACCCAGGCCCCCGTCCCCAACCCGCTCCGCGACGGTCGCATGCCGGTCAATCTCGCCGCCGCGCGGGCCGTGCGCCGCGCCGTGGGCGATGACTTCTGGCTGCGCGGCGCCATCTCCGGGCCGTTCTCCCTCGCGATCTCGCTGGTCGGCGCCGAGGCGCTGTTCCTCGCCTGCCTCGACCACCCCGACTGGGTCCGCGAGGTCCTCGCGTATGCCACCCGCATCATCAAGGCCTTCGCCCGCGGCTACCTCGACGCCGGCGCCGAGCTCATCGTCTTCGACTCCCAGGCCTCCCCGGAATTGCTCTCCCCGCCGATGTACGAGGAGTTCGTGCTGCCCGTGACCGAGGAACTGGTGCAATGGTCCGCCAGCCAAGGCGTGCGCGACCTGCCCCTCGTCATCGGCGGCAACACAACGCCGATCGCCGAGCTGCTGCTCCGCACCGGCGCGAACAATCTGCTCTGCGATTTCACCGCCGACTTCGATGAGTGGGCCGCGCTCTGCGCCCAGCATCAGCGCAGCTTCCGCCGCAATCTCTCCCCGCGGCTCCTCGAGACCGCCTCGCCCGACGAGATCTACGCCACCGCCCGGCGTGAACTCGCCCGCGGCCGCACCCTCCCGGGTTTCATCATGGGCACCGCCGTCATCCCGTTCGGCACGCCCACCGCCAATATCCTCGCGGTGAAGCAGGCCTGCCTCGACTGCGCCCAAGCCTGAGCCGACGCCACCCACGTCCCCACCACGCTCCCTCCCTCACCGTCCTTTCACCCTCACCATGCCGGACTACGCCCAGCTGAACCAGTTCCTCTACGAGGGGAACGCCAAGGAGGTCGAACGCCTCGTCCGCGAAGCCCTTGCCGAGAACCGACCGGTCGATGAGGTGCTCAACGACGGTCTCATCGCCGGCATGGCCGTCGTCGGCGAGGACTTCAAGTACTCAACCCTCTACGTCCCCGAGGTGCTCGTCGCCGCCCGCGCCATGAAGGCCGGCATGGCCATCCTCAAGCCGCTCCTCGTCGCCGACGCCGCCAATCACCCGCCCCGCGGCACGCTCATCATGGGCACCGTGAAGGGGGACCTCCACGACATTGGCAAGAATCTGGTCTGCATGATGGCCGAGGGCGCCGGCTTCAAGGTCGTCGACATCGGCGTCGACCAACCCACCGAGTCCTTCATCGCCGCCGCCCGCACGCACCAGGCTCACATCGTCGGCATGAGCGCCCTGCTCACCACCACGATGCCCTACATGAAGGTGGTGATCGACGCGTTCCAAAACGAACCCGACCTCGCGCACGTGAAGCTCGTGATCGGCGGCGCCCCGGTGAACCGCATGTTCGCCGACGAGATCGGCGCCGATGGCTACGGTCCCGACGCCCCCAGCAGCGTGGAGATGTTCCAGCGCTTCATGGCCGCCCAGTGATTCGACCTGCCGACACAGACCAACCGTGAAAACGGGTTAGAATTACGACCAAAACCACCTGCCACGTTTCCTCCCGATGCCCTCGCTGCGCGACAAGCTTGAAGGTTCCGACCGCTTCTTGGTGGGCGTGGAGTTGGTCTCCACGCGGGGCACGATGGAGGAGGCGCGGGCGCAGCGGGCGGTCCGCTTCGCGCGGGATCTCGCGCGCGAGCCGCGGGTCGATTGGGTCTCCGTGACCGACAATGCCGGCGGGCATCCGATGCTGGCGCCGGCGGCACTGGGGCGCCCGATCCGCGAGGCGGGCGGCACCGTCGTGGTCCACTTGTCCTGCAAGGATTTCAACCGCAACGGGCTGGAGTCGACCGCGTGGCAGCTGGCCAGCGAGGGTTTCCACGATGTGCTCGCCCTCACGGGCGACGCCCCGGCCCCCGGCGTGGCCGGCGGCGCGAAGCCGGTCTTCGACCTCGACTCGGTCGGTCTGCTCACGCTGCTCGAGCGGATGAACGCCGGCCTGCCGGCCCCACGCCCCGGCGCGACCGACGCCTCGGCGCCGACGCGCCGGCTCACGCCCACGCGCTTCTTCAGCGGCTGCGTGGTCACGAACTTCAAGCGCCACGAAAACGAGGTCGTGCCGCAACTGCAGAAGCTCGCGGTCAAGGTCGCCGCCGGGGCTCGCTGGGTGATCAATCAGGTGGGCTACGATTCCCGCAAGATCTCCGAGCTCATCGCCTGGTCCCGCGCCCACCTGCCGACGCCGGTACCGCTGATCGGCAACGTCTACGTGCTCAATCCGACGGTCGCCCGCCTGTTCCGGTCGCAACAGATTCCGGGCGTCGTGGTGTCCGACGAGCTCGCGGATCTCTGCGCGCGGCACGGTGCCGCGCCCGACCGCGGTCGTGCGTTCTTCCTCGAATTCGCCGCCCGCCAGCTCTCGATCTACCGCGGCCTCGGTTACCGCGGCGTGTACCTCGGCGGCGTCCACGCGGTGGAGGATGTCCGGACCATCCTCGACCTCGCTGACCGCCATGGGGCCGAGGACTGGCGCACATTCGCCCGCGAGCAACGTTTCTCCCGTCCGGACGAGTTCTTCTGCTACGCGGAAGATCCCGTCACCGGCCTCGCGGATCCGACGCGACCAAACCCCGCCACCAGCGCCGCCACGGCGAGCCGCGCCTCGCTGGGCGACCGCTGGGTGTATCGATTCTCCAAGTTCACCCACGCCGCGTTGTTCACGCCGGACCGCGGACTCTGGAAGCTCGGCGAGCGTCTGACCTCCCGCGCCAAGGATCCTGCGCAGGGCCCCGGCTGGATGCGCGCGATGGAGCACGCGGGTAAGTCCGCGCTCTTCGATTGCCGGGACTGCGGCGATTGCTCGCTGCCCGACATCGCCTTCCTGTGTCCGGAATCCGCCTGCGCAAAGAACCAGCGCAACGGTCCCTGCGGTGGCACCCGCGACGGGCAGTGCGAGGTCGGCGACTTTCCCTGCATCTGGTCCCGCGCGTACGACCGGCTGAAGGACGAGGGCCGCGCCGACGCGCTGCTCGCGCACGCGCCTGTGATCCAGGACCAGACTCTCCGCGGCACGTCGAGCTGGGCAAACACGTGGCAGCGCCGCGATCACCTCGCCCCGCGCGTCGCCGCAAATCCGCCGTCCGCGCCCGCGAACCCTCCCCTTTCCTCATGAGTCTGCACATCATCGGTGAGCTGATCAACAACGCCTACGCCCGCGCGCGCCGCGCCTGGGAGGCCCGTGACGTCACCGGCTACCAGACCCTCGCCTCGCTCCAGGCCGCCGCGGGCGCCGCCGCGATCAATCTCAACCTCGACGGCACCCAGCGCGTCCCCGTCCGCCAAGAGGAGATGATCGCGTTCCTGCCCACCGTCATCCCGGCCCTGCAGGCGGTGACGGACGTGCCGCTGAGCTTCGACAACCCAAGCCTCGGCTATCACCGCGCCGCCATCGCGGCGTACGACCGTTCGCGTTGCCGCGGCAAGCCGATCCTCAATTCCCTCGCCGCGTCCCGCCCCGAACTCGATGGCATGATCGCGCTGATCCGCGACCACGACCTGCGCTGCATCGTCATGGCCTCGGAGAAGTTCCTCCCCGGCGGCGGCAGCGGTCAGAGCCTCGACGCGCGCGACAGCCACGAGACCATCGTCCGCTTCGTCGATCGTCTGGTGTCCGAGGCCAATCGCACGCTGGACGACATCATCGTCGATCCCGGCCTCGCGCCGGTCGGCGCCGATACGTACGGGCTGATCAACATCGGCCTCGACACCATGCGCCGCTGCGCGGAGGACCCGCAGCTGCGCGGGCTGCACTTCTCGGTCGGCCTCTCCAACTTCGCCTGGGGCACGCCCAAGGGCATCAAGGACCAGCTCGAGCGCGCCTACCTCACCCTCGCGGAACGCGCGGGACTCGACTACGCGCTGGCCAACGTGGAGCACAACGCCACGCCGCTGCCGGACCACGATCCGCTCGTCGCGGAGCTCGCGGCGGCGCTCGAGGCCGGTCGCGCCGGCCCCGGTGAAACCACCGAGGACGCCGGTTTCCGCCAAGCCGAGAAGGTCATGGACATCTGCAACGCCTACCTCGAACGCCAAGAAGCCGCTTCATGAACCCCTCCGTCTCCCGCACCCCGCTCCGTCTGCCGCTCCCGAAACGCGGCGCACCCTGCTGGCTGCGCCTCGGCACCGTCTTCGACGGCCACGAGGTCCTGACGGACGCCCACTTGGTCTACGACGCGAAGCGGATCCTGCACGTCGGCGGGCCGCCGCCGTCCTCCGTGGTCGGCGCCGACCGGACGGAGCCCGACCTCCACCTTCCGCATCACACCGCGTTGCCCGGACTGATCGAGGCCCACGCGCATCTCTTCCTTGAGGGAGGCGAGCTGGACCCGGCACGCCGCGCCACTTACCTCGGGCTGCACGAGACCGAACTGCTCGCGCGCGCCGAGTCCCGGCTGCCGCGGTTGGTGCGGCTTGGCGTTCTCGCGGTCCGCGACGCCGGCGACCGCAACGGCGTCGGCCTCGCGCTCCAGCGTCGCGATCTCTCCAGCTCGCGCGGGGAAATGCCCTATCTCGATAGCCCGGGGGCCGCGCTGCACCACCAGGGCCGCTACGGCTCATTCATGGGTGAGACGATCGAGAGCTTCGGCACGATCGAGCAAGCCATCGCCGCCCGCGCCGCCGCCGGGGCGCACCGGATCAAGCTCCTCGCCACCGGCATCATCAACTTCGAGAAGGGGGCGGTCACGACCAAGCCGCAGATGTCCGTTGAGGAGCTCACGCGCGCCGTCACGGCGGCCCACGCCCTCGGGCGCGAGACCATGATCCACTGCTCCGGCAACGACGGCGTGCAGAACTGCATCGCCGCCCGCGTCGACACGATCGAACACGGCTTCTTCATCGACCGCGACCAGCTGGCGCGGCTGCGCGATCTCGACATCGCCTGGATACCCACCTTCGCCCCGGTTCACTTCCAGTGGGAACACGGCACCGCGCTCGGCTGGAGCGAGCTCGTCCGCAGCAATCTCCGCCGGATCCTCGATGACCACGCCGTCCGCCTCCGCGAGGCCGGCGAACTCGGCGTGCGCATCATCGCCGGCAGCGACGCCGGTTCCCACGGCGTGCCCCACGGCTACGGCTTCTTCACCGAGCTTGAAATCATGGAAGCCGCCGGCCTCTCCACCCTCCAAGTCCTGCGCTCCGCCACCGGCGCGTCCGCCGGTCGCCTCGGGCTCCGCGAGGACCAGGGGCGCCTGCGCATCGGCGCACGCTCCCGCTTCCTGCTGACCGACGCGCCCGTCCTCCAAGGCGTCCGCCACCTGCGCCAGCCGCTCACCGTGGTCTTCGACCACGCCGTCTTCTCGGGCGGCGATCCCTCCGCGAAACCGGGTCTCTAAACCCGCCCACGCCTGATTCCGATGTCCGCGACCGTCACGCTCAATGGGCGAGTGCTCACGCTCACCCCGGGGCAATCCCTGTTCGACGCCGGCACCAACGCCGGGATCCTCATCCCGTCGTCCTGCCGCCAGCAGGGCCGCTGCCGGGAATGCCTGGTCGAGGTGACCGCCGGCGCCGCTCTCCTCACCGCTCCCGCACCGGAGGAACGCGACCTTCGCCCCGGCTTCCGGCTGTCCTGCCGCTGCCGCCCCGCGGACCACGCCGAGGGCACCGTCGTCGCCCACACGCTGCTGCGCCCGACCCTGCGCATCGAGGACCGCGCTCTGCACCTGCCGGCGTCCAACCGCGGCCTCTCCCTCGACCCCTCCGTCCGCCGCGAGGGCGACGCCGTCCTGCTCGATGGCCGAGAAATCCACCGCGGCCCCGGCCCGCTCCTCGGCGTCGCGATCGACCTCGGCACGACCACCGTCGCGCTGCGCGTGCTCGACCTGGAGACCGCCACCGTGGTCGCCGCCGCCTCGTTCGAGAACCCCCAGCGCTTCGCTGGATCCGACGTGATGGCGCGCATTCAGTACGACACCGAGCACCCGGGCCGCCTGCTCCAGCGAACCCTGCTCGCTTACCTGACCCGCGTGATCAACGGGCTGCCCATCGCCGCGTCATCGATTTATGAATACGCCATCGCGGGCAATTCCACGATGCGCGACCTACTCTTCGGCCTCGATGTCCGCCCGATCGGCCAGAGGCCCTACCGCTCCACCATCGAACAGGCCTGGCGCGACGGAACCCGGCCCGACTTGAGCGTGAGCGCCCGCATCCGCGACCTCCGCCTGCCCGGTCACCCCGAGGGCCGGGTCTACGGCCTGCCGCTCGTCGGGGGCCACGTCGGGGCCGATGCGGCGGCCTGCCTCCTCGCGCTCGAGCCGCACCGAAGCGACGCGCTCGTCGCCATCATGGACATCGGGACCAACACCGAAGTGTTTCTCGGCAACCGCCACGGTCTGCTCGCCGCCTCCTGTCCCGCCGGTCCCGCCTTCGAGGGCGGCGCGATCAGCTGCGGCCTGCCCGGCGTCACCGGGGCCATCGAACGCGTGCAGATCGCCGACGACGGCACGGTCCACGCGCGCGTGATCGGTGACGCGCCCGCCGACGGCGTCTGCGGGTCCGGGTTGATCGACCTGCTCGGTGAACTCAGCCGCACCGGGCAGATGAACGAGCGCGGACGCCTGGAATCGGGCGACGAGGCGTTCGTGGTCGACGCCGGTCGCGGGATCGCGCTGCGCGAGAGCGACATCAACGAGCTGGCGCAGGCCAAGGGCGCGAACGTCGCCGGGCTCCAGATCGTCGCCCGCCGCGCCGGCCGTCGCCTCGCGGATCTCGACTGTTTCTATCTCGCCGGTGGTTTCGGGCGCCACATCGACCTCGCGGCCGCGCGCCGCATCGGGCTCATCCCGGACCTGCCGGACGACCGCGTGGTGGCCGTCGGCAACATCGCCATCGAGGGCGCCGCGATCGCGCTGCTCTCCGTCAGCCGCCGCCGTGAGCTCGAGACCCTCGTCGGCACCATCCAGCACGTGGAGCTGGAGACCGATCCCGGATTCTTCGACGAGTTTGTCGCAGGCTGCCAATTCCAGCCCTTCGGCACCTTGGAGGACGCGCCGCTCCCATGACCCCCGCGACCCAGACACTCCTGTGGGAGACCCGCGCCGTTCCGGAGGTCACGGACGATGCGTTCAAGCGTTTCCTCAAGCTGCCGCCGCGGAAGGAATTCACCGGGGCAGTCGCCGAGGCCGCCGCCGAGGCCCGCGCATGGTACGCCCAGCACGGGCGTCCTTGGGGCGCGGCGATCGCGACGGATCCCACGCGCTGGACCTCGGCCTGCGCCGAGCTCCGCGCCGCCCCCGCGGCCGCCCTCATCGCCGTGGGCGCCGGCACGGAAGTCGCCGAGGAGGCGGCGGCCCGCTGGATCCGCGACGAGCCGGATCGCGCCTACTTCCTCGATCGCTTCGCCGCCGCCGTCACCGAAGCCCTGCTCGCCGAGGCGAAGCGTGCGCTTGGCGCGACCTTCCACGACTGCCCGGGATTCTGGGACTGGCCGGTCACCGGCAACCTGGACCTGCTCGCCGCGTTCAACGCGGCCGCTCCCCTGCCCGCCCCGCTGGAGGCACTCGATTCCGGCATGCTGAAACCCAAGACCTCGCAGCTCGCCCTCTGCGACCGACTCGCCAGCACCCCCCTGTATGTCAGCAGATAACGGATACACATTTGCCCTTCGCGCCTTGCGCCGCTGGCGCGACGAGCAGCTGACCCTGACCCCGCGGGAGGCTGGCGGCTGGCGGGCGCGCTTTCACTTTGACGGCAGCACCTGCGGCAACGTGGCGTTCGTGCTGCATTACGACATCGAAGTCGATGGCGGCGGCACCATTGTTGGGATGCGCGCCGCCGCCGCTCCCGGCGACGAAGGCCACCAGAGCCTCTGCCGTCACCGTGAGGATGCCGCCTCGCTGCGCGAGGAACTCGCGACGGCGGGTCCGCTGCGGGGGCGCCCGCTGGCGGATGTCCTTACCTGGCGCCCCGCCACCTCCCCCGCGGGCTGCGTCTGCACCGCACCGGCCCGTGCCCACAAGTGGCTCGCGGCCCTGCAGACCCTCCACTTTGCGCTCCACGCGCCCGCCGCGGTGGGCCCGAGACCGCCGGACGCCGCGGCCGCGGCGGCATCTTCGCCCACCCCAACGCGGGCGACCCCATCGTCGGACGCCGGCATCGTCACTCCCCCTTCGTCCGCCTTGCCCTCCGCTCTTTAATGAAGATCGAACTCTGCCCCGCCAATCCCGCTGCCACGGAACAACTCCGCCCGGAAAAGAATGACCGCTCCGGCATCGGGATTCACTACGTCGATGCGATGCTCAAACCCCTGAAGGCCGGCATCGTCCTTCCCGACGGCACGAAGTTCTCCGCGAAGCGCCGCGGCCTGAAGATCACCCTCGCCTGCGGCACCACCAAGGGCGAAGGCCTCCTGCGCCGCCTGACCGTCGGCCCCGACCCGATCGCCATGTTCGACGCCGCGCTCGCGGAAGCCGGCGGCAAACTCAGCGGCCGACTCTTCATCGAGGACGGTCGCTGGTGCTGGGAACGCTGACGCCCGCGCCGGCCCCCGGCCGACCCGGAACGCTGGCGCTTTGCGCTCGCTCCGGACGCCCGCCGACCCCAGCGTCGCCAGCACTGTGACCGCGATCCTCGCGACCCTCACCACGGCAGAGCGGATTGCGAATGTGCCATCCAGTACCTGGTGGACGATCGGATTAATCATCGCAGGCCTCTTCCTGATTGGACCGGTCTTACGCAAATTACGTGAAATCAGTGGCATCTGGCTCGCGTTGATCGCCTTGGGAGCCCTCACGCTGCTGAGTGCGCACTGGGTGCGAAACCGGACAGAGCCGGCGCTGCTGAAGCCGTGGGTGGACCTGGTGGCGCAGTTCTTTCCGAAGAAGCCCGCGCCCAAGCGGTGATTTAACGATCATCGGTTCGTGCGAGATTGGGATTGGCGCATCCCGAGGTGGTGCGTAGCTCTGACCGCTGCGTATGCCCAAGACACACTCTGATATTGGACTCATCGGACTTGCGGTGATGGGTCAGAACCTCGCGC
>CAIOYO010000169.1 GCA_903862595.1 uncultured Opitutaceae bacterium | reverse complement strand
TCCGAGCAGAAGAATCCGGGCGCCGGCAAGCGGCCGGCCCAGCTCTTCCGCGACGGCGGTGGCGAGCCCATACCCGTCGGTGTTGTAACCGTGCCAGCCTTCGGGAGTCCAAAGTAGTGTATTCACTGCACCGATCGGTCGCGCCGCCGGGTCAACGGAGTGGACACAATCGAAGGCGATGATCTTGTGCGGTACCGTGAGGTTCAAGCCGCGGAAACCCAGTGCGTGAAGGGTGATCAGGGCGGCGGGGAGCTCTTCCGGCGGTACGTCGAACCGGCGATAGGTCCAGTCCGCGAAGCGCGGTTCGCTTCGTGCCATCTGGGTGAGCGCGGCCGTGTGCATGGCCGGGCTGATGGAGTGCTTGATCGGATGACCCAGCACGGCAAGCGCGGTCCCGGCGGGCCGCTGGTCACCGAGGTCCTGGAGGGTCAGAACAGAGTCCATCACGCCGAGTCCGGGGCGAGAGGCGCTCGCTGTCAAACCCCGGTCGAGGGGTCAGGTGGGATCGTCTTCCGCCGACTGTTCGAAGGCGGCGACAAATCCGGCGAACAGCACCGAGCGCTCGCGGTCGCCGGCATGGGCGAAGTGAACGACCAGGTTGCGGCACATCCGGCAGAGAACCTCGGCCGTGGTCGCGGGCACGAGATCTTCCAGCGAGAGGTCGACGCGTTCCCGGCGAAGCCGGTCGACGATGTCTTCCGCAGAACGCAGCATTCCGCCTTCGAAGGCGTCGATGAAGAACGGCGTCTCGTCGAGGTAGCAGCCCACCACGAAGTGTCCGGGCAGCGCCACGGGTTCGAGATCGAGGCCGACGCGTTGCGCAACGAGAAGGTAGAGGGTGCTGAGGGAGATTGGAATCCCGGTTCGCCGCTCAAGCACGCGGTGCAGGAAACTGTTGTCGGGATCCATGTAGGATTCGTGATTTCCGCGGAGTTGCTCTTCGTGAAAGAGCACGCGGTTGATGATCCGGCACTTCTCTCGCGCGCTGCTGGGTTCCGTGATCAGGTCGGCGCAACGCTCGGCCCAGCGATCAAGGACGTCGTTGATCTGCGCGTGCTTCAGATCTGGTTGAACCACCCGCGCGAGGAAGAGCGCCCCGGTTTCCAACTCGTACGAGCGCGCCCGGATGAGAGCGCGGAAGTCCTCGGCCGGATCACTCAGCTCCAATTCGTCCAGATAACTTTGGGCAATCGGTGCGAGCGGGCTCTTGGGATTCTGCGCGAGGGCGGAAAGGAGCCGGAGTGCGTCCGCGGGGCGGGTGGAAAAATGGGCGAGCAACGCGCGCCGGACGGCGGGCGAGGGATCGTCCAAAAGCCGAGTCAGGGCTGCGTCATGCGAGAGAGAAGCCGCAGGCGTCACGACCCCAACTCAAAGACGCCTCGCGGTCTCGGCAATGCTGAAGCGGCGTGGGTGCGTCGCTTCAGCCGCGAGCGCCAAAGAGCGCGCTGCCGACGCGGACCAGGGTGCTTCCCTCCGCGATCGCCGCATCGAGGTCGCCGCTCATACCCATGGATAACTCGTTCAGGGGTAGATCGAAGCGCTTGATCAGATCATCGCGGATTTCGCGCAGTCGCGCGAAGGTGCGGCGCGCGACAGTGGGATCGTCGCTCAGCGGGGCAATCGTCATCAGGCCTTCCACCCGGAGATGGGTGAGCTGCAGAGCCTGCTCAAGCAGAGCCGGTGCCGCTTCCGGATCCACGCCAAACTTGGCGGGATCGTTGCCTGCGTTCACTTGCAGCAGGACGGCAAGCCGCCGGCCCTGCTCTCCGGCGGCTCGATCGAGGGCGATGAGCACCTTGTCGCGGTCGACGCTCTGGACGCGCTCGAAGAGTTCCACGGCCTGACGCGCCTTGTTCGACTGCAGGTGCCCGATCAGTTCCCAGCGAAGTCCCCCGGCCACCCGCGGGCGCTTTTCCGCCGTCTCTTGCACGCGGTTCTCGCCGACAGCCTCGAAGCCTCCGTGTTGCACGACGAACTGCACCACCTCCGGAGGCTGCGTCTTGGTCACGGGAAGCAAGCGCACCTCCGCCGGATTCCGGCCCGCACGCGCGCAGGACTCCGCGATCCGCGACCGGACTTCAGCCACGTGATCGCAAAAGGCGGTGTAGGTCAGGGACATCGGATCAGGGGGAATGAGATTGCGTAGAATAAGAAACGTTTATACCAAAGTATACTCGTAAGTTTTCCATGCAGATCGACAATTTCAAGATCTTCGCCGACCTCGTCGAGACGAAGAGTTTTTCAAAGTCCGCCAAGATCAACGGCATCACCCAGTCCGCGGTCAGCCAGCAGGCGCGCGCCATGGAGCGGCATTTCAAGACGCTGTTGATTGACCGGAGCCAGAAGCAGTTCCAGCTGACCCGGGAAGGGCAGCGGGTTTACGAGTCGTCGAAGGAGATTCTGCACACGTACGAGAAGCTGCTCTCGGAACTGCAGGAGATGAAGAAGGTGATCAGCGGAATGATCCGCATTTCGACGATTTACTCGATCGGGCTGCACGAGTTGCCGCCCTACATCAAGCGGTTCCTGAACGATTTTCCGTCCGTGAATGTGCGGGTTGAATACCGTCGTTCGAACTTGGTTTACGAGGACATCCTCCACAATTCGGTGGATTTTGGTCTGGTCGCGTTTCCGGTGAAGCACCGACAGATCGAGTCGCTGCCTTTCCGGAACGACAAGTTGGTGTTGATCACGCATCCCAATCACGCGTTGGCGCGTCAAGGGGGTGAGGTGGAGCTGAAGGACCTTGCGGCGCAGCGGTTCATTGGGTTCGACCCGGACATTCCGACGCGGAAGGCGGTGGACCAGATTTTCCGGGACAATCGCTTGGAGATCGAGCCGGTGATGGAATTTGACAATATTGAGACGGTGAAGCGGGCGGTGGAGATCGATCACGGGATTGCGATCGTGCCGCAGGCGACGGTTCTGCAGGAAGCCAAGCAGGGCACGTTGGCGACGCTGCGATTCAAGGGGCGCGAGTTCACGCGTCCCCTCGCCATTCTCTATCGGAAGGGGCGGGTGTTGACGCCCGCGATGAAGAAATTCGTGGAGACGCTTGGCATGGACCTGCCGGAGGCGCGCGAGACGTGAGACTCCCCTCGGCAGCGCGAGGCTGCAGGGCGGGGCTAGGGGTAACCGTGGCGCTCGCCACGCTGGCCATTTGCTTGATCGCTCCTGGTTGCGCGCCGCGGGAGCCCCGCGTCGCCCAGCCGGTGGGACCGGAGGCCCCGGCGTGGGTGGCTGACGATCTGGCGGGTGTTCGCCAGTCACTGGCGGACCTTCGCGGCAAGGTGGTGCTGATCGACTTTTGGGCGACGTGGTGCGCCCCGTGTCGGCAAGAGATCCCGGACTACATCGCATGGCAGACGCGGTATGCCAGCGAGGGGTTGGTGATCGTCGGGATGTCGCTTGATACCCTGCCGGCTGAGGCGGTGAGGGCGTTCGTGCGGAAGGCCGGAATCAACTATCCGGTCGTCCTCGCGGATGCCGACTTGGCGGAGGCGTACGCGGTCGAGGTGCTCCCGACGACGGTCCTGATCGACCGGGAAGGCCGGATTCGCCATCGCAAGGTGGGCGCGATGACGGATCCCGAAGCCTACGCGGCCGAAGTGCGTGCGTTGCTCGCGGAACGTACGCGCTGATGGCTGAACCCCGGCGACGAAGGGCCGGGTGCGGCGGCAGCGTGGATGGCTCCGGGAAGCCTAGTCTACCCTAGGCCTCGTCGCAAAACCGGGCGATGGTGGCGAGTTCGTCGGCGATGTGGCGATCGCTGCGGCAGCGCGGCATCTTGCCTTGGCCGCCCCACTTTCCTGCGGCCTTCATCCACTGCTCGAAGAGCCCGGGCATGACCAGACGGACGATGGGTTGGTCGAGGGCATCTCCTTGTCGCTTGCCTGCGTAGTCGGCGTTGAGACGCTGCAATTCCGCGTCGAGCTCCGTGGCGATGATCGGCCCGGTGGGCGTGGTCTTGGTCGGGGTACGGAGTTCGATCCACCACTCGTGGCGACCTCGTTCCTCGCCGCCGGCCTCGGAGAACCACGGGGCGACATGGAAGTTGGCGATCGTCCAGCCATGACGCTGGCAGACCGTGAGTACTGCATCTGTCAGCTCTTTCTCGATCACGTGCTCGCCGAACGCGCTGAGCTGAAGGCGAGTGCGGCCGACGTAAATGATCCGGTAGGGTTCGAGGGACGTGAAGCGGACGACATCGCCAATGACGTAGCGGCAGAGGCCGGCGGGGGTGGTGATGACGACCGCGTAGTCGATGCCTGTCCGGACCTCGGCCAGCGGCAGGGCCCGCATTCCCATGCCCGACAGCCGATCCTCCGAAAACTCCCGCATGGGAATGAACTCGAAGAAGAGGCCGGCATCCGCGATGAGCCGCAGCCCGGCGTTCGAGTCCGTATCCTGTGCGGCGATGAAGCCCTCGGACGCCGGGAAAACTTCGTGGAACGTTACGCCGGGTCCGGCCAGTGCCTTGAGCTCGTCGGCAAAGGGTCCCAACGGAACGCCCCCGTGAACGATGCACTCAAGGTTTGGCCAGACTGCGCGCAAGTGGGCAGGGCGAATCTTGCCCCGGGAGGCCTTGGCGAGGACGGCATGGGCCAGGATGATCAGCCAGCTCGGAATTCCGGCGATCAACGAGATGTCGCTCGAGACCGTGCGATCGGCGATGGCTTCCAGTTTGGCCGGCCAATCGGTCATTTGGGCGATCTCTTCGCCCGGCTCGTAGAGATGCGTCTCCGCCCAAGAGGGGAGATTGAGCGCCGTGATGCCGCTGAGATCACCGGCGAAGCCGGGGTGCTCGGAGCTTGACGCGATCCGTTCCAAGGCGGTGGATCCGCCGAGAAAAAGGTGTCGGCCTTGGAACACACCCGCATGGCCGACGCGGGCACCATACCGCAGGAGCGACTCGATCCCGGCGCGACGGAAATGCGCCAGCATTTCCTCCGTTACGGGAACGTACTTGGTCCGACCTGACGACGTACCCGACGACAGCGCGAAGAGGGACGTGCGGCCCGGCCAGAGGACGTCTGCGTCTCCCCGCTTGGCGCTCTCGATTTGCGGGAGGAGGTCCTCGTAGACCCGGATCGGAACCCCGGCTCGGAACTGATCGTAGCCCATGCGCGCCTTGATCGCATGATCGCGCCCCTGCTGGGTATTCGCGAGGCGACGCACGAGGTGGTAGTAGGCCTTCTCCTGCGCGACCAGCGAGCGATCGGGCCCCTTCAGGCGGCGCTTGGCCAAGGCAACGGAGAGTCCGGCACCGAGATGGAGGATCGAGCGGGGAAGTGCGGGCATGGAACGCTGCGAGCGGTGGCCGAGGGACCAACGCACTGGGTACTCAACGCCCTTGCTCTGGGTGGATTCAGCCGGAGTCATCGGTCTCACGTTTTTTTAACCGTCGGTAGAAGCGATGGATGAAGGGCAGGAAGTTTGCGCTGTGGAAGATCAGGGAGGCGTGCTGGACCGGTCCGCCGCCCGGGTTGGTCACGGTGCGGCAGCTGCTCTGCGGAAAGTACGCTCGGTGGGCGGTTTGAAACACAAAGAAGCTGGGTGCCTGCTCCGTGAGTACCGCACTCTCTTTCTCCGCGTAGAGGATCAGGGTCGGTGCCGCGCAGAGCGGCAGGAGCGCCTGGCTGAAGTAGGCGTTCGGAGGTTCGAAGTTGCGCAGGCACTGCACGCGGGCTTTGGCACCGATCTCGGTGATCGACTGAATGGTCCTCCGGACCGCCGTAATCAGGGCGGCCACTTCACGCGGGGTCAGGAGGCCGCGCAGGGCCGCGCCGTTTTGCGCGCCGGCTTCGAACATCTTGGTGAAGATGGCGCGGGATCGCTCGATTGGGGAATCCGAGAGGTCGCCGCCACGATCGAGGTAGGGTTGAATCGCTCGGCCGAGTAGGGTCGTGGGTTTTGCAGCACCCGGTGGGAGCAGGTCCTCGATGCAGGTCACCGGGCTGACCAGAACCAATCCCCGGATGGGTGTCGTGGTCCCGCGGCGACGCGCGCGCTTGAGCCACTCCAAGATGAGGCCGGCTCCGAAGCTGACCGCGAGAATCACGGGCGCCCGGCCCTCCATCGCGGAGAGTTCTTCGATAAGGTCGTCGAGTTGGGCGAAGATCAGCTCCGCCGAGAAATCGTTCGGCGGATAGTTGATGTAGTAGAGGGATCCTTGCTGGATCAGGTTTTCGCGCAGCAGGTACACTTGCTCCGGCCCGTGGGGAACGAACCCACCTAAGACGATCGTCGGAATCTCACCGCGATGCTCTTCGACGAGGATGGTCGCGGCAGCGTCCGATCCGAGTCCGTGCTCCGTTCTCACCGCGTTCTGCGCCCGTTCAACGCGTGGCGTATGGACGACGACCCGGGGCGGACGAAAACGATGTCCAGCGGTGCGCCACCACGTCCGCAAGGGCTTCACCGGAGCCTGTCCCAGCGCGGCCAGGTGTTGCAGTGAAGAAAGGAGGCGAAGCGTGGGCATGGAAACGGTCTCCCCGAAGCGCGCGACCGTGTGCAAAGTGAATCCGGCGGCGTTACCGCGAGTTCACCGTCGTGACCTCGGCGTCACCGGCATGGCCTTGCTCCGGGCCTTGCCCAAACGTGGCCGGTCGCTACAGGTGAAGGGGTGCCTCTGCCGCCGATCCTGTACGAAGACTCCACGATGGTTGCGTTCGACAAGCCCAGCGGGCTACTGGTCGCTCCGGACCGCTGGGACAAGACGCGGGAGAACCTCATGGGGCAGGTCCATGCCGCGATGGGTCGCACGGTCGCGAACATCCACCGCCTCGACGCCGACACGAGTGGCGTTCTTCTGTGTGCCAAGTCGAAGCCAGCGCTCGATTTTCTCAGTGGTCAGTTTCAGTCCAAGCACGTGCGCAAGATCTACCACGCGCTCGTGGTGGTGTTGCCAGTCGAACAGGCCATGAAGGTGGTGGCGCCGATCCGCACGGAGGAGGGGAGCCTGCCCGATGCGTTCACGGTCGATCTGGCGTTAGGTGCCGACGAGGCCAACCCGGGTCGCATGCGGGTCTTTCGGCGGCGCGGCGGCAAGGCTTGCCTGACGGAGTTCCGCACCTTGGAGCGATTTACCGCCCCGGACGGTCGACGCTATGCATGGGTGGAGTGCCGCCCGCTCACGGGTCGAACGCATCAACTCCGTGTCCATCTGGCTGCCGCCGGTGCGCCGATTCTCGGCGACCGTTTCTACGGAGTTCCCGAGGTGCAACTGCGCCTTTCCGACCTCAAGCGAGGGTACAAGGGGCGCGCAGATGAGCGCCCGCTCCTGGATCGCCTAGCGTTGCATGCATCCGAGCTCGAGGTGACGCATCCGGAGTCACGCATCGCCCACCGCATGGTCGCTCCTTTGCCGCACGATTTCGAGGTCGCGCTCAAGTACCTGCGGAAGTTCGGCGCGGGGTCCGGGTTCGTCGGACGGCGTCCGCCCAGGCACTGAGTTCCTGCCGGACCTGTGCGACGGGCATCTGCGGGGCGAAGTGAGCGTCTGCGGCCCAGAGGCGGCGGAGCGCCGCGCGATCTTTCCAGACCCCGACGGCGAGACCGGCGAGAAACGCGGCGCCGAGGGCGGTTGTCTCCGTGACTCGCGAACGGGTCACCGGGACGCGAAGCAAGTCACTCTGAAACTGCAGCAGCGCATCGTTCCGTGCGGCCCCGCCGTCCACGCGCAACTCGCGAAGGCGGAGACCGGTATCCGCGCGCATCGCGGTGAGCAGATCGGAGACTTGGAACGCGATGCTCTCGAGGGCGGCCCGCGCCACGTGAGCCGCCGTGCTGCCGCGCTCCAGCCCCACGATGGCACCTCTCGCTTCGGGGTCCCAATAGGGCGCCCCGAGTCCGGTGAACGCGGGTACGAAGCGGACGCCTCCGCTGTCCGGCACCCGGGCGGCCAGAGCCTCCACGTCGCGAGAGTGCCGAATCACACCGAGACCGTCGCGAAGCCATTGGACCACGGCGCCCCCGATGAAGACGCTGCCCTCGAGTGCGTACTCCAACGGTCCCTCGTCACCGATGCGCCACGCGATCGTGCTCAGGAGCCGATGGCGGGAACGCACGGGCTCTTTACCCGTGTGCAGGAGAAGGAAACAGCCGGTGCCGTAGGTCGACTTGGCCATGCCGGGGGTGAAGCATGCCTGACCGAAAAGAGCGGCCTGTTGGTCTCCGGCGATGCCCGTGATCGGCAGACCGCGGAGCGCCGGGAGGGCGGAGACCTCGCCGAAGAGTCCGCTGCTCGGCCGGATCTCCGGGAGGACTTCCCGGGGGATCCGGAAGAGCGCGAGGAGGGTGTCATCCCAGTCGCCGGTTCGCAGGTTCACCAGCAGCGTGCGGGAGGCATTGGAAACATCCGTCGCGTGGACGCGTCCCCCCGTGAGTTTCCACAGTAGCCACGTATCGACCGTGCCGAACGCGAGCTCCCCGCGCGCCGCGCGGCGGCGAGCACCCGGAAGGCGGTCGAGCAGCCACGCCAGCTTGGTGGCGCTGAAGTAGGGATCGAGCTCGAGTCCGCTGCGCGTGCGAACGCTCCGGGCGGCACCGGCGTGGCGCAGCGCCTGACACGCACCCGCGGTCCGGCGATCTTGCCAGACGATCGCGGGCGCGAGCGGCTCCCCTGTCCGGCGGTCCCACAGCAGGGTGGTCTCGCGCTGGTTGGTGATGCCGACCGCGCGAATGCGGCCGCGTCCCCGCGCCTGGCGGGCCGTGCGTGTCGCGACTCGGGCGACAGTTTCCCAGAGGTCCTGCGGTGCATGCTCCACCCAGCCGGGTTGGGGGAAGTGCTGGGGAAACTCCTCCTGTGCCGCGGCGACGGGCCGAGCGCGGGCGTCGAAGGCGACGGCTCGGGAGGAGGTGGTTCCTTGGTCGATCGCGAGAACCAGAGACATGGCGGGCCGTCCCGACTACGAGAGCATCGCGGCGATGCAGGCGGTGAGGAAGCAGGCCAGACTGCCGCCGAGCAGGGCCCGCCATCCGAGGCGCGCCAGTTCCCCGCGGCGCTCGGGAGCGAGCGCGCCGATGCCGCCGATCTGGATGCCGATCGAGGCAATGTTCGAGAAGCCGCAGAGCGCGTAAGTCAGGATGATGCGCGTGCGATCATCGGTCAGCACGCCTTCGGACTGCAGGCGACTCATCGAGAAGTAGGCGTAGAATTCGTTCAGTACCGTTTTCTCGCCGATCAATTGACCGGCCACGAGGACATGCTGGGAATCCACGCCCATGAGCCAGGCGAGCGGCGCGCCCAGCATGCCGAAGAGGAATTGCAGTGAGAGGCCCGCGTAACGTCCGCCGCTCGCCTCCGCGATCCAGCGATTGGCCCCAGTCCACTCCCCAATACCGGCCGAAAGGGCCCAGTTGCCGAGCGCGATCAGCGCGGTGAAGACCAGCAGCATGGCACCGACGTTGACGGCGAGCTTCAGGCCGTCGGTCGTGCCGATGCACACGGCATCCAGCACATTCGTGCCGGGTCGCTCGGCGCTGAGGTGCAGCGAGGAGTCCACCTTTTCCTCCTCGGGCAGCAGGATCTTCGCGATGATCAGCGCTGCCGGCGCGGAGAGCACGGACGCCGTCAGGAGATGAGTCGCCCAGCGCACCTGCTCCGCCGGGTCATTACCGCCGAGCAGGGTGACGTACACGGCCATCACGCCACCGGCGATCGTGGCCATGCCCCCGACCATGATGGCGAGCAGTTCCGAGCGCGTCATCGTGGGCAGGAAGGGTCGGATGAGCAGCGGTGCCTCCGTCTGGCCCACGAAGATGTTCGCCGAGGCGGAGAGCGTCTCCGCGCCCGAGAGGCGAAGGGTGCGCGACATGACCCAGGCGAAGGCGTAGACGATCCGCTGCAGCAGGCCGAGTCGATAGAGCAGGGTGGTCAGCGCGGAGAAGAAGACGATCGTGGGCAGGATGCTCACGATGAAGATCGGGGCCACGGTCGAGAAGGCGCTCGTGGCACCGCGCGCCGCCTCGGCGCGCACGGTCACGCCGGCGTCACCGGTCGGCACGGAGAACAGCCAGCCGAAGACCAAGCTGCTGCCTTCATTGGTAAAGCTGAGCAGTCGCACGAAGAAGGTGCCGACGGCCTCGAATGCGGTGCGGACGAGGGGCACCTTGAGCACGGCCCAGCCGAGCACGAGCTGAAGCGCGAGGCCCACGCCCACCACCCGCCACGGGATGCGGCGGCGGTTGGTCGAGAACAGGACGGCGATTCCGATGAAGGCGACGAGGCCAATCAGGCCGCGTCCGAAGTGGGTGAGCGAATCCATGGGGAGAACAGACGGGCAGCCGCCGCGTCGGCAGCAGGCTTGCTTCGTCGCGGTCCTACGGCGAGTGTGAATTCAGCGCTCGTCCCCGCTGCCGATATGACCCTTCAGGAACGCCTCGATCGCCACCTTTCCCGTATCCCCGATGTGACCAAGGCCAACTGGGTCGCGGCGAATGCGACGCTGGTCGGGGACGTAACCCTGGGACCGCGAAGCAGCGTGTTCTATGGAGCGGTGCTGCGCGGTGACATCGCCCGCATCGTCGTGGGAGAAGGGACCAATATTCAGGACAATGCGGTGGTTCACTTGGCGGACGATCTCGATGCGATCATCGGTGACTGGTGCACCATCGGGCACTCTGCGATCGTGCATGCCTGCACGATCGAGGACGAGTGCCTGATCGGAATGGGCGCCACGATTCTGGACGGTGC
>CAIOYO010000168.1 GCA_903862595.1 uncultured Opitutaceae bacterium | reverse complement strand
CTGCGCATCCGGCTAGCCATCCTCGCGCCTTCACCCTCAAGCACGCTGTCCTCGCCGACCCGCCCGGGCGCCGCGGACACGACGTCGCTCGCCGCTCCCGCCCCCGAGGCTCTCCCGACCGCCGGCTCCAGTCCGTCGGCCGGCGCAACGTCCGCCTCCGCCCGGTCGCACGTCGTGCAACCTGGCGATACGTTGAGCCGCATCGCGCAGCGTTACTACGGGAATGGTCGCCGCTGGAACGAGATCCTCGCTGCAAACAAGGCGGTGATTCCGAATCCGGATCGCCTGGCCATCGGCACCACGCTAGTCATTCCGTGATCGTCCGCGTCCGCCGGCACGGCGCCGTGCGCGGTACCGAGCCCTGCGGCGATCGACGCGAGTTCCGCCCATGAGGGGAGACGACCTTACCATCGGCTTCGACGCCGATGATACGCTGTGGCATAACGAGACGATCTTCGAGAACGTCCACCTGCGCTATCGCGCGTTGTTGGGCCGGTTTCACGATGCGGCAACGGTCGATCAGCGGCTGTTCGCGACGGAGATGCGCAACCTCGAACGCTACGGCTACGGGGTGAAGGGGTTCATGCTTTCGGCCATCGAGACCGCCATCGAGCTGTCCGATGGACAGATCAGCGCCGAGGAGATCCGGCTCATCATCGCGCTGGGCCAGGACATGCTGGCGCATCCGGTGGAATTGTTGGACGGCGTCCTCGATGTGGTCGGTCCCCTTGCGCACGCGCACCGCCTGCTCCTCATCACTAAAGGCGATCTGCGCGACCAGGAGCGCAAGTTGTCGCTCAGCGGATTGGCCGGCCTCTTCCGTGCCGTCGAAATTGTTTCCGAGAAGGATGCCCCGACGTACGACCGCATCCTGCGTCGGCATGGTGTTGCGCCCCAGCGCTTTCTCATGGTGGGCAATTCGCTGAAGTCCGACATCCTGCCCGTGCTGGAGCTCGGCGGAGGCGCCGCTCATGTGCCCTACCACCTGACGTGGGCCGCGGAGCGGGTGGATCATGTGCCCACGGCTGAGGGGCGGTTTTTCCAGCTGCGTTCGCTTCGCGAGTTGCCGGATCTGTTGAGTGCGATGAAGGCCAGCACCTGAGTGCGTCGACCGGCGGGGGCGGGGGATGGGCGACGACGCGCGGTTTGCTCCGGCGCAGGTTCCGCGCGCACCCCGCGTTTCGGCGCGCTCCGGGCGCTCCACGGCCCGCGCTTCCCTCGGCCGCGCTGCTCTTGATCGGGCCGGCCGCAGTGCTTCGCTTCGCGGGCGATCGCGCCGGATCAACGTGCCAGGGGTTCGTCGCTCAGGGGCAGCCGTACGCGCACGCACAACCCTGAGCGATCCGCCCGGTTCTCCGCCGCGATCGTGCCTCCGTGCAGATCAGCGATGCTGCGGCTGATCGCCAGTCCGAGACCCGTCGAGTGAGCATTCTCGGTGCGTCCCGGGACCTCGAAGCGCACGAAGGGCTGGAAGATCCGCGTCCGCAGATCCTCGGGTACTCCCGGACCTTCATCCGTGATGCTGACTTCCCATATCCCCCGGACGCACGAGGAGTCCAGACGCACGGTCCCACCGCTCGGGGAAACCGACAGGGCGTTGGCGAGGAGGTTCAGCAGGAGTTGCCGGATCAGGCTGGGATCGACTCGCGCCCAGCCTTCCTCAGATGTCCCCACCGCGAACTGCACCCGGCGATCTTCGGCCAACAGACGGGCATCCTCGGCGAACTCCGAGACGAACTCCCGCACGTGTACAGGTCGACGCTCCAGGGCGAGGACGTGGCCCTCGGCCTTGGCGAGGAAGAGCAGGCTCTCGATGAGGCGACTCAGACGGGAGACCTCCTCCAGCAGATCCCCGATCGCGGCCTGGGCGCCAGGATCGTCGGCGAGCTGGCGCTGGAGACGCTCGGCGTTGAGACGGATGAGCGAGAGCGGCGTCTTCAGCTCGTGCGAGGCGGTGGCGGAGAAGTGCCGCATCTGGTGAAACGATGCCTCGATGCGATCGAACATTTCGTTCAGCAGGCGAACGAG
>CAIOYO010000167.1 GCA_903862595.1 uncultured Opitutaceae bacterium | reverse complement strand
GGGAGAGGTAGTTCTGGCTTTCGAAGAGGTCGGGCAGGTAGTCCGGCTTGAAGTACGGTTCGTGCCGCCGGCCCTCCTCGTCGATCTTGTCCTCGTCCGAGTAGACGAGGTCCGTGTCCGGATGGACGTCGAGAAGCGAGGCGACCTCGTACAGCGCGTGGGGCGCGAGCTCGTCGTCGTGATCCAGCAGTGCGGTGAACTCGCCGGTGACGAGACCGAGGGCCGAGTTGGAAGCGTGGGAGATGTGGCCGTTCCGCTCGCGGAACACGGCCTTGATCCGCGGGTCCTCGCGCATGAACTCCTCGAGCAGGGGACGAACGTGGGGGGCAGGCGAGGCGTCGTCGGCGAGGCAGAGTTCCCAGTGCGGGTAGACTTGCCGGCGTACGCTGTCGACGGCGCGGCGGAGCCAGACTTCATCGTCGGCCGACCGGTGATACACCGGCACCACGATGGAGATCAGAGGCCGCTGGCGCAGTTGCGGCACGCGGGCGGCGAGGGCGGCGAGGGATTCGGGGGTGTGGCGATCGTAGGCCTCGACCCAGCGCTCATAACTGGTCAGCTCCGGTGCGGCGAGGTGAGCTCCCACGCGCACCGGTGAGCGAAAAAAAGGGTGCCAGACTCCGTGGGTGTCGGCGACTTCGAGGATGATTTCCGTATCGGTCTCCTCCAGCGCGACCTCGATCTTGAATCCGCTGTATTCCGCCTGCGGGGTGTCGCGCAGGGCGGCGAGGACGTCCATGCGCTTCAGGCCGTAGACGCCAGAGTAGGTGCGGGCGCCGATGCGGGCTTGGATCTTTTTCAGGGACAGAGGTGATCGCGAGAGGCACCAACCGCGTACGACCACCTTGGCGCCCGCAAAGCTCCACGCCTGCGGGTAATCGATGCTGTAGACGAAGGAGTTCGAGACATCGGCGAATTCGTCTGGACGGAAGTCGAGGGTCGAGGCGCGCAGCGCGGGTTGGGTGCCGGCCGCGGCCGCGGATCGTCGTCGCAGGGGATCGATGAGCCAGCGGCGCAGGGTGCGCAGCGGTGCGGTGATCTGCCACGAAACGGAAGCCTGCATCGCGCGCACCTTGCGCTCGCGGGCGTCGAGAGCCTCCTCGCGGTCGCGCAGGATTTGTCGCAGGTGGTCTGACTCGGCCCGGGCGCGTTCGCCGAGGGCGAGGGCGCTGGCCCGGGTGTGAGCCAGTTGGTAGGCCGTCTGGGCGAGAGAGGTCTCTCGGCTGGCGATCCTGCCCGCCAGTTCGGCGGCCATCCGTTCACCGTCGATGATCCGCTGGCGGGCCTCTTCAAGAATCGTCTCCTGCTCGGCCTGGCGGGCTCGCAGTTCCTCGATGATCGCGTGGTTGCGCTCGTGCTTGATCAGCTCGCGTTCGTACGCCGCCGTCTGGCGACGGGCGGACTGAAGCAAGACCTCCGCCTGTTCGACTCGGGCGGTCAGACGGTGCACGTCCGCCGTCAGGGCATTCGCCACCTTCTCAAGGTTGTTCGCATGATTTTGCGTCGCAATCCGTGTTTCGTGGAGATTTTTGACGTGCTGGTCCGTGAGCTGCCACGCCCGTTTCCACTCGTCGCGATCCTGTCCGAGCTGGGCGCGCACGTCGGCCACAACTGCTTCGTTCCGAGCTTCCGCGCCCTCGAGCTCGCGCGTGAGCCGCGCCAGATCCGCGGCGGAAGCGAGAATCTCCGACCATCCACGGTCAGAAGTCCCCGGACGGGAGACCAGAAGGTGGTGGAGGCGGCGCGCCACCAGGGTCAGGTCTGCTCCGGAAGCGATATCTTGCCAGAGCGATGAAGCGGGCCGCGTCAGCACGTCGTCGTAGAAGCCGGCGAGTCTACCGCTGATGGCGGCAGGCTCGAAGTGCTTGCGCGCAAAGGCGGCGGCGCCGTCGCCGAGGCGGCGGGCAAGGGCGGGGTCAGCGAAGAGACGGATGCATGCTTTAGCGATCGCTTGGGCATCGGCGACCGGTAGCACGAGGGCATTGACGCCGTCTTCGAGGACAAGTCCGAGGTTGCTTGCCACCGTCACGACCGGCCGTCCGCTGGCGAGGAACTCTGGCAGTTTCGAGGGTAGGCGGTAGTCGTTGAACGCTCCAGGGGCACCCGGCTGCACCAGCACGTCAGCCATCGTCAGCAGTCCGGGGAGGCGGCTTTTTTCGATGAAGCCAAGATCGATGGTCCACGTGGCCCAGTCTGCCGGCAGCGAGGCGACGAAGTCCGGGCTGCTGAACCCGGTACGGACCAAGCGCGTCGGCTGGCCGGCGGCGTTCAGCCGCTGCACCGCGAGGAAAAGTTCACGAATCTCGGCCTCGTTCGCGAAGGTGTTGCTGCCGGTGTAGACGATGACCTTTTCCTCCGGGCGGATCATCAGCTGCTCGCGCAGGCCAGCGTGGTTTGCCTGAGGATGATATTGCGCGAGGTCCACGCCCGGTGGCAGCGTGAGCACCGGGATACCCGGCGGCACGAACGCGCGCAGTGTGTCGACGATGACCGTCACTCCATCGGCAATGCGCAGGAGATTGCGGTAGCGCACCGGGTGCGAGAGCATCTCCGGCAGCGGCTTGGGGTAGTCTAGCTGCGACTCCTCGCGCAGGAGGCCGAGGTCGCGGCCCATGTACGACTCCAGCAGGTATTCCTCGTTGTCTTCGAGGTGGACGATCACCCGGGAGGGAGCGAGGCGGCGGTACGCGATGAGGAAGCGCCGGACGCCTTCGCGCGGGGTCCACGCGTGGACGATGTCGGCCGGTCGGCCGTCCGCGAATGACGCGGGATTCGCCAGCACTTGCTCGTAGGTCGCGGCGCGGAACTGCGGATCCGGCACGACGCTGAGCGAATCGAGGTTACCCGGCACCGCCACCACGCAGTCATGGCCGGCCGCGCGCAGGGTCGCGGTGAAACCGGCGATGTGATTGAGGCTGTTGGTGGTGAAGTCGCCGTAGTTGACGAAAAGCAGATTCACAGGAAAGGAGGGTCGGGGTCAGGAAACTCAGGAAAAGCAGGCTTGGGGCCTCGTCCGGCTAGAGCTGGAAACCGGCCTCGCGCGCATCGCGGGCGAACATCCTCACGGTGTCGAGCGAGAGATCCGAGAGGTCCTGCCCGAGCATGGTCTGCGCCTTGGCCAGGATGTCGTGCGTCACCGTCACGATGTCGCAGCCCGTGGCGTCGGCCTGGAGGATGTTCAGCACTTCGCGGACGGAGGCCCAGAGGAGTTCGGCGCGGGGAAGGGGCGTGAGCACCGCGCGGGCTTCCCGCATCATCGGCATCGGATCGACGCCGGTGTCGGCGATGCGTCCCGCGAAGATCGAAACCACCGCCGGCACGTCGGGCTGCAGCGCCGCCGCCACCGCACGCACCTGCGCCAGCGTGAGGATCGCGGTCACGTTGACCTTCACTCCGGCGCGGGTAAGGTCGCCGATCAGGGGAACCGAGCTCTCCCCGCGGGAGTTGGTGATCGGGATCTTCGTGTAGACGTTGGCGCCCCAGCTCGAAACCTTCAGCGCTTGCCGGCGCATTTCCGGGAAGTCATCCGCGAGTACCTCGAAGGAGACCGGCTTGTCCGTGACGACTCGGAGGATGTCGCGCGCGAACGCTTCGTAGTCGGCCACCCCGGCCTTCCGCATCAGCGTGGGATTGGTCGTGAGGCCGTGAATGAACGGCAGCGCGTGCAGGCGAAGGATGCCCGCACGATCCGCTCCGTCGGCGTAAATCCTGATGCGGAGGCTGGAGAGCGAGGCCATAGGGTGAGCGGGAAAGCCCAACCCTAAGCGGTCCGGCGGGGGCGGGGCAAGCCGCGCGAGTCCGCGATCTTGTCCCCGCTCAGATGAGCCCGAGCTTCATCTTCCCTTCCTCGCTGATCATCGACTGGTTCCAGGGTGGTTCCCAGGTGATCCGGACGTCGGCGGCGCTGACCCCGGGGACGAGGATGATCTTGGACTTGGCGTCCTCCGCGATCGCCGGTCCCATGCCGCAGCCGGGGGCGGTCAGGGTCATGGCGACGTTGACCTTGAAGCCCTCCTCCGGGGCCGTCAATCGCTCGACGTCCATCGAGTAGACGAGGCCGAGGTCGACGATGTTCACCGGGATCTCCGGATCGTAGACTTTCTTGAGCTGCTCCCAGACGGCCGCCGGATCCGGCGCGCCATCGGCGAGCGTGGCGGCTTGGACGGTGGATTCGACGACCTGCTCGCCGAGCGCGTCGCCGTCGCGGCCGTCGATGCGGAACAGCCCGAAGTCGGTCTGCACCGTGTAGCTGCCGCCGAGGGTCTGATGGATGACGATGGCTGTGCCAGCGGGCAGCAGTTGCCGGTCACCGCTGGGGATCTGCGTGGCGGTGACTTCGCGGGAGAGGATGCGGTCTCGGTTCATGCGCGGGCGTTCAGTGGAAGCGGGTGGCGATG
>CAIOYO010000166.1 GCA_903862595.1 uncultured Opitutaceae bacterium | reverse complement strand
CGAAATCCCCGACCAGCGCCGCGGGCAGGGTGGTGCGTCCCTGGCGGGCGGCGCGCAGCATGAGCCACCAGGCGCCCACGAACCCGATCACGTAGGCGAGGCCGTAATAGCGGATTCCAAACGTATCCGAAAAGCGGAACAGAAACGGACTGAGGTCGTGAATCCAGTGGGAGGAGGTCATCGTGCGCCGGCCCGGGCAAATGGTTGGCGGCGCGGCGCCTGCCGGGGCTCCTGATGGCTTCGCAGGCGGGGAATCCTGAGGCGACAAAAAACGCGGATCTCCGGCGTGGAAACAGCCTTGCGCCCTCCGCGGCCGTCGGGCGAGATGGGGTCACCATGTCCGCCTTGCGACGCACGCCGCTGTACGATTTTCACGTGGCCCGGGGAGGTCGCATGGTGGACTTCGCCGGTTGGGAGATGCCGGTCCAGTACCGCAGTATTTTGGAGGAGCACCGGGCGGTCCGCCGCGCGGCGGGTTTGTTCGACGTGTCCCACATGGGTGAGGTGGAGGTCCGTGGGCCGGGCGCCCGCGCGTTTCTCGACACTCTCCTGACCAACGACGTGGGCCGTCTCGCACCCGGCGGAGTCCTGTACTCGCCGATGTGTGAGCCGTCGGGCGGAGTCGTTGACGATCTGCTGGCCTACCAGCGGGGGCCGGATGACTACTTCCTCTGCGTCAACGCCAGCAACATCGCCAAGGATGTTGCCTGGATCCGGGACCGGGCGGCGACCGCGGCTGCGGACGTCGAGATCGTGGACGTGTCCGATGCGTGGGCTCTCCTGGCCCTGCAGGGACCGTTGGCGGAGCGCCTGCTTCAGCCGCTCACCGGGGCCAAGCTGGGATTGATCCGGCCGTTCCAGTTCGCCGAGGCCACCGTCGCGGGCGTGCTTTGCCTGGCGAGCCGGACCGGGTACACCGGCGAGGACGGCTTCGAATTGTACCATGCCCCGGCGGACTCCGTGGCGCTGGCCGAGGCCCTCCTCGCGGCCGGTGCACCCCATGGCCTGGAACTGTGCGGGCTGGGGGCCCGCGACTCGCTGCGTCTGGAGGCTGGCTACCCGCTGTACGGCCACGAGCTCTCCGCCGAAATCTCCCCATTGGCGGCCGGCTTGGGCTGGACGGTCAAACTCGGCAAGTCCGCCGACTTTATCGGGCGTACGGCGTTGGCGGCCGAGAAAGCCGCTGGGTCACCGCGGCGTGTGCTCCATTTTCGCACGGGTGACCGCCGCATCGTGCGGCCGGACTCCCCGGTCTGCACGTCTGATGGCACCGTCGTCGGGCGGGTCTTGTCGGGTACGCTGTCGCCCATCCTCAACGAGGCCATCGGCTCCGCGCTGGTGTCGACGGCCTTCGCGACGTCACCGCTGTTTGTCGCCATCCGTGGCACCGAGATTCCCCTGCAGATCGTCCGACCGCCCCTTGTGCCGCGGTCGGGTACTTGACCCCGCGCTCCCTCCATCCCTCGTCTGTCCCTGTCACATGAGTTCCATCCCCCAAGACCGCCATTACGCCAAGTCGCATGAATGGGCCAAGCCCGAGCCGGACGGTACCGTGCTTGTCGGTATCACGGACTACGCCCAAGGGGCGCTTGGCGACATCACTTACGTGCAGCTGCCCAAGGTCGGTGCGACCCTTGCCGCCGGAGCCGTGTTCGGCGTCGTCGAGAGCGTGAAGGCGGCATCCGATTTGTACGCTCCCGCCGGGGGCACGGTGGTTGAGGTCAACGGTCTCCTGGAGTCGGCGCCGGAGACGGTGAATCAGGATCCCTATGCGCGCGGCTGGATGCTAAGGGTGCGGCCCGCGAGCCCCGGAGCCACCGGCTTGATGGACGCTGCGGCCTACGGTGCGACCTTAACCTAACCGACCTCGTCGTGGTGACCTCCTTGCCCGCCTTGCTTCGCCGCCGTTCTTTTCTTTTTTGCGCTGCGCTGTGTCTGATTCTTTCCGCTCCCGGCTGTCGTAAGCCGGATGCCGGTCCGGCGGCGGCCAAGGGGCCGGGCGGAGCCCAAGGGCGCGTCCAGCCGGTTGAGGTCACCTCCGTGGTGCGCCGCGACTTGGTCGAGTCGCTCACCGTGGTGGGTTCGGTCGCCCCCAATGAGTCGGCCGACATGCGCGCGGAAATCGCTGGGTTGGTCCGCGGGATCTATTTCGAGGAAGGTCAGGCGATCCGGCGTGGTGCGGTCCTGGTGAAGATCGATGATTCGGAGATCCTGGCGCAACTGGCTCAGGCCGAGGCCCGCTTCCAGCTCACCACCCTGAGTCTCGAGCGGGCTGAGAACCTGAGAAAGACCCAGTCCACGACGCAGGCTGATTACGATCGGGCGCGGACCGAGTACGCGTCGTCCAAGGCCGACTTGTCCGTGCTGCGCCTGCGTCTTGAGAAGACCGAGGTGAAGGCGCCGTTCGATGGCATCGTCGGGGCACGGTCGCTCTCCCCGGGCGATTACGTGAACAATCAGACGCCGATCACGACCATCGATGACCTCTCGCGCCTCAAGATCGAGTTTCAGATGCCGGAGCGTTACCTCTTCAAGGTCCAGCCCGGCACGCGGATCACGGTCGCATCGCGTTCCCTCGGGACGGATGCGGTCGTCCAAGGCGAGGTGTACTTCGTGAGTTCGGTGATCGATCGCGCGACGCGTTCCAGCACCGTGAAGGGCCTACTGACCAATCCGCCGCCCAGCCTGAAGCCCGGCATGTTCGCGAACATCGAGGTGGTCCTCGAGGTTCGTTCCGGGGTGTTGACGGTACCGGAGGGCGCGATCCTGACCAACGCGGCGGGCTCGAACGTCATCGTCGCCCGCGGAGCGGGTCCGGAGCGCACGGCCGAGTTCGTGCGGGTCACGCTCGGGTTGCGTTCGAAGGGGTTGGTGGAGGTGACGCCGGTCGGCGGCACGCTCGACGAGTCGAGCGAGGTCGTTGCCTCCGGCGTCGGCGGTCTGATCCTGTTTCCCGGTGCAAAGCTGCAGCCCCGCCCGTTGAAGGCTGAATTCCGCGTGGGCGAGTGATCGTCTGCGTACCTCGCCCATGATCCTGTCCGATCTCTCGATCAAGCGTCCGGTCATCTGTCTGGTCGCTTCGATTCTCATCCTGCTGGTCGGAGGACTGTCTTTCCAGAACCTGCCGGTGCGGGAATACCCGATGACGGATGCACCGGTCATCTCGGTGGAGACGGTGTACCCCGGCGCGTCCGCCGAGGTGGTGGAGTCCAAGATCACGGAGCCGCTGGAAAAGGAGCTCTCGGCGATCGACGGTATCCGTCTGCTGCGCTCAAGTTCCACCGAGGGCCAGTCCCGGGTCACCTTGGAGTTCAATTTGGGGCGGAATCTCGACGAGGCGGCGAATGATGTGCGTGACCGAGTGAGTCGGGCGCGGGGCAACCTGCCGCAGGAGGCGCGCGAGTCGCAGGTATCGAAGGTGGAGGCCGACTCGAACCCCATCCTGTCGATGTCGTTCACGTCGGAGAAGTATTCGCGGCTTGAGCTGTATGACTTTGCGGATCGCCTAGCGGTGCAGCGCCTGCAGACCGTGCCGGGGGTCGGCTCGGTGCTGATTCGCGGACCCCGCTACACCATGCGGTTGTGGGTGGATTCGGACCGGCTGGCGGCCTATGCGCTGACCGTGGCCGACGTGGAGTCGGCGCTGCGCCAGCAGAACGTGGAGATTCCCGGGGGGCGAATCGAGTCCGTGGCCCGCGAATTCACGGTGCGAGTGCAGGGAAACATGTCGGAGGTGGCGGATTTCGAGAACCTCGTACTTTCGGTGAAGGGTGGGTACCAGGTGAAGTTCCGCGACATCGGTCGGGTGGAATTGGGCGGCGGCATCAACGACGCGCGCAGCGAATCTTTCTTCAAGGGTCAGCCGGCGGTCGGCGTGCAGGTGCTGCGCCAGTCGCAGGCCAATCTTTTGGATGTGGCGCGGGAGATAAAGGCGCTGATCCCGTCGATCCGGGCTGAGCTCCCGGAAGGGGTGAACCTCACGCTTTCCTATGACACCAGCGTCTTCGTGGAGCGCTCGGTACAGGAGGTCTATCGTACGCTGGTCGAGGCGACGGTGCTGGTGATCTTGGTGCTGTTCGTGTTTCTGCGGGACTGGCGGGCGACGCTGATCCCGCTGCTGGCGATCCCGGTCTCGCTGGTCGGGGCCTTCGCCGTCATGAGCTGGCTGGGGTTTTCCCTGAACATCCTGACCCTGCTTGCGTTGGTGCTCGCGGTGGGCCTCGTGGTGGATGATGCGATCGTGATGCTGGAGAACATCTACCGGCGGATCGAGCTGGGTGAGCGGCCAATCTCCGCGGCGGTTCACGGAGCGCGCCAGGTGGCCTTCGCGGTGATCGCGACCACGTTGACCCTGGCGGCAGTGTTCGTACCGGTGGCCTTCCAGTCGGGGCAGACCGGCCGCCTCTTCTACGAGTTCGGCTTCACGCTTGCGATCGCGGTTCTGGTCTCGGCCTTCGTGGCGCTCACGCTGACCCCGATGCTTTGCTCACGGATGCTGACGGCCAAGCGGGATGAGACGGGAGCGTTGCGTCACGGTTGGCTGTACCGGAAGACCGAGCCGGCCTTCGTCTGGTTGAACGGCATCTATGCCTCCTCGCTGCGCGGATCCCTGCGCGCGAAGACCACGGTGGTTCTCCTCGCGGTGCTGTTTTCGGCGATCGGTCCCTGGCTCTACACGAAACTGCAGCGGGAACTGATCCCGCTGGAGGATCGAGGCATCTTCACCGCGCAGTTCGTGCCGCCGGTCGGGTCGACTCCGCTGTACTCGGTGACCTACTCGAGGGAGATGGAGCAGATCATCCTCGGCATTCCCGAGGTGGATCGCACCTTCCACCGGGGTGGGGAAGGACGCGCGTTCATCTTTGCTACCCTGAAGCCGTGGGAAGAGCGCTCACGAAAAACCCAGGAGGTCATCGAGGAAGTGCGGCGGAAGTTCGCCGCGACGATCACGGGTGGGCAGGCTTTCCCGACGCCGATCCGGCCCATTGGCAACCGTCGCGACCTGCCGGGTTTGCAGATGGTCCTGCAAGGGGCGGACTTTCCGACGCTGCAGAAGGCCGGCGCGGCGTTCGCGGAGGAGATGCGCAAGGGCGGTGTCTTCGTGCAGCCCCGGGTTGATCCCCAGCCGACCAAGCCGCAGTTGGAGGTGCGGATCGATCGGGCGAAGGCTGCGGACCTCAAGGTCCCGGTGAGCGACATCGCCAATACCTTGGAGACCCTGATGGGAGGCAAGCGCGTCACCCAGTTCCAGCGCGGCAATCAGCAGTACGACGTGGTCATCCGGGTCGAGGACGAGAAGCGCGTCACCCCGGCCGACTTGGGTAAACTGTACGTGCGGTCCCGCGACGGCCAGCTGGTGCAGCTGGTGAACCTTGTCAGCTACACGGAGGCGATCGTACCGGAGAGCTATCCGCACCTGAACCGCATGCGTTCTGTGACGGTTTCCGGGCAGCTGGCCACCGGGAAAACAATGAGCGACGGCATCGCCTTCATGGAAGAAAAGGCGAAGAGCATCCTGCCGGCTGGCTACCGCTACACCTGGGATGGAGAGACTCGAGACTTCGTGGAGAGCACCAGCGATACCACCCTGCTCTTCGGCCTCGCGCTGGTCTTTACGTTCCTGATCCTCGCGGCGCAGTTCGAATCCTGGGTGCATCCAATCACGATCTTTAGCGGCATCATTCTCGCGATTTCAGGTGGCCTCATCGTGCTCTACTCGACGCGTTTTTGGGGGCAGGCGATGACCGATAATCTCTTCGCCCGGTTCGGCTTGATCATGCTGATCGGCTTGGTGGCGAAGAACGGCATCCTGATCGTGGAGTTTGCCAATGAGCTCCAGCTCGCGGGACGCAACGCGGTGGACGCCGCCTACGAAGCCGCGACGCTCCGCTTCCGTCCGATTCTCATGACCTCGATTGCCACGGTGCTGGGCGCGGTGCCGATCGCGTTTGCGACGGGGGCCGGTGCGGAGACGCGTAATCCGATGGGATTGGTGATCGTGGG
>CAIOYO010000165.1 GCA_903862595.1 uncultured Opitutaceae bacterium | reverse complement strand
GCTGCTGGCGGTGGTGCCGCTCATGGAGATCGGGGGCTTCTTTCGTCGCGGCCGCCATCTCCGCGCGTCGGTGGGTTTCATCTTGTGGCTGACCGTCGCCGGTTCGGTGGCGGCCACGGTACTTGGCTGGTTGCTTGCCCGCGCGGGCGGTTACTCCGGTGAGTTGGTGAACGACCACATGCTGGGAGGCTGCCTGCTCTCGATGGCGGTCCTGCTCGCGGCGCTCCTGCGTCGGCAACTGGTGCGGCGGGGCCCCGTGAGCGTGGGAATTCTTTATCCCGTGGTGCTGGCAGCGGCGCTTGGTCTTCTGGTGTGGACCTCCCATCAGGGAGGTCAGCTCACGCATGGTGAGCGCTATCTGGAGGAGCACATGCCTGCGCCGCTGCGGCGTTGGCTGGGGCTGCCGGAACGCGAGAAGAAGTCGGCCCGTCCGCCCGCCGCCAGTGAAGCCGCGCCCGCAGCCGCTGGCGCCACGGGAGCACCGGTCGCCCGTCCGGTTTCATTCTTCGATGAGCGCATCATGCCGGCGTTTGATCGGACCTGCGTCTCGTGCCACAATCCGAACAAGACGAAGGGCGGGCTGCGGATGGATGCGTATGAGCACCTCTTGGCCGGCGGAGACAGTGGTCCTTCGATTGTGCCGGGAGATGCAGCGCGGAGTGAGCTGTACCGCCGAATCACCCTGCCGCACGACGACGAGGAGTTCATGCCCACCGACGGCAAGAAGCCCCTCACGGCGGAGGAGACCAAGTGGATCGAGCAGTGGATCAATGCCGGCGCATCGCCGGATGCGCCCCTTTCCGAGTTGGCCGGTGTCACGGTCGCGCCGGTCGCGAAGGCCACGGTGGCCGCTCCGACGGTGCCGGACTATCATCCGCATTTGGAGGCGATCCGTGCGTGGGAGCGCGCGTGGGGTCTTCGTTTGGTGCCGGTATCGCAGGTGGGCACGGACGGCGTGATTCTCCGCACCGCGAGCTCACCGGCTCGGTGCACCGACGACGCGATTGCGGCGCTGGGCGCCCTGCGGGAGTTGGTGGTGGACGCGGAACTCGCACGAACACCCGTGACCGATCGGGCGCTCGCCGAGATCGCTCTCTGGCCGAACCTTCGCCGACTCGATTTGACGGCGACCGCCGTCACCTCCCCGGGCGTGGCGTTGCTCGCCAAGGTGGTCGGTTTGCAGGCGTTGAACCTGACCGGGACGGCGGTCGATGAGCCGACCCTCGTGCCTTTGCGCTCGCGAAGCGGCCTCGTGGTTTACGCCGCACCGGATCTGGGCAAGCCGTAGCCTGGAGCGCGCCGATCCATGAAACCTTCAGTGATGGTTCGGGATCTGCGGAAGAGCTACCACGAGGTGGAGGCGGTCCGTGGAGTCAGCTTTTCCGTCGCGCGCGGGGAGGTCTTCGGACTCCTCGGTGCAAACGGAGCAGGGAAGACCACGACCCTGGAGTGCTTGCTCGGACTGCGGCAACCTGACGCGGGTACTCTTGAACTGTCGGGCGTTGACCTGCTCCGCCACCCGGGTGAGGCCCGGCGCAAGATCGGGGCGGTCCTGCAGGCGACGCTCCTGCCGGAGCGGATCACGGTGCGCGAAGCGGTGCGACTCTTCGCGGCGCTCTACCCAAATCCCGTGCCGGCGGCTGAATTGCTGGAGCGGTTCGGCCTGGCTTCGCTGGCGAACGCGCGCTTCGAGGGGCTTTCGGGCGGTGAGCGTCAGCGTTTGGCTCTCGCGTTGGCATTCGTGGGTCGACCGGACGTGTTGGTGCTGGATGAGCCGACGGCCGGGTTGGATCCCGTGGTCCGGTCGAGCCTGCACACCGAGATTCGGCGTGCACGCGCGGAGGGCTGCGCCGTCGTGCTTTCGACGCACTACCTGGAGGAGGCCGAAGCGTTGTGCGACCGCATCGCGATCCTCGCTGAAGGCCAAATTCTCGCGGAGGGGGCGCCGCAGGCGCTCCTCGCTCGCGTGGAAGAGCGGCACCGGGTGGAGCTGGAGGCAACCGCACCCATCCCGGACTCCTGGTTGCAAGAGGTCTCCGATCTGGAAGAGGGCGACGTGTGTGGATGCCGGCTCAGTGCCTACACGCGCCGTCCGGCGGAGGCCGTGACGGCCCTGACGCAGCGGCTGCAGGCTGCTGGGGTGGGAATCGTATCGCTGCAGGTCCGGCGGGTCTCGCTTGAAGAAGCCTTTCTGCGTCTTACAACCGCGGAAGCGGTGCGGAAGGAGGAGCGCCCATGAACGCGTGGTGGGTGCAGGTTGAAATTGCGCTGCGGCTCCACTTCCGGAATCGGATGGCCCTTTTTTACGGGTACCTTTTCCCGCTGATCTTCCTCGTCGCGTTCTGGGTGCTTTACCGGCACGAGAGCGTCCCGCTACTCCGGCACATGGGTGAACTTCTGACCGTGAGCGTGTTGGGCGGGGCGTGCTTCGGTCTCCCGACGACCTTGGTCGGTGAACGGGAGCGAGGCGTCTGGCGGCGCTACCGCCTTTCGCCCCTTCCCTTGTGGGCGGTGCTGGCGGCGGTGGTGGTGGCTCGCGGAGTCCTGTTGGTCTCGGCCGGGGCTCTGCAGTGGGGAGTGGCGATGCTCGTCGGGATGACGGCTCCGGAGCATCCGTGGGCGGTGGTGGTCGCCTTCGCGGCGGTCTGCTTTGCGTTCATCGGCCTCGGGCTCCTGATCGCGCAACTGGCGAACAACGTTCCGGCGGTGCAGGCACTTGGGCAGTGCATCTTCCTTCCGATGCTGATCATCGGCGGAGTAGCGGTGAAACTCGCGAGCTTGCCGGAGTGGGCGCAGCATGTATCGGCCTTCTTTCCCGGCCGCTATGCCGTGGAGGCGATCCAGGGGGCGGTGACGGGCGAGGGGTTTGCCGAGATCGGATTTCCACTCCTTGCATTGTTGGGCATGGGCACAGCGGGGGGATTGGCGGCGGCCGGCCTCTTCCGCTGGGATACGCAACAACGGGTGGAGTGGCGCCGCCGTCTCCTCTGGCTTGTTCCCGTGGTGGTGGGGTGGCTGGCGGTTGGAGGGTGGGCGGAGCGCTCGGGCCGGGCGCTCGTACCGGCCACGGGAGTGATCAGCGAGGCGCCGACCGCTCTGCCGAAGGCGATGCCCGCCTTGCCCGAACCCGTCTGGGCCAAGATCACCGCAGCGGATACGGCCGCGCTCAATTATCAGGTCCCGCCGGATCGGGGCGTCGTTGCGCCGTTTGCCGGGGACAGCGAGGAACCGGACGAGTATACGGCGCAGGAGATGGAGACCGTGCGGAGAAACCTCTACACGTGGCGACCAGCGTTCGAGGGTGATGACATTCAGCGCGTGCGCAATCTGCTCTACGTCGCTGCCGTTCCTGATTCGGTGCAGTTGCCGGTCGAGCGACATCTGCCTCCGATGGTCCTGCGCTATCTGTCGGACATGTACCCGCAGGATAAGCTCGTGAAGATTCTCACGTACATTGCGATGCATCCGGAAGAGGGCGGGGTGATCGTCAATCTCGGCGACCTCGGTCTTGAGGCGGCGGTGGGAGACCCATGGACCGTGCGGGAGCGGGCCTATTTCTACGCGATCAAGTTCACGGCGCGCCTCACGGGAAGGCCGGCGGGTTGAAGTGACATGAAGTCTTCGGTCAATCCACCTCCGCGCTCTCCCGTCGGGCTGGTCCGCCTGACCCTGCTCATCTTGTTCGTGGTCGCGCTGGTTTCCGTACCCTTCATGGTGTTTGGGGAGTCGCTCGCGGAGCCCTTTCTGGCCTCGCAAGGGCAGCGCGGGGCGGGACTGACCCTAGCTGCGATCGTTCTCCTTGCGGCTGACTCCGTGGCTCCGGTGCCGGCAACGCTGGTGATTATGTCACTCGCCGCCAAAGCCGGCTTTGTTGCGGGCTTTGTGGGTGGAACTCTGGGCATGACCGCGGGAGTGGTCTTTGCCGCGTGGTTCGGACGCTTTGCGGTGGGGCGGATCGCGCCTCGGTTCATGCCCGACGCCGAGCTGGAGCGTCTGCGGAGTGCGCTGCAGACGCGCCTTGGTTGGACCTTGGCTTGCCTGCGCAGCGTACCGGTGCTCGCAGAGACCTCCGTGATTGTTGCCGCGGCGGCCGGCGTGCCGCTGCGTCGGATCGTGGCCCTGACCCTCCTGCCGAATGGGGTAGTGTCCGCGATCTACGCCGTGGCGGCGAGCGAGTCATTTGCGACGGCGAGCGTTGCCTTCCTCGGCACGGTGCTGGCGTCGGGAGT
>CAIOYO010000164.1 GCA_903862595.1 uncultured Opitutaceae bacterium | reverse complement strand
CGTACGACGGCGGGTCATTTTGTTGGCGGGGATCAAGGGCACGGGGAGTTGAACCCCGGGGTTCGACGGAGGGAGTGGAGCGACCGGAGAAGGGACCGCGACGCCGTCGCGGGTCGCGCAGCGATGGGCCGAAGGCCCACCCATCCCCGTGGGGACGCCAACTTTGAAGCCCGTGATGCGCAAGTCGCTCACCGGTTTGTTATTGTACAGCGAATGTCGGCCGATCGGAAACCGAGTTTACACCAAACGCTACACAGCAGGTGTGGGGCATCACGCGGGACAGAAAAAGGCACTTTGGGCCCGCCACAGTGGCCGGGAAGGAAGTCGCCCTCCGGTGCCATGGGACCTGCGTGCGGCTCCGCGCCCGGCTGAGCGCCGGACGGCTGATCACGAGCCGGCAGGTGGATTCCGGCGTGGAGACGGCGAAGTGCGTGAGTGAGGCGCTCGGCCGCCGCGCCGCGCGTCGTGGAGGTGCGTCACGGTCTTCGCGGCTCTCTGTCCGCAAGGATCAACGCGCATGGTCGACCGAGCGTGAGGCAGTGGACGTCGCTGCCCGGGCGCGGGGGAAGGTGATGCGGACGGTGTCGAGCTCCACGTACCCCTCTGGCAGATCCGAGGTCCACACGGGATAGTCCCGGCCGGCGCGGAGCCGGTGCGGACTTTCGCGAAGCTTCCCCATCGGGGCGACCGTCAGCGGAAAGAGCACGAGCATCAGATTCACGTTCACGTCGCGGAGCACCGTCTCGAGCGGGAGGTGCCCGTAGTAATCGCCGCGATCGTGGCGCGCACCGAGGCAGGTCCACTGGTCCGGTTGGCTCGTCACGGCGAGAGTCTGCTCCGACCACTGCCGCGTGACGGAAAGGGGCTGTCCGGTGAGCAGCCATCCGGAAATCGTCTTCCCGCGGCGGCCCTGCAGCAGCAGCACGAGTTGCGCCCCGCGCAGGCGGACCTCGCCGCGCAGCCGCAGGCGGACTTGAGCCTCGCGGAAGTCGAGGGGATACGCACCGGCGGCGAAGGCGTTTTCGCCCGCGACCTCGCGGTGATGATCGGAGAACGGGCCGCGCACGTTCAGGCAGCAGAGCATGTGCAGGTAGCCCGCTCCCGGAGGCGCGTGGTTGTAGTCGATCCACCACGGGCTGCGCGAGGTGACCGAGCCGCGACGCCAGCCGAGCGGCTGGAGCCCGAGATGATTGCCGGCGAAGCCCCACCAGCCGCCGGTTCCGCGATCAAAAGTCTCTTGGTAGATGCGGGGCATGGGGTGAGGGTGATCCTTCCTGCTACGTCGGGACGCGCGGCACAAACCGGAACGCGTGGTCAGCTCGGCTTACCGCTGGCGGCGACTTGTCCCCGCGAGGTGCCGATGAAGGCTCATCGGCCAGAAACGCGGAGGGCCCAATCGGCGACAATCGCATCGCCATCGGCGCGAGCCCGATCACGCTGGGCGGCGTTCTCCAGACGGTCGGCTCCCTCTCCACCGTCGGTTCCTCGACCTGCGTCTCACCGGTTTTCTTCCGATGCTCCTCCCGCGATTCCTTCTCGGCTCACTTTGGCTTTCGGCGTTGCTGGGTTCCGCCCGTCTCGCGGTCGGAGCGCCGGCGACGGATGTGTCGCTGGACTTCCGCGTGGAACGGGAGACCGTGCTGCGGCACGATGACGGTCGCTTTCTGTGGTACCATCCCCGGGCGGTGGCGGTGCCCGGGGAAGACCCGGCATCCCCCGCAATGGTGATCACCCTGCAGCAGCATCTGCAGGTCTCGGATTACTACTCCGGCCTGCACGTGCTTTCTGGTTCGTCGCCTCGCGGACCTTGGACCGGGCCCATTGCGCCAGCCGAGCTGGGCTGGAGGCAGGAGCCGGGTGGGGTGACGTTGAGCGTGGCGGACGTGACGCCTGGCTGGCATGCGGCGACCGGCCGCGTCATCGCGCTCGGTGCGCAGGTGCGGTACAGCCCCAAGGGCGCCCAACTGGAGGACGTGCCGCGCGCGCATCAGACCGTCTACGCGGTCCTCGATCCGCGCTCGGGAACCTGGACGCGCTGGCGGGTTCTTGAGATGCCTCCCGGTGACGAGTTCAATTTCGCACGCAATGCTTGCTCGCAATGGCTGGTGCGGCCGGACGGGACGTTGCTGGTGCCGCTCTACGTGGGACGCAATGCGAAGGAGCCCTTCAGCGTGGCGGTGGCGGAGTGTCGGTTTGATGGCACCACCCTCCGCGTGGTCCGCGTTGGTCCCCTGCTGCGGCTGCCGATCAAGCGCGGCCTCCATGAACCCTCGCTGGCGAAATTCGGCGGGAAGTATTTCCTGACCCTTCGCAACGACCTGCGGGCGTATGTGGCGAGCGGTGACGACGGACTGGTGTATGGCGACCCGCAAGTCTGGCGGTTCGATGACGGTGAGGAACTGGGCAGCTACAACACCCAGGCGCACTGGATCACGCATCGTGAAGGACTCTTCCTCGTCTACACGCGACGAGGAGCCGGCAACGATCACATCATTCGGCACCGTGCTCCTCTCTTCATGGCCCGCGTGGATCCCGTGGCCTTGCGTGTCCTGCGGGCGACGGAGCGAATCGTCGTGCCGGAGCGGGGAGCGGAGCTGGGCAACTTCGGTGCCAACGCCGTGACCGAGTCGGAGGCCTGGGTGACGGTTTCGGAAGGACTCTTCACCAACGACTCGCGGTCGCGCGGGGCGGATGGGTCGACCTTCGTGGCGCGCATCCACTGGTCGCGACCGGATCGCGCGGAACTGCCGACGGAGCCTCTGCGCATTGTGACCCTTGGCGACTCGATCACCAAGGCGGTGCGACCCGGCGTGGTGGCGGACGAGACCTTCGCGGCGCGCTTGGAGCGTGCGTTACGGCGCGGCGGTGTGGACGCCACGGTGCGCAACGTCGGCATTGGCGGGGAACGCACGGATCAGGCCCTCCTGCGCCTCGAGCGCGACGTCCTCGCGCATCGCCCGCACCTCGTCACGATCATGTACGGCACGAACGACAGCTACGTGGACCCCGGCAAGACGGCGTCGCGGATCACGGCGGATGCCTACCGAGCGAACCTTGAGCAGCTCATTGACCGCCTGCGCGCGGCGGGAGTGACGCCGGTGCTGATGACGGCGCCGCGATGGGGACGGGCGGCGAAGCTCAATGGAGTGGGGGAGAATCCGAACCTTCGCCTGGAACCCTTCGTGGAACACTGTCGCGATGTGGCGGCGGAGCGCCGCGTGTCGCTGGTCGACCACTACGGCGACTGGAGCGATGCAGAAGGACGTGGCGAAGACATCGGGGCGTGGACGACGGACCAGTGCCATCCCAACCCCTCGGGTCAGGCGCGCTTGGCGGAACGCATCCTTCCGGTGGTCCGGGCGGCGTTGCAGCTGGGCCGTTGACGGGCAATTGCTTGCTCAGGTTCGGCCCGGGGGGGACGATGTGAGGAGTGCGTGTCTACCCTCCAGCCCATTCCCGCGCTTGACCCCGCTGCGATCCCGGCGGTCTCCCCGACGCCGGACCAAGCCGCCGGAGCGCCGGGGATGATCGCAGCTCATCCCGAGGTTACGTTCACTTACGATCTTGTTCAGGCTGAGCGATTTGGGACACTTTCTGAGCGGGTCTGGCATCGCCTGCGGAAACGGGCGCTGGTGGGACTCTTGCGTTCGGCGGGGGTGGTTCCAGGACGGGATACCCTGCTGGACATTGGGACCAACTCGGGGCCGCTGCTCCTGCACTTGGGCGCGCGCGGGTATCGGATTTGCGGCGTGGATCTGAATCCAGAGTTGGTGCGGAAAGGGCGCGAGTACCTCCGGGAGGCGGGCTTGGATCCGGCGACGCTGATGCTGGGCAATGCGAACCGTTTGGAGTTCGCGGACGGCTCTCTCGACTGCGTCCTGATGATCGACCTCCTGGAACATTGCGTGGAGGAAGAGGCGCTCGTGGCGGAGGCGAGTCGCGTCCTGCGGAAAGGGGGGCATGCGATCGTCGCGGTTCCCTGTCCCTGGCATCCGATTTGGCATCCCTGGCTGAAGAAGATTCTCAGTGGGCGCTCGGCGGCGGACATTGATTCGCATCCGGACCGCTTCAAAACCGGTCGGGATCTGGCGCGCCTCTTTGCCTCGTTTCGGCGCGTGCGCGGCGGCCTGCGGGTCGGTGGCGCGTGGATCGTCGGCGTTTTCGAGAAGCGATGACGTTCAGGTTGGAACTGACGTCGGAGCATCTGCTTCGCCTTTACCAATGGCTGCTCGGCGTGGTGGCGGGGCTGGTGGCCCTGTACATGGTGACCTTGCCGGTGAGCGTGGCGTGGAAGATCGGTGGGCTCGTGGCCTTGGCCGCGGGTCTATGGACGGCCATGCGACGCGTGCCGGCGATGCGGGACGCGGGGGTGTTTGCTCCGGTGGTGGTGAATGGCTGGGCGCTGCTGGCGCTGGTCTTGTTCTTGGCCCTCTCGCATTCGCGCCTTTACCACGGAGAGGCGTTTCTCGGCGATTGGGCGAAGCACCGCTCGGTGTTGTTGTCCCTCTATCAAGATCCTTGGGAACCGCGTGCGACGGGCTTCCTCTTTGATGAGCGTGAGCCGGATGCGCCGATCCCGGCCCTCTATCGGCTCAACTATTACTACCTCCCGTATCTGCCGGCGGTGGTGGCGGCGACGCCGCTGCGCTGGTTCTTGCCGGACTACGCGCCGGATGCCACCGCGCAGGTCTTGGCGGGTTTGGTGAGCGTTAGCAGTCTCCTGCTGCTCCTGTGGGCGGTGGTGCTGATGCTGGGAGCGGTGCCGCAACTGTGGCGCGGAGCGCCGCGGCCGCTTTCGGAGCGGGCGGCCAGCCTGACGCTCCTGCTTCTTCCGATGTGGGGAGGCGGCGAATTCTTTCTCGAGTGGATTCGGCGCGGCGAGATCCCGAGGATCGGGCCGCACTACGATGGCGTGTTCTATTCGTTCTTTCCGTTTCAGGTGCAGAACGCGGTGAGCCTGTGGAATTGGGTCCCTTCCCAACTCGCGGCCGCGGCGGTGGGCTTGGCGTTGTTTCTGCCCTTTGTCCGGGCCGTGGACCGCGCTCCGTGGGCGCTGTTGGTGGCGCTCTTGATGGGGGGTGTCCCGTTTGCGCTCTTTGGCTTGGGTGCGGTGGCCTTTCTCGCGGTGCTCCAATTTCAGGAGCGCTACCGCTGGTCCTGGCTGCGCTCGGAAGGCCTTCCCTTCGCCCTGCAACTCGGCCTTGCCACGGTCGTCGGCCTGCAGGCCCTCGCTTTCTTTGCCGGCAAGACACTGCAGGACGGATTTTCCAACATCCTCTCGGTCAACAACAACATCGCCAATTTTGCCATCTCGGTGGGCCGGGAGTACGTCCTCATCGCGGTCGTGCTTGCCGGTCTGGCGTGGCGCGGTCGCCTCACGTGGTGGGCGGCAGGTGGTTTCCTCATCTTGTTGCTGGGCATGAGTTTCGTCTACCTAGGGCACCTCAACCCGTGGGGACTGAAGACCACGATTCCAGTGACTCTGTTGATGCCCTTTGCGGTGGTCGCCCTGACCTCGGCCTTGCCGAGTCTGAGCGGTCGCGTCGCCTTCGTCACCCTCGTGCTCGTGTACCTGACACCTTCGTTCGTGTACGAGACGTTCTTTGCGTGGAATGACGGCTCGAACCAAGTGGTCTTGGAAAAGACGAAGTGGATCGTCGACCAGTACCTCGGCCTGCCTAAAGATACTGAGTAGCATTAGCTACTGATTAGTTTTTATCATGGGGGATTTCGCTCGCGGCGCGGGGCGAGCTACGGTTTGGTGGCGAGTGTTCAACACTTGCGTGTCACGAGTGATTATTCGGTCACGCACACACCAAACCACAACCACACCACCATGATCCATCGTCTCCGCACGAAGGCTCGTACCTCCTTTACCCTTGCCCTGGGGTTGGGAGTGCTGGCTTCGACGAGCGCATACGCTCAAACCACGTCGGCCAATTCCTCTTCCAAAAAAGAAGACGAAGAGGTGAAGCTCGAGAAGTTCGTCGTCACCGGTTCGCTCATTCCGATGGCGGCCGACACACCGGCGATCCCGGTGTCCGTCATCACGTCCGTCGACATCAAGAACTCCGGCGTCTCCAATGACCTCCTGCAGGTCCTGAAGAAGACCGAACCGTTCTTCTACGGCGCGAACAACATTGGTTCCGACAACGGCAACATTTCCTCCGGTTCCTCGAACGGTGGCTCGGCGGTCTCGCTGCGCAATCGCGCGACGCTGGTGCTGATCAACGGTCGTCGTGCTGCGGTCTCGCCGGTGACGGCGAGCGGCGGTGCCAACTTCGTCGACGTCAGCCTCATCCCGATCTCCGCCGTTGAGCGCCTCGAGATTCTCTCCGACGGTGCGTCCGCGACGTACGGCTCTGACGCCGTGTCGGGCGTAGTGAACGTCATCCTGAAGACCAACTATCGCGGCGCCGAGGTCGGCGGCCGCTACGGCTTCAGCCCGAATGACGGCAACTATTCCGAGCGCAGCTATTTCGGCGTGTTCGGTGCCGGCACGGACAAGACCCAGGTCACCATCTCCACCGAGTGGAAGAAGAGTGATCCGCTCATCCAAAACGAGCGTCCCTGGGCCAAGGGCATCTTCCGTACCCCGACGTACGCCGGTGTCGTGAACATCGGGACCGTCTGGTACTACCTGAATCCGAGCCTCAATGCTCCGCCGCAGAACCTCGACCTCACGCCTGAACAGGCCGTGGCGCAGGGTATCTACCAGGGTCCGCTCGACCAGACCGGTGCCCAGCAGTTCTTCGATCTCGCGGCCTACCCGACGATGCTGATCAAGGCTTCCCGCCGCAGCGTGGTCGCCGCGATCGACCACCGCCTCACCGACAAGACGACGCTCTTCGGTGACTTCATCTACTCGGTGACGGGTTCGGAGTCCGTGCTGAACGCCCAGCCGGTCTCCGGCAACGTCCTCGGTGCCACGCCCTCCAATCCCTTCAATGGCACCGTCACCGCCCGCAATCGCTTCGTCACCCGTCCGCGTATCTACGCGAACGAGACCGTCGCGACGCGTGGCGTCGTCGGGGTCAAGGGTCCGCTGGTCGGCACCTGGAACTACGAGGCGGCCGCCAACTTCAATCGTACGGTCAGCAATTTCCGTAACGACAACCTGATCGATGCCGCTGCCTACTCCGCGGCGACGCTCAACGGTACCTACAATCCGTTCGCGCGCCGGCAGTCTCCGGGCGTGATCGAGGGCTTCCTCGGCACCAGCTTCCGTGACTACGCCAGCGAGCTGATCGGCTTCGATACCCGCATCACGGGCGAGCTCTTCGAGATCCCCGGCGGCCCGGTCTCCGCGGCCATCGGTGCCGACACGCGCCGTGAGTCGCTGTCGTTCGTCAATGATCGCTACGACCGCACCGGCGGCTGGCTCCAGGCCACCCCGCGTCAGCCGTACTCCGCGAGCTCCAGCACCGACGGCTTCTTCGCTGAGGTCCGCGTGCCGATCTTCGACAAGGCCAACTCCCGCCCGGGCTTCAAGGTGCTCGATCTTTCGGTCGCCGCTCGTAAGGAACTGTACAACAAGACGGACGATCCGTTCGTGCCGAAGTACAGCCTCCGCTGGCTGCCGTTCAATGACGAGTTCGCCGTCCGCGGCACGTACTCCGAATCCTTCAGCGCTCCGACGCTGTTCGACCTCACGGGTCCGGTCTCGCAGGGCTTCACGTCCGGCATCAATATCTTCCGTTACAGCACGACCGGTCAGGCACTGGGCACCACCACGGGTTCCCGCCAGTACCGTTCGTCCTCCGGCTCGAACGCGAACCTGAGCCCCTCCCAGTCGCGCAACTGGACCGCCGGTGTGGTCTGGTCGCCCATGGGCAAGCTCAAGGGCCTCGAGGTGTCCGTCGACTGGTTCAACATCGACGAGCGCGATCTCGTGTCGAGCATCTCCTCCTCGCTCATCGTG
>CAIOYO010000163.1 GCA_903862595.1 uncultured Opitutaceae bacterium | reverse complement strand
GCGTCGATAGGCCGCCCAGCGCGTGTAGGCCACCGCCGCCACGAGGGCGCCAGCCGTGTCCGCAACCCAGTCCACCCAATCCATCATGCGGCCCGGCGTGAAGCTCTGATGCCATTCATCGGTGGCGCCAAAGAGCGAAACAGCCAGCACCGCGAGCCAGGCCCGCGACGGCGGGAGGAGCCGCACCGTCAGCGTCGCTAGGAATCCGAACGCGACGAAGTGCACCACTTTGTCGCCTCCCGGAGCGCCCACCCCGGGCACCTGACTCTGGCTGGAGGCGAAGACGATCGCGGCCGCGAGCGCGAGCGGGTACGCCGCTCGCACCCGCCCCGCCCCCTGCTTATTGCCTCCTTGGCCGGACTGCATTAGGCAACGCTGTCGCAGTCAGGGCCGTCGGCGCAAGCGACCTTCTGCGCCACGGCCCGCACGCGCGCCCGACTGCGGCTCATCCGGGTTCACTCCTCGGGCGGTGTGAATCCCCGCCGCAGGGTGTTCTCGGCGATCACGCGCGGGAAGAGGAAGTTTTCGAGGTACTCCGGCCCGCCGGCTTTCGTGCCGCCCCCACTCATGCGAAAGCCGCCGAATGGATGGCGTTGCACGATCGCGCCCGTGCAACCGCGGTTGAGGTAAAGGTTGCCGACAAGGAACTCGTCCCTCGCGCGCGCCAGCGCCCGCGGGCTGCGCGAGCAGAATCCTCCGGTCAGCGCGTAGTCCGAGTCGTTCGCGAACGCAAAGGCTTCAAAGTGCGACGGCCTGGTCGCCGAGGTACTCTTGGAGATGGCGGACGAACTCCGCATTCGTCTTGAGCGCGGGCAGGACGTCGATGAAACGAACCAGCTGCGTCTTGAAGGCGGGGTCCGCCAACGACCATTCCATGATCTTCGCGAAGGCGCCCTTCTTGGAAAAGAGCGACGGCGGAGGACAGGCGGCCATCGCGGCGAACACGTCGGCACCGATCGTCCGAATGCGGGCTTCAAGGGCGCCATCCGGCACTTCGAAGGACGGCTCCGGGGGGTTGGGGTTTTGCATGCGCGATCTTCGCCTGCTGCACATGGCCTGCGCAACGGGGTGACCTCCCGCCCGGGGTGCGTGGTGGCCGAAGTTATCGCAGCCATCGCGGCTGGTGATATCCGGTGACTCCAGCCGCCGAATCCTTGCGAGAGCGCGACGAGACCGTCGCGGGGTTGCGCCGCGGACGGTTCCGATCTCCTTTCCTGACTGGCCATGAAGACCCTTGGGCTCATCGGTGGCATCGGCTGGGAATCCACCGCGCTGTACTACCGCCTCATCAACGAGGAGGTGCGCAACCGCTTTGGCAGCCTGCACTCGGCCCCGATGATCGTGAACAGCTTGGAGTTCCAGACCTTGGATGCGCAAGTGAAGGCCAACCGCTGGAATGATGCGGCCGCCTCGCTGGCGGAGGCGGCGCGGACACTGGAGCGGGCGGGCGCAGAGGCACTGCTGCTCTGCTCGAACCAGATGCACTACGTCTTTGAGGCCGTCGCCGGCGCCGTTGCGGTGCCCGTGCTGCACCTCGGCGACGCGGTGCTCGCGGAAGCGCGGGCCGCGCGGATGAATCGGATCGGCCTGATTGGCACGCGATTCACGCTGGAGCATGATTTCCTGCTGGAGCGCGCGGCCGACGGCGGAAGCGGGCGCCGACTCCCCGTCACCGTGCTGCTCCCGGATCCGGCTGACTTCGCCGCGCTGGATCACATCATTTACGGCGAGCTCTGCCGCGGACTCGTGCGCGAGGAGTCGCGCGCGCTCGTTCTCCGCGTTGCCCGCAACCTGCGGGCCCACGGCGCGCAGGGAATCGTCCTCGCCTCCTCGGAACTCGCACTCCTGCTGCGGGCGGACGATTTCGCCCTGCCGCTGCTCGACAGCACCGAACTGCATGCTCTCGCGGCGGTACGCTGGGCGTTGGAGACAAACCGCAAGTCTGCCCAGAGGACGCGCCCCAAAGCTCCTCCCTCGCCTTCGCGCCCCAAGCCACGCCTTCGCTGATGTCCTCCTGTCCCTTTCACTCGCTCGCCGACGCCCCTGCCACCGCCCCCACGGCGGCGGCCGATCCGGGGACGGAACTGGCCTTTCTCGACGAAGCGCATCGCGGAACCTTGCCGGTGGAGCGGCGGGCGGAATTCGAGGCCGCGCTCGCCGCCGGCCTGCCCGCTCCCCTCACCTCCGCTGAACTCACCTGGGCCGGGCGGATCGCGTGGCGCAACCACTCCCGCTGCATCGGTCGTCTGCATTGGCGCAGCCTGGTCGTGCGCGACTGCCGCGCACTGTCCTCGCCCGACGACATGGCCGAAAGCCTCCGCGAGCATCTGCGGCTCGTGCAGGAAGGCGAAAGCGTGAGGTCCATCCTCACGGTCTTCGCGCCGCCGGCGCAGCGCGGCGGTCCCGCTCCGCGCATCTGGAATCCGCAGCTCTGCGGCTACGCAGGCTACCGTCAAACCGACGGCTCCATCCTCGGTGATCCCGCCAACGAACGTCTGACCGCCTTCGCGTGTCGCCTCGGCTGGCGTCCACCACGTCAACCGGGCGCGTTCGATCTGCTGCCTTGGATTCTCTCCGGGCCCGATGGCTCACCTCAGCTGGTTCCCTTACCCTCGGATGCGGTGCGCCAAGTGCGCCTGCGTCACCCGCGGCTGCCGTGGTTTGAGGACCTCGGCCTGCGCTGGTACGCCGTCCCCATCATCAGCGGCATGCGGTTCCGGGCCGCGGGGACTGATTTCACCGCCGCACCGTTCAACGGCTGGTACATGGGAACCGAGATCGGCGCACGCAACCTCGCGGACCCGCACCGCTACCACCAACTGCCCCGCATCGCCACGCGCCTCGGCCTCGATACCACCGATCCGCGCAGCCTCTGGAAGGACCGCGCCCTGATCGAATTAAACGAGGCCGTCCTCCATTCCTACGCCGCCGACGGCGTGAAGCTGGTCGATCACCACACCGCCTCCGACGAGTTCATGCGCTTCCTCGCCCGGGAAAAAGAACTGGGCCGCGCGGTGTCGGCACGGTGGGACTGGATCGTCCCGCCGATCTCCGGGGCCGCCACGGCGGTGTTCCACACCCCACTCCAAGAGTTTCCCTGCACCCCGGACTTTCACGGACAGCCCTCACCGTTCACGGCACCGACGGCACCCGAAGTTTGTCCACGCTAGCAGGATCGACGCAAAAGCAAATCCGCTGCGGAAAATGGTCGGGCCGGCGAGATTCGAACTCGCGACCTCTTGCACCCCATGCAAGCGCGCTACCAGGCTACGCTACGGCCCGAAACAAGAGAGGGTCAGAGAGGCCCAAGCGTCGCTCGCTGGCAAGCGTCATTTTCACCCGGAGACCGGGCCGCGGAACGGTCCACTGGCGCCCGATTACAAAACCGATGGCCTCGAGTATGACTTCATCATCGTCGGCGTGGGGTGATTCGCTTAGGGTCTGCGCATGAAAACGATCCTAGCCCCGGTCGATTTCTCGGCCCCGAGCGATCAGGTCGCCGACACTGCCGCAGCCTTGGCGCGCGTGCACCAAGGCCGCGTTGTTCTGCTCCACGTGGTGCAACCGCCCATCGTGACCGTCGACTACGGTGTCGGCATCGACAACCTGCAGGAGATCCTCGTGATGAGCGAGAAGGCCGCAGCGAAGAACCTCGAGCGTCTGCGCGATCGCCTCGCCACCGGCGGGCTCGCGGTTGAGACGTCACTCGTGACCGGCGCACCGATTCCTCACATCCTCAAGACTGCCGACGAACAGAAGGCGGACTTCATCGTGATGGGGTCGCATGGCCACACCGCCTTCTACGACTTCCTCGTCGGCAGCACCGCTCATGGCGTGCTGAAGTCGGCCCCGTGCCCGGTCGTGGTCCTACCACGGCGCAAGCATACCGCCTAGGCCGCCTGAACTGCGGCCACGCTTGCCGCACTTCGGCCACTCCCACACCCTCGGGCCCGCATGCTGCCGCCCGATGATTCAATGCTCCGCGCCCGCCGCCAGCGGGTCGCGGCCGCTCTCCGCCCCGTGCTCGGTGACGCCGTGCTGCTGGTGCACGCCGGGACGGCCATTCCGCTCCCTGAGAACACCGACCAGACGTATCCTTTTTTCTCCCACACGGAGTACGCTTATCTGGCCGGGAGCGAAGGTGAGCGGGGACTGGTGGCGTTCGATCCCCAGGCTCCAGACGGCGATGCGTGGGAAACGTTCGTCCCCGCCCTGACCGAGAGCGAGCGCGTCTGGGAGGGCCGCACGCAGGCGGCGGGCACGCTCCTCCTGCACCTTCAAGGTTGGCTCGCCGCCCGCGCCGGTCGACCGGTCGTCCACCTGGGCGCACGGCCGCCCGACCAGCCGATGGATGTCCGAACCACGAACGCCCGCGAGCACCTGCGTCACGCGCGACGACCCAAGGACGCCGACGAACTACGCCGACTGCGGGAAGCGGCCGCCTGCACGACCGCCGGTTACGCGCGCCTGCCCGCGCTGCTGCGACCGGGGGTCACCGAGCGCGCGATCCAGATCGAGCTCGAAGCTGAATTCCAGCGCGCCGGCGGCAGCGGCACCGGCTACGGCACTATCATCGGCGCGGGCAGCAACGCCGCCGTGCTCCACTTTGCCCCATCGGAACGGGTCCTGCGCGAAGGCGACTTCGTCCTCGTCGATGCGGGCGCCCGCGTGGACCGCTACGTCTGCGATGTCACGCGCACCTACGTGGTCGGCGGACCGCCCAGTCCGTTCCAGCGCGAGCTCCATGCGCTCGTGGCTTCCGTGCTGCACCAGGCCATCGCCCGCTGCCGGCCGGGCCGCGAGTGGCGCGAGATCCATCTCGCGGCCGCCGAAGACATCTGCGCCGGGCTCGTCGACCTTGGGCTGATGCGCGGCGCCCCGGCGGACTTGGTCAACCGGGAGGCCCACACATTGTTCTTTCCCCATGGGCTCGGGCATCTCGTCGGCCTCGGCGTCCGCGACGCGAGCGGGACGCTCCCCGGACGCACCGCCGACCCGCGCCCGGCGCTCCGGACACTCCGCTGCGACCTGCCGCTCGCCGAGGGCTACGTGATCACGGTGGAGCCGGGGATCTATTTCATCCCGGCGCTGCTGGAGGATCCCCGACGGCGGGAGCGCTACGCGGACTGCGTCCGCTGGGATCGGGTGGATCCGCTGCTGCCGCTGGGCGGCGTGCGCCTTGAGGAGAACGTACTCATCACCGCCGACGCGCCCGAGGTCCTGACCGCCGCCATCCCGCTCTCGCCTTCACTCTAGGCCACGCCGCGCTCCGGTCCCGTCCACACGCCGCGCATGCCGATCGGCTAGACCGCGTTTCACCGGCAGTCCGAATCCGTGGCGAAGACGACCGCATGACCAAGCTCTCCAAGGCCATGATCCCGCTGTGTCACCGGCAGTCCGAATCCGTGGCGAAGACGACGGCGAGCAGGCCAAGCCAGTACCCGAAGCCCTGACGTGTCACCGGCAGTCCGAATCCGTGGCGAAGACGACAAACCAAATCT
>CAIOYO010000162.1 GCA_903862595.1 uncultured Opitutaceae bacterium | reverse complement strand
GCTGGGTTGCCCCGACGCGGTCGTCTTGAGGAACGCGGCGACCTCGCGGGCCCAGGGCATCGAGGGCGCGGTGCCAGGCTTCGTGACGGACAGCGCCGCCACGGCATTGCCATGCGCCGCCGCGGCCGCGACGTCGCCACCGCTACGCACCCAGCCCGCCGCGAAACCGCCCACGAAGGCGTCGCCCGCTCCGGTGGTGTCCACGACCTCCACGCGGTGCGCGGGGACCATTGCCACCCCGCCGGGCTGCGACACGAGGCAACCGCGATGCCCGAGGGTCACGATCACCGTCTCCACGCCGAGTCCGCGGCAAAGCCGGTGGATTTCAGCCGGCGTGAGCGCCGTGAGCTCCGTCTCGGAAAAGTCGGTCCGTCCATCGACCCGCAGGCGGTTCACCAAGGCCGCGAACTCCGTCTCGTTCGGCACAAGGATGTCGACGTGCCGCAGCATGCGTACATCGAAGTCGCGCCGCATCGGCGCCGGGTTAAGCAGGGTCTTCACCCCCGACTTCTGTGCGAGGCACAACGCCGCGGCGGTGGTGGCGAGGTTCGACTCAAGTTGCACGACCAGGAGCTTCGCGCCGGCGATGGCCTTGCGATCGAGGTCCGCGCACGCCAGCGCCGCGTTCGCCCCGAGCGCGACGATGATTTCATTCTGGCCGGATTCGGAGACGAGGATCGCCGCAGTCCCGGTGGCCCGGTTGCGCTTCTCCACCCAGCGCGCCGCGATCCCGTTGTCCTCGTAATACCGCTTCGCCTCGCCGGCGAACGCATCGCACCCGACCGCACCGATGAACAGCGTCCGCGCCCCCGCCCGACCCGCCGCCACCGCCTGGTTCGACCCCTTGCCGCCGGGGCCGGTCCGGAACGTGCCGATCACCGTCTCCCCGGGCCGCGGAAACGCCGCGCAATCCCACGTCAGATCCTGAACATAGCTTCCCACCACGACGACGTCCGGTTTCATGCCGGACAGTCTGACCGAATCCCGGCACGGCGGGAAGCGTGAACCGGCCGTCGTCCGGTCCTGCGGGCCGAGGCGCAGCGGAATGAGGTGGGCCGAGCGACCCTCGGCTCCCGGCGCACGGCAAGCCGGGTTCGGCGGCCCGCGGTCAACGCCTTCTCGGCTCCGCACCTGCGTGCCTCGTGGCGGCCGAATCTCAAGGGGGCCGCAGCGCTCGCGACTCGACTCGGTAGGCGACGTGTGTATCTGGAATCTCAAGATGATCTCCGTCCACTCGCTGACCAAGGTCTTCAAAGACCGAAAACGCGGGCAGATCCGGGCCGTCGACGCCGTCTCCTTCTCCTGTCAGCCCGGGCAGATCTACGGACTCCTCGGCGCGAACGGCGCGGGCAAGACCACCGTCATGCGCCTCCTCGCCACGCTCCTGCGCCCGACCAGCGGCTCCGCCACGGTCGCCGGATACTCGGTGACCGACGCTCCCGACGCCGTGCGTGCGCACGTGGGCTTCCTCGCCGCTTCGACCGCACTCTACGCCCGCCTGACCGCGCGCGAGACGCTGGCGTACTTCGGCGCCCTGCAGGGCATGGACGCGGCCGCCATCGCCGCCCGCACGGACACCCTGGCTCGTGGGCTAGGCATGACCGACTTTCTCGACCGGCGGGTCGGGACGTTCTCGACCGGCATGAAGCAGAAGACCTCGATCGCACGCACCCTCATCCACGACCCGTCGGTCATCATCCTCGATGAACCCACGCTCGGCCTCGACGTGATGGCGGCACGCGCGATCCTGCGCTTCGTCCGCGACTGCCGCGACCGCGGCAAGACCGTCATCTACTCAACGCACGTGATGCCCGAGGTGGAGCGCCTCTGCGATCGAGTCGGCATCATCCACGGCGGACGCCTGCTCGCGGAGGGCACCGTGGCCGAGCTGCGGGAGCGTGCGGGGAAGGCGGATCTCGAGGATGTGTTCGTCACCCTCACCGGCGCTGAGAAGGAGGAAGCTGCATGAGCCCGTTCGTCCGCCACACCCTGACGGTGTACACCAAGGAACTGCGGGAGGCCCTGCGTGACCGCCGCACCCTCATCTCGATGTTCGTGATCCCAACCGTCGCGATCCCGCTCCTGATGCTGGGGTTCGCCGTCGTAACGGTGAAGCTGGTGACCCAGGCGAAGGCCGAGGCTTCGTCGGTGATGATCCTCGGCGCCGCCCAGTCTCCAGCGGTGAAGGCCGCGCTGGCGGCGAATCCCAAGCTCAAGATCGTGCCGCCGGATCCCGGTTACCGCGCGGCGATCTCCGGAAAGACTCTCCGCGCGGCGGTGGAGCTGGCCGACGACTTCGACGTGGCGGTGACGGAGAGCCGGCGTTCCGACGTGCGCATCTACCACTACGACGGCGACCTGAAGTCGGGCATCGCGGCGAGCGAGCTCGACCGCTTCTTCCGCGATTACCGAGAGAAGGCGGTGCAAGCCACGCTGTCCGCCCGCGGACTGCCCCCGGCGTTGGCCCGGCCCTACGACATCAACCGCCAGAACGTCGCTCCGCCCGAGAAGGTCGGCGGCGCGATGTTCGGAGGCATCATCCCCTACGTGATCGTGCTGCTCTGCTTCACGGGTGCGATGTACCCGGCGATGGACCTGACCGCCGGCGAGAAAGAGCGCGGTACGCTTGAGACCCTGCTCGCCAGCCCGGTTCCGCGATCCGCCATCGTCTACGGGAAGTTCTTCGTCGTGCTAACCTCGGCGCTCAGCACGGTCGTGTTCGCCGGACTCTCGACGATGATCACGCTTCCGTTGTCCGGCTGGCTGATCGGCGGCATGGTGAAGGGAGCGGCCACGACCGCCGGCGCCAGCGCGGCCGCTGGCGTGATGCCGCAGATCAACCCCCTTGGCTTCCTCGTCTCGCTCGGGATGGTCGTGCCGGTGGCGATCCTGTTCGCCGCCGTCCTGCTCGCGGTCTCGATCTTCGCCCGCACCTACAAGGAAGCCCAGAGCTACGCCGGGCCGATGATCATGGTCGTCATCATGCCGGCCGTCGCCGCCATGCTTCCGGGCATCGAGCTCAACCTGCGTCTCTGCCTCATCCCGATCCTCAATGTCTCGCTGGTCTCGAAAGAACTGGTCTCGGGCACCTTCAACCCCGTCCACCTCGCCGTGATCTTCGGGTCGTCCTGCGTCTACGCCGCGATCGCGCTGGCCGTCGCGACCCGGCTGTTCAAGCAGGAGAGCGTACTCTTCCGGACTTGAGACCTCGGGCCAGCCGGGTCTGCATGGAGCCCGGATGAGCGCCCCGTCCCTGTTTCCCCAGCACATCATCGCCCGCAAGCGCGACGGTCACCGGCTCACCCGCGCGGAGATCGACGCATTCGTCCGCGGCGCCGTTGACCAGTCGTGGGCCGATTACCAACTGTCGGCCCTGCTCATGGCCATCTTCCTCCGCGGGATGACGCCGGAGGAGACGGCCGAGTTGACGGACGCGATGATGCGCTCGGGCACGGTCGCCGATCTCTCCGACATCCCGGGCATCAAGGTCGACAAGCACTCCACCGGTGGCGTCGGCGACAAGGTCTCCCTCCTCCTCGCCCCCCTCGTCGCCGCCTGCGGCGTGCCCGTGCCGATGATCAGCGGCCGCGGCCTCGGTCACTCCGGCGGGACGCTCGACAAGCTCGAGGCGATCCCGGGCTTCCGCACCGACCTTTCCCTCGCGCGCTACCACGACCTCGTGCGCGATCTCGGCTGCGCCCTCATCGGCCAG
>CAIOYO010000161.1 GCA_903862595.1 uncultured Opitutaceae bacterium | reverse complement strand
TGGTCTTTGCCGCGTGGTTCGGACGCTTTGCGGTGGGGCGGATCGCGCCTCGGTTCATGCCCGACGCCGAGCTGGAGCGTCTGCGGAGTGCGCTGCAGACGCGCCTTGGTTGGACCTTGGCTTGTCTGCGCAGCGTACCGGTGCTCGCAGAGACCTCCGTGATTGTTGCCGCGGCGGCCGGCGTGCCGCTGCGTCGAATCGTGGCGCTGACCCTCCTGCCGAATGGGGTAGTGTCCGCGATCTACGCCGTGGCGGCGAGCGAGTCATTTGCGACGGCGAGCGTTGCCTTCCTCGGCACGGTGCTGGCGTCGGGAGTGGTTTGGATGTGGGTCCGCGTCGCCGGACGTCCACGGAGCCGGTAGCTGAACGATGCCTACCGCGTGGGTGGGGCGTGCCATCGAGGGAGCCTTGGTCGCAGCGGCAGCAAAGCTTCCGTGCGCGGGGTGGTCTGCATCTTCAACCTGGGGTATCGTTTCGTCTGAACGGCAGGTCCTCGTAGGCAATAGACCCTAGCTGGCTCTGCTCGGCGGTTGACCGTGGATCGGCTGAAAAGGGAACCTCGTTCGGCAATTGGTATCTCATAAGATTATTGTACTGATACACTTTACCGGTCGTTTCGGCTTCATTTCTGGCGGAAATGGCCGTTACGGGTTGACGAATCAGTAGAACGACAAATCAATAACCCTGTCTGGGTTTCCAACCGGACAACTCTCACGGATACCTCCCATGACCAACAATCTGACCAACTTGACCAAGCGGGAAATCGTTCTCGAGATCTATGAGAAGACGGGCTTCCCGCAGAAGGAGATCGTTCACACCGTGCAGATGACGTTGGACATCGTCATGCGCGCCCTCGCGGAGGGTCGGAATGTGGAGTTGCGTAACTTCGGAGTGCTCGAGGTTCAGCGCCGCAAGGCTCGAATCGGCCGTAACCCCAACAAGCCCGAGACTGAGGTGGTGATCCCGGAGCGTGCCGTGGTGAAGTTCAAGTCCGGCAAGATCCTTAAGCAGCTCCTCAAGAAGCTCGACGTTCAGGCGCTGCCGTAAGGCGTTCGCTCTTCGTCCGTCTGTTTTCACCCGGTCAAGGCCGGGTGTTTTTTTGGCCTCGGCGCGCGCCAGAGCGCTGGTTTTTGTGTCGCCCCCGGCCCGCTGCCTCTGTCAATTCGTCAGACGCATGGCCTCGTTTCAGACGCTTCCTGGATTTCGCGAGTTCTATCCCGACGCGATGGCGCGCCGGAATCACCTCTTCCGGCTTTGGCGTCAGACGGCGACCGCGTTCGGATTCGCGGAATACGACGCCCCGGTGCTGGAACCGTTGGATCTGTACAAGACTAAGTCAGGCAACGAGATCGAGGCCCAGCTCTTCAGTTTCACCGACAAGGGTGGTCGGGAGGTGGCGCTGCGCCCGGAGATGACCCCGACGGTGTGCCGGCTGGTGGGGGAGAAGGCCAGCGCGCTGAAGCGTCCGATCAAGTGGTTCAGCATCGCTGAATTCTATCGTTACGAGCGCATGCAGAAGGGCCGTGGGCGCTGCTTTTTCCAGTTTAATGCCGACATCTTTGGCGAACCCGGCATCGAAGCGGAGACAGAGCTGATCGCGCTCCTGACGCAGTGTCTTTGCGGTTTCGGGCTCACGGCGGAGGATTTCTTCATCCGATTGAGCGATCGGAATCTCTGGTTTTATTTCTTGGAAGCGCTGGGTTTCGACGATGCGCGGAGCCGGAGCCTGCTGACGGCCGTGGATCGGTACGAAAAACTTGGCGACGAAGCGTTCAAGGAGGATGCCGCGCAATTTGGTCCTCTCGATGAGGAGCGCAGAGCGCGAATTTTGGCGTTTCTGGCGATCCGATCCCTGCCGGCCTTGGAAGCGGCGGTGGCGTCCCTCGCCTCGGAGCGCATCGCCGCGCGTCTGGAGGATTGGCGTCGGCTGCTGGGGAATCTGGACGCGATGGGGCTGTCCCGCTTCGTGGAAGTCGATCTCGGCGTTGTGCGTGGCTTGGCCTACTACACGGGCTTCGTGTTCGAGGCGTTTGACCGCAAGGGCGAATTACGGGCCCTTGCTGGGGGCGGCCGGTACGATGACCTGGTCGGGAAGCTCGGTTACGCGGAGATGCCGGCGGTCGGGTTCGCGATTGGGGACATGACCTTTGCGCTCTTGTTGGAGCAGCGCGGGTTGATGCCGACGCTGGTGCAGGCCCCGGATGTCTATGTGGTGATCGGCGGGCCGGCAGAGCGCCGGGCGGCGTTTGGTGACATCCATGCGCTGCGGTCCGCGGGCTACCGCGTGGAGTATCCGATGCGGGAAATGGCCTTTGGAAAGCAGTTCAAGGCCGCGGCGGAGAGCGGTGCGCGGCTGGCGTTAATCTACGGAACGGACGAGCTGGCGAAAGGCGTCGTGAAGGTGCGCGACCTCGGAGAGCGCTCCGAGCGTGAGGTGCCGGTGGTCCACGTGTTGGGCGAGGTACGGGGCTTCTTCAGCGGCGAGTGACTCGGCGGGCGGCGGGTGGGCGCCCCAGATCCTCGGGGCCGAAGGCAGCGGGGAGGAGGGCGTCCAGTGACGTTTCGACGTGTCCCGATCCCTTGCAGGTCGAACGGATCGTAGCGTAGGGGCCGAATTCGCGGATGACTTGGCGGCAGGCGCCGCAGGGCAGGGTGGGCGTGGGCGTGGGCGTGTAGACTGCCACCGCGACGATCTGCGACTCGCCCTGCGCGATGGCGTGGAAGATCGCCGTGCGCTCGGCGCAGTTGCACAAGCCGTAGGACGCGTTTTCGACATTGGCGCCGGCGTACACTTTCCCGGAGCCGGCCAGGACCGCGGCTCCGACCGCGAAGCCGGAATAGGGGGCATAGGCGCGGCGGGCGGCCGTGCGGGCGGCGGAGTCGAGTCGAGCGCGGGTGCGGGACGAAACCGTGGGAGCGTGGGCCATGGGAAAACGTTGGCGGCGAGTCGGGTGCGGAGCGATGCATTTTGCGCCGTGTTGGCCGCTCCCGCACCTGCCGCCGCCGCGGAAATTAGGGATCGCAACGCCAGTTGCGGTGTCGTTACTCGGTTGCAGCCCCGCCCTTGCTCATGCCTTGCTTTCGACGTCTGATCTGGACCCTTGCCGCCCTCCTGACGTGCTTCGCTGCAGAGGTGCAACTCAGTGCAGCGCTGGTCCCGTCGACCCAGCAGCCCTCTTTCTCGGCGCAGGAGATCGAGCGGGGATACCGGCAAGGCCGGGTACTCGTGAAGCGGCGGGCGTTGGCCAGCGTGGCGGGCGTGGATCAGGAGGCGGCGTTCGCGCGCGCGGAGGCGCGCGCGGGAGTGAAGGGACGACGGAGTTTTCGGCGCCTGACGCGCCAGCAGGTGCTCGAGGTGGAGTCCGTGGCGTCCATCCCCGAGGCCATCGCTCGGTTGCGCGAGAGCGGGCTCTATGAGTTCGTCGAGCCCGACTACATCCGCGGCGTGCAGGCGGTGCCCAACGATTCCCGCTACGCGGAGCAGTGGTCGCTCAACAACTCCGGCCAGTCGGGCGGCACGCCCGACGCCGACATCGATGCCCCGGAGGCGTGGGATACGACGACTGACGCGTCTGCGGTCACCGTCGCGGTCATCGACTCGGGTCTGCGCGTCACGCACGAAGACATCGTGGACAATCTCTGGTCGAATCGCGGCGAGATCGCGGGTAACGGCCGGGATGACGACGGGAACGGCTACATCGATGACGTCAACGGCATCAATGCCGTCGTGAGCCGCTCTTCGGTGGCGGCGGGCAACCCGGCCGACGACAATGGCCACGGGACCCACGTCGCGGGCACCATTGGAGCGGTCGGCAACAACGGAGTCGGTGTCGCCGGTGTCGCTTGGAAAGTCCGGATCATGGCCCTCAAGTTCCTCGGCACGGATGGACGCGGCTCGGTTTCCGATGCCGCCGAGTGCATTGACTACTCGATTGCGCAGGGCGCCCAGGTCATCAACGCGAGCTACGGCGCGCTGAGCACGGGCGAGAGCCCCTCGCAGACCGAGGTCGCGGCCATTCAGCGGGCGCGCGATGCGGGGATCATCTTCGTGGCGGCTTCCGGCAACGACGGCCTCAATCTCGACGTCGCCCGCACGTTTCCGGCGACTTATCCGGTCGACAACATCATCGCCGTAGGCAACTCCACGCGCCTGGAGGATGTTGCGACCAGCTCGAATGTCGGTTCCGGCGCGGTTGATCTCTTTGCACCCGGATCGGAAATTCTGTCGCTCGCCTCGACGTCCGATTCCGCCTACATCCAGCGCACGGGCACGTCGATGGCGGCTCCCCATGTCGCGGGTGCGGCGGCCCTGCTTCGAGCCCGTTTTCCTGGCGAAACCTACCGTCAGACGATCAATCGGCTCCTGCGTTCCGTCGATCCCATCCCAAAGTACGTCGGCAAGGTAGCTACCGGCGGCCGCCTGAATCTCCAGCGGGCGCTCGCCAGCACGGAGACCCGGCCGTTCAACGATCACTTCGGCGAGCGCGCGCGTCTGCAGGGTGAACTCATCCAGGTGCGCTCGGCCTCTCAGGGTGCAACGATTGAAGCGTCCGAGCCCGCGCATGCCGGGGGAGGAGGGGCGACGCTGTGGTGGACCTGGACCGCGAGCACCAGCAGCACGGTCAACATCGACACGCAGGGGAGCGGATTCGATACGGTGCTGGCCGTCTATCGCGGCACCTCGCTTTCGGAGCTCTCGCTCGTCGAGGCCAACGACAATCGAGCGAATGGGACGGAAACAAGTTCGGTGACCTTCTCCGCTCAGGCGGGGACGTCGTATCAGATCGCGGTGGGCGGGAAGGGCACTGCCGCAGGGCTGGTCCTTTTGAATCTGGGTTCGATTCCCGCCAACGACAACTTCGTCAACGCCGCCGTGCTGACGCAGCAGAATCCCATCGTCACGGCGACCAACTCCAAGGCCTCCACGCAATCGGGTGAGCCGGCGCACGCCGGGCTCCCAGCGCGGCGCTCGCTGTGGTATCGGTGGACTGCGCCGTCCTCGGCGCGCTACCATGCCACGGCAGGAAGCGCCCAGCTGAGTCCGATCGTGGCGGTGTACACGGGGGACTCCCTCGGGGCCCTGACGGCCGTGGCTTCGGATGTGAGCCCCTTGCCCGATGCTGAGACGAAGAGTGCGATCGCGAGCTTCGATGCCGTCGCGGGGCGCACCTACTCGATTGCGGTGGACTCCGCCTCCGTGGGATCAATCGAGCTGAATGGCGAGTTCACCTTCACGATTTCCGACGCCGCCTGGATGGCGCGCACCGAGAACAGTGTCACAAGCTCCGCCGTGGTTGGAGGCAACGGCACGCTCTACATCGGATCCAATGACAGCAGTTTCTACGCGATCGATACCGGCACCGGGTTGGTGCGCTGGAAGTACACGATCTCGCCCACGGCGATCATCGATACCGGCGTGGCGGCGGTGGATCCGAACGGCGTCGTCTACTTCGGCGCCTCGAACGGCTCGCTCTATGCCTTGGAGGATCGTGGCGACTCGGCCTCGGTGAAGTGGGTGACCCCGATCGGCGGTCCGATCGCGAACGCGCCGGCAATCGGCGGTGATGGCACGCTCTACATCCGCGCCGATCGCGGTTCTTCCACGGGCAATGCGCAGGCGCAGTTGGTAGCACTCGCTCCGGAGACTGGGGCCGTGCTGTGGCGCTACGACATGGGGACCGAGGCGAGCTACGCGCCAGCGTCCATCGGCGCCGACGGCACGATCTATGTGGCCGGTGGCGACTCCGCCCTGCATGCGGTGACACCCGCGGGAGCGCGCCGGTGGCGGTTTCTGGCGGATAACCAGATCTATACCTCTCCTTCGCTGGATGTGTCGGGTAATCTCTACATCGCGTCCTTGAGTGGCACGGTCTACTCGCTGACGTCGCAGGGGGCGCAGCGTTGGCGCGTCTCGGCGGGCGGATTTGTCACCTCGTCGCTGGCGCTGGCCAACGGCACCGCCTATTTCGCCAGTTACGACAAGCGTCTGTATGCGCTCGACATGGCAACTGGCCAGACGCGCTGGACCTACTTCATCGGTGAGGAGGTGCGCGCCTCTTCGCCGGCGGTGGCGGAGGACGGATCAATCTTCATCGGCGCGTACGACCGTCGGGTGCATCACGTCAATGGGGATGGCACGTTGCGTCGCACCTACGCGGCTTCGAACTGGTTCCGTTCGTCGCCGTTGTTGGCCGGCGGCCGTCTCTACATTGGTAGCAATGATGGGCGGGTCTACGCCTTCGACGTGGGTCTGCGCGCGGCCTCCGGCAGTGATGCTCCCTGGCCGCAGCATCGCCACAACGTCCGGCGAACCGGGCGCGCGGTAAATGGCTTGGACGAGCCAGCGGGGCTCGGTGACAACCATGGCACCGGGCGTTTGGTTAACTTGTCGGTGCGCACCGTTGCCGCGAGCGGCGAGAGATCCTTGATCACCGGTTTCGTCGTGGCCGGGCCAGCCGGCGCGTCTCCCAAACAGCTGCTCGTGCGCGGCATTGGTCCGGGCCTGACTCAATTTGGCGTCGCCGGAGTGCTGGCTGATCCGGCCTTGGTTCTAGCTGACGGCGGAGGACTGACGATTGCGGTCAACGACAACTGGGAGGGCTCCGCGACGGTCTCGTCCACCGGAGCGCGCGTGGGGGCCTTCGCGCTCGCTGACCAGACGAGTCGCGACGCGGCGCTGGTGACGTCGCTGGGCTCTGGCCAGTTCACGGCGCGCATCTCCGGCTCCTCCGGCGCCTCCGGTGTGGCGCTAGCCGAGGTGTATGACGCGACGGTGGCGGCCGGGACGGGCGCGGGCTTGCGCCTGATCAACATGTCGGTCCGCGCCGTGGCCGGCTCCGGAGCGGAAGTCCTGATCGCCGGATTTGTCGTTGCGGACGGACCGCGACGGGTCTTGATCCGTGCGGTCGGCCCAGGCCTGTCCGCGTTCGGCGTCGGAGGCGTGCTGGCGGATCCGCAGCTGGATCTTTATCGGGATCAGACCCGCATCGATGGCAACGGCGACTGGGCGGGCAATCCTCTGGTCACGCAGGCGGGACAGCGCGTGGGTGCATTCGCGCTCGCGCCCGGATCGAAGGATGCGGCGATGGTGGTGCTGCTTTCCCCGGGTGCATACTCGGCGCAAGCCAAGGGAGCGGACGGCGCGGAGGGCGTCGCCTTGGTTGAGGTCTACGAGATCCGGTGATGCGGCGAGCGCGCGAGGGTGCGCGCGCCGCGTCACGGAGAGGAAGTGGGTGCGCGGGGCCTACTTCACCCGTACCCACACCGCACCCGGACCGCGGAACTGGGCGCGTTCCTGCCATGTGTTCGGCCGTCCGGAGAGGCGCAGCTGCGGTGCCGCCTCGATCAAGCGAGTGAGCACGGCAGTCGCTTCCGAGCGGGCCAGACCCGCGCCGAGGCAGAAGTGCATGCCGGCGCCGAAGCTCAGGTGGTCGCGCGCGTTGCTCCGCTCCAACTCGAAGCGGTCCGGATTGGTGAAGACGTCGGGATCGCGGTTGGCCGAACCGATCAACTGGAAGATCATCTGGTCCGCGGGGAGATCGACCCCGCCGAACGAGTGCGCCCGCTTGATGCGGCGGAAGTTGCGCTGCTTGGGCGCGTCGAGTCGGAGCGACTCCTCGATCGCGTTCGGAATCAGGCGCGGTTGGGCACGGATGGCTTCCCAGTGGGCGGGGTCCGCGAGGAGCTCACGGAGCAGGTTTCCGATGAGGTTGGTCGTCGTCTCGTGTCCGGCCGTGAGCAATGTGTTGCACGTGGCGAGCAGTTCGTCGCGACTGAGTCGCGCGCCGTTTTCTTCGGCGGCGGCGAGGACACTGATGAGGTCCTCGCGCGGGTTCTTGCGGCGATCCTCGATCAGCGTGGTCATGTACGTGAAGAGCTCGGTCAAGCTCTGCTGGGAGGTAAGGGCGCTGGCGAAGGCCGTGCGGCCGGAGCCCTGGAATCCGAGGATGTCCGATGACCAGCGTTTGAAGAGGTGACGGTCCTCCGGCGGAGCTCCGAGCAACTCCGCGATCAGGACCACCGGCAGGGGATGGGCCACGTCGGCCACGAAATCGAACTCCCCTTGGGCCACCGCCGCCTCGACCATCTCCCGAGCCAGCGTCTCCACCCGGGGCTGGAGCGAGGCCACGGTCCGGGGTGTGAACGCCTTCTGGACCAGTCCTCGCATCCGCGTGTGATCGGGGGGATCGGAGCCGATCACGTCCTTCTGGGCGTAATAGTGTCGCAGCTTCGCGAGCGCCTCGCGCTGCTCGGGAGCCATGTCGTCGAACAGGAGCGCCTGGCGATTTTCGTTGGAGAGATTCTCCTTGTCGCGCAGCGACACATCGACATCGGCATAGCGCGAAACGATCCATGCGTTCCAGCGGGGGCTCCAAGCGATGGGAGCCTCCTGCCGCAGCCGGGCGTAGGCCGGGAAGGGGTCGCTCAGCATTGCGCTGGAGACCAGCATGTCGTCGAGATCGGGAGGAACGAGGGGCTTGCTCACGGGAAAACGCGAGCGTGCGAGCCGACCGCGTGCGGGGCAAGCTTGCGTCGCCGTCGCTCCGGATGTCGAAGCGGGGTTCGTGCGAGCGCATCGACCCCGCCGCCAATCGCCGGGAGCGCGCCGGCGCAGTCGCGCGGCCCGTAGGGTCCGGGGAGGGTGTTGTCTAGGGCGCGATGGCGGGACTGGTGCGGCCGCGAGCGGTGCGGTAGACTTCCAATGCCTTGGGCATGGCGTCGCGGAGCTGGACGATGCGATCCGGCGTGGGCGGGTGAGTGGAGGCGAACGCGGGCGGGCGAGGTTGCGCGCCGGTCTCGGCTTCGAGTTTCTCCAGCACGGAGATCGCCGCCTCCGGATCGAACCCGGCCCGCGCGGCGTACATGAGCCCGATGTAGTCCGCTTCCTTCTCCTTGTCTCGGTCATACGCGAGCATCTGCAGCGTGGCCGTGCTGTCATACAGACCGAGCAAGGTCGAGGTGGTGAGTGAACCCGCGCCAGCTCCCATCAAGCCGACGCCTCCGATCACGCCGCCGGCCTGCGCCAGCATCTCTTGCGAAAGCCGCTCGTGCACATGCCGTGCGGTGACGTGGGCGATCTCGTGGGCGATCACGGACGCGAGTTCATCGTCGGTGTCCGCGATGCGGAAGAGTCCGGAGAATACCCCGACCTTGCCGCCCGCCATGGCGAACGCGTTGATCTGCCGCGCATCGTCGAACAGCACGAATTCCCAGTCGGCGTTCGGCATATCCCAGAAGACCACCCGGGCGATCCGCTCGCCGACCCGTTGAACCTGATCCACCCGCGCCCGATCGGTGGAGCGGCGATGGCGGGACTTGATCTCGTCGAAGGCCCGGGTAGAGACCTTGGCGAGTTCCACGTTGGAGGTGAGGTCGAGGGCCCTGCGCCCCGTCACGGGGACCTGGTAACAGCCACTGATGACTAGGGAGGTCAGCAGGATGGGGAGGCAGAGGATGGTACGCGCGGTCATGGGATGGCTTCGGGTACAGGGGGGCTGGACAGGTAAAAGCGGCCCGGGTGCCGTCACTTTTGTCCTAGCTCCTCCGAATCGCAAGGCCTGCACTCGCCCCTTGCGGAGCGGCCTGATCCAGCTATCGTACCGGTGCTTGCGGTGGGTGCCGCGCGCCTACGGCGAGCAACATGGCGACCTTTCGGACGATTCGGCCTCCGGCGTCCGCAGCGCCACTCGGAATCCCCCTTTAATCTTTCCGCATCATGGCTGACGAGCCGCTTCCCCCCACGAGTCGCAAGCATCGGGTGATTCATTGGAATCCGGACGCGGGTAGCGCGCCCACGCGGCGTCGTCTGTCTTGGTGGCGTGTCCTTGCGTGGACGGTGGGCGGTTTCTTCGGCCTGCTGTTTGCCGCGGGGCTGGTGATTCGCGGCATCAAGCTCGTCTTCGGGCCCGAAGTCTTCGTGGCCCGTGCCTCGCAGACGCCGGGACCGGAGGGAATCAGCCCCGCGAACCCTGGCGCGGCGTTCGTGAGTCAGTCGAAAGCGGAACTCTCGCGCGAGACCGCGGGCAAGGCGTTGGCGGAGGTCCGCAAGCTCCCGACCGATCACCCACGGCAACTGGAGAAGCTGATTCTCCTCGAGAAGTCATTCCTCGCCGGCGAGGCGCTGTTGGCGTCGCGGAGCTTCGCGGCCGCGCTGACGCAGTTCGAGTTCCTCAACCGGGAGATCGATGAATTTGCGCAGTCGGTGAAGGCGAGGGGCGAGGCCCAGACGGCCTACGATACCATCCTGGCGCGGATCCAGGATCTCGAGCGGGCGCGCAGCCTCGCCCCGGATGCGTTGGAGGCGGCGTTCGCCGCGGCTGGCAGTGGTCGGCAGTTCATGCTCGAGGGAAGCTTCCTCGCCGCCAAGCGCACCTTCGACCGCGGGTTCGCGGAGCTCAAGCGCGCCGAGGATGCCTTGGGTGCATTCATCGAGAGCAATCTCACGCGAGGACAGCGCGCGTTGGTGGACGGGCAGCGCGGCGAGGCCGAGGCGGCGTTCCGCGCGACACTCGAGAAATCACCCGGAAACGAACTGGCGCTGAAGGGACTCAAGCGCGCGGAGAACGCGGGTCAGGTGCACGCGTTGCTGCAGGAGGCGACCCAACTTGAGGCGGCCTCGCGCTACGCCGAGGCGGCGACCGCGTACGAGAAGGCGTTCGCGCTGGACGCAGTCAACGCCACCGCCCAACAGGGTAAGGCGCGCGCGCTGCGGCTGGAACGGGAGACGCGCTTCAGTGCCGCCCTCGCGACCGCGAAGGCTGCGTACGCAAAGCGCGATTGGCCCGTGGCCATTGCGGAGTTCGAGAAGGCGCTCGCCGTTTCTCCCAAGGTGGAGGACGTGAAGGAGCAACTCGCGTCCGCCCGCGCCAAGGCGCATCAGGATGCCGTCGACTCCGCCGTGGCCAAGGCCTTCGCGTACGAAAACCAATATCAATGGAAGGAGGCGCGCGGCGCATACTACGAGGCGCTCCAGCTCAAGCCCGAGCACATCGAGGCGAAGGAGGGCTACGCGCGCGCCGGCCGGGTGATCCGGACGCTCCTCGAGTACTACAAGCTGATCGAGGTCGCCGAGCAGAAGGCGGCTCGAGCGGAGTTCCAGTCCGCCATTCGAGATTTCAACAAGGCGATGTCGCTCAAGCCCGAGTACCTACCGGTGACCGAGCGTCTCGCCGAGCTTCGCGATCTGCTCTACCAGCAGAATCAACCGGTGGAGATCACGTTCAAGGGCGATGGTAAGACTTGGATCTCGATCACGAACTTCCGCCTGCTCGGCCAAGCTGAGGAAACCAAGGTCAAGATCCTCCCGGGCAACTACGAGGTCATCGGTCGGCGCAAGGGATACCAGGATGTGCTGCTCTCTCTCCAGGTGCGAAACAATGGTGCACCCGCGCCGGTCGTGTCCGTGGTTTGTACTCTCAAAGCGGACAAAGTATGAACAACTCCGTCGCCGATTTTCTGCGTGCCGGCCTGAATCGTAAGGCGGCACTTTCGTTGGTCGTCTTGGTGACTGCGGCTCCGCCTTCGTTCGCCCAGCAGGATCGTGAGTCGGCTCGCCCGGCTCGCGGTGCGGCCAAGGGACCGCTGCCTGATCCCGCGCTGCTGGACGGCAGCAAGGAGGCCGCGGAGAAACGTCCCGAGTACGGGATGATCGGAAATTTCGAACTGCCCGGTCAGGAGGAGGCGAAGAGTGATCGCGTGGGGTCGACGGGCGAGCCGCTGCCGACGGGTGGGCAGTCGGCTGCCGCAGTGGCGGCGAGTGCGTCGGCCAGCGGTTCCGCCAACGCGGCGGCGGCTGCCCGGGCGGCGGCCGCAGGCGGGGGCGGGAGTCAGCAGATTCAGGCCCAGGGCGCTGCGGATGCCGTGGCCGAGGGGGCCCAAGCCGCCAGCCTGAGCGATCCTTCCGGTGGCGCTGCCGCGAGTCAGTCTCAGGGCACGGTGTCCAAACCCGGCGACGTGAAAATCGGCGACGCCTCGCTCCAGATCAAGACGCTGCCGGCTGCTTCGGCTGCCAGCGTCGTCGGGCTCGAACCTCAGGCGAAGGGCAAGGAGACGCCGCAAAGCTACGATCCCAAGACGCCGGGTGGCGGCAAGCAATCCGGCGGCCGCGGTAATCAGGGCGTCGAGAAGGGAAAGGTCATGCCCTCGGGGCTTTGAGTGGAGATGAGCTTTATGATCCGCCTGCCGCAGCGCCTTCGTTCATTGTTGTTCCTGACTTTCGCCGCGTGCGTCCCGGTCCTCGGGCCGGCCAAGACGGTGGTCTATCCCGTCGAGGCGATTGCTGAGCTCTGGCAGTCGGGAGCGAATGACTTTCAGACCAAGTTTTCCGGAATCGACCTCACGGGACTCGGTCTCAGTGATGAAGGGTGGTATGTGCGCTACCAGCACGAAAACTTGACCCTGCTCTTCGGTCCTTTGCCGGATCGTGAGACGGCGCAGCGGCAGACGTGGGAGCTGGAGGCCGTGCGCGATGCGGCGGTCAAGAACCGGGCGTCACTGGCCTCGAGCAAGGTGGATTTTGTCCGTTTCACGTTGTCGGGGAAGTATGGTTCGCGCGGTGCCGGCGGGAGCGGGAATGCCGAGACCGGTGAAGGTGCGGGAGAAGGTCGCAGCGGCGCGGAGGGTGCCCAGCAGAGCGGCCAGGGTGTGGGGGGTGCGGGGACCAAGGGCGATGGTACGGGCGGTGAAGCCGGGGGTAACGGGACCGCCTCCGGCGACGGCAGCGAAGGGCAAGCGGGCGGCCAATCGGTTGCCGATCTGCGCGGATCGAGCGCGGGGCGGCAAGGCACGGGTGCCGATGGTGCCGCGGGTCGTGGACAAGGGCAGGGCCAAGGCGAGCTTGGGGGCCTGCAGCAGGTCGCGGAGTTGGGAGCGGGTGGCCAGCCTGGCGGCGGTCGTTCCGCGGGGGCAAGTGGGGCGCAGGGCGGCAGTGCAGCCGGTGCGGGGCAGGGTGCTCAAGCGGGGCAGCCGGGCAGTGCGTCAGCCGGCCAGTCGGCGGGTCAGGGCAGTGGTGGAGGCGCGGGCGCACCGGGCTCGCCCGGGGCCCCGTCGAGCGGCCAGTCCGGCGGCGGTGATCCGCTCTCGGCGATCTTTGGTGTGTTCCGGCGCATTCTCGGACTGTGAGGAGCGCCGCGCGGGTGCGGCGCTGGTCCGTGGCGCCCGCTGGCTAGAGGTCTTGCAGCGCGACGAAGGCGCCTCCGTGCTGGTAGCAGAGCTCGCGCATGAGGTTCGCGAGCTTCAGGCCGGTGTTGCCCAAGGAGACATCGAAGCGGATCGTGGT
>CAIOYO010000160.1 GCA_903862595.1 uncultured Opitutaceae bacterium | reverse complement strand
GCGACGCGCGACGCCTGTGATGCGCTGCAGTGGTCGCGTCGGCCCGACTCCGGCGACGGGCCGGTCGACTGGGAGGAGCTTCGGTCTCGGCTCCAGCGCGTGCGCCGGTATGAGTTTGAGCATGCGGCGATGGTGCGCGGAACCGCGATCGCGGATGACGCCGAACTCGCACCCGATGGCGGAAATCTCGCGGCGGTGATGCACCATCGTCGTACCCAGCATCAACCCGCGTATGACCGGTGGCGGCGCGACGTACTGCGGGCGCTCCCGGAGTACGACCAAGTCTCGGCGGAGGTGACATCGGATGGCCGAGCCTTCATTCGTCTGCGCCTAGTGGAGGAAGGTGAACTCATCACGCATGAGGAATTGTCGCATGGCAGCCTCTGCGCGCTGGCGATCTTCTGTCTTTCCACGGATCCCGAACCGCCTTCGGTCCTCTGCATCGAGGATCTCGACCGGGGGCTGCATCCCCGTTTGTTGCGTGAGGCGCGGGATGCGCTGTACCGCCTGAGTCATCCGGGCAACGGCGAGCCGCAGGCCATGCGCTCGCAAATCGTGGCGACCACGCATTCACCTTACTTGCTCGATCTCTTTCGCGAGCATCCCGAGGAGGTGGTGGTCGCGGAGAAGCACGGTCGAGCCTCGACGTTTCGTCGGCTCTGCGATTGTCCCGATCTCTCAGAGATGATGGCCGGCGTGTCCCTTGGCGACTTGTGGTATTCGGGCGTGATCGGCGGAGTGCCGGAAGAGCCGGAGTCCACTACCAGTGCGGTCAACGGCGGGTCGGCTCCCTGAGCACGGCATGGCCTCGCATGCTTCCTCGCGGGTGGCGAAACTCGCGATCTTGAGCGAGTCCCCGGCCGATGAGGCGGCCTTCGGCATCCTGATCGAATCGGTGCTGGAGCGACCGTTCGTGCGGGTGCGGGCGAACCTGCGCGCGCGCGGGTGGCCATCGGTGCTGCAGGTGTTGCCCGCGGTGATTCGCCATCTGCACTTCAACACGGACGCGCAGGGTTTGGTGGTCGTGGTCGATAGCGATGACTCGGTCGTGCACACGGAGGCGCATGACGCGCCGGACTACTTTCACCCGCAGTGCCGCATGTGCCGGCTACGGGCTACCTTTCGGCAGACGGTGAAGCGGTTACCACCGGCACGCGGGCGGGAGCGGGTCCTGCGCGGCGTCGGCCTCGCCGTCCCGGCGGTGGAGGCGTGGTACCTCTGTGGGCGGGATGCACGGGTGACCGAGGACGCGTGGGTGAATGGGCAGGCGAGAGGCGTGCTTCCGTACACGCGGGGGCAGCTCAAGGAGAGGATCTACGGCACCGATCGCCCGAGCCTCGAGTACGCGTTGCGCCGCGCCGTGGTCGAAGTGGAGCGCTTTCGGCGGGACACCCGACGCCTCGAGCACGACTTCCCGGGCTTCGCTGCGCTGGCCCGGGATCTCCGCTCGTGGAACCTTGGATGACCGCGGGCGCGTCTCAGGACTTGGTGGCAGCGATTTGCTGGCAGGCCTTGAGGTCGAGTTTGCCGGATCCGAGGACGGGGATTTTTTCCACGCGCACGACGATCCGTGGAACCCAGAGTGCGGGAAGTCCGGCAGCGTGCAGGCGCTCGCGCAGCAGATCGAAGGTCAGGTCCGCGGACGTGATGAGCACGAGCGACTCACCCTTCTGGGCATCCGG
>CAIOYO010000159.1 GCA_903862595.1 uncultured Opitutaceae bacterium | reverse complement strand
GCTCGATGAGCCGAGGTTTGACTCCTCGGCCCGCTGAGTCGGAGATCGCGGCATGGCGGGCAAGAACTTCACCTTCATCTGCGGAGCCGACGATTTCCTCGTCGGACGCGTGGGGCGTGAGCGCCATGGGAAACTCGTCGAAGAGATCCCGGACGAATTCTCCCGAGAGGTGATCAGCGGTTTCGCCAACAACGTGGGCGAAGTGGAGGCGGCGGTGAACCGTTTCCGCGAGAGCGTGCAGACGGTCTCGATGTTTGGCGGCCGCCGACTCGTGTGGCTGAAGGACGTGAACTTCCTCGCTGACACGGTGACCGGTCGCGCCGAGAGCACGCTGGCCGCCGTGGCGGACCTACAGGCGATCCTCGCCGCGGTGAATCCGGAGGAGGTGGCGGTGCTGGTGACGGCGGCGCCGGTGGACCGGCGGCGGTCGTTTCCGAAGTGGTGCGAGAAGCAGGCCGAGTTCCAATTGGTCGGCGGTGATGGCGAATCCGGTGCCGAGGCGCTGGCGGGCGTGGTCCTCGCCGAGGCCCGTTCGCTCGGCGTCACGATGGGGCCGGGAGCGTTGGAGTTGCTGTTGGCCAAGGTGGGCGCCAACGCGCGCCTCCTGCTTGAGGAAGTGCGCAAGCTCGCCACCTACGTCGGTGACGGTGCGGGCGGCGGTGGCGCGGGTGCGGCCCGGATTGAGGAGGCGCACGTCGCGGAGCTGACCCCGAACGTGGCCGAGGGAGATTTCTTCGAGGCGGCGGAGGCGTTCTTCAAGGGGGACCTGCCCTGGACTCTCGAGGCGCTGCACCGCCACTTCTTCGCCGGAGGCGATGCGCGGCCGATTCTCGCGGCGCTGCAGAACCGGAACCGGATCCTCTTGCAGGTGCGGGCGCTCGTCGATGCCGGCGAGGCCCGACTCGGCCCGCGCGGGCTCGATGGCTTGCCGAAGGCGGCCGCAACGCATGGGCCGCGGTTCGTCGGCGCGACCGAGAAGAGCTCCTTCAATCTCTTCACCCAGAACGCCTGGTACGTGGGCAAGCTTGCGACCGAGTCGCGGCTACCCTCCCTGCGTCGACTGATCGACAACCAGCAGGAGTTCATCGTCGCCTTCGAGGAAATCATCCGGCGCCCTCACGAGCAGGAGGAAGTCCTGCGGGATCTGGCCGTGCGCTGCCTTTCCACCGAGGCCCCGGCCGGCGCGCCGCGCTAAAGGCGTCGGTGGGAGTCGCGCCTGGATTGGTTTCCCCGGCGCGCGGATCGAACTGCGGATCGCCGCCGTCCGCGGCGGTGGGCACGGAACGTGGCGGCCTTTCCTTCGCCCCCGTGCGCCACTCGCGAACGGCGGGAGTTCGCATCCGTCTAGGATGCCGCGTCGACGCCGACGTGGCCGCGCGCCGGCGCCACCGCGCGCAGCGGGTAGGCGTGGATCGCGACGCCTGAGGAGACGAGCGCGTGGTCCGCGGGTCGCACGGGCATCGCGAAGCCATTGTCCGCCAGAAGCCCGATCTCCGCGCGGTGCACGCACGCAGGGGAGACGGCGTATGGCGGATGCCAGACACGGCCCTCGCGCAACGCACCGCGACGCGTGCGGGAGAAGAACGCGTAACGCTCGATGAGGAAGTACTCCAGTGTACCGGGCTGCGCCTGAAACGCCGGGCCCGCCGTTTCGTACTCCACTTCCGTGGCGACTCCGCCGTTCCGGCAGGACGAGAACCGGGCGACCGGGTTTTCCCGCGTCGGACGCCGGCCCGCCTGCCGGGCATCGACGTAGGGCAGGGAGAAGATCGTCGGCGCGATCCGCACCGCGAGCGGTTGCTGGCAATCGAGCGAGAAGAACCACACCCCCGGTGTCCCGTCGCTGGCGTAGACGTAGGTCCGCAGGTTCAGCTCCAAGAACCACGAAAGCCCCGGTAGCGGGGGCAGAAAACGGGGTCGCACTGCGTCCATCCAGAACGGCACCACTCCGAGCCACGCCGCGCCGTCATGGGTATCGACGTGCAGCCCGGGTGGCAGCCGGGATTGGATCTCCGCGGGATCCCAGCGCCAGTGCAGGAAGAGCAGATGCCGCCACGCCTGCCGCATGACGGCCGACCTCGC
>CAIOYO010000158.1 GCA_903862595.1 uncultured Opitutaceae bacterium | reverse complement strand
GAAGTCGTCCTTCTCGTCGGCGAACGGCAGCGCGAGGTCAGTCGGCCCGGGCTTCCACTTCAGGAGCGCCGGGTCATGCGCCTTGAAGCCGTCGGACCGGAACCACGTGTTCTCAATCCAGCCCTCGCTGCCTTCGACGCGAACCGAGGCGCGGTCAGAGTCCGTGTAGTCGATCTCAACGCCATTGGCGTAGCGGTAGCGGACGACGAAGTTGCGCGGGACATCCCAGAGCGAGTCGGTGGGAAACTCGGCGCGGCCGGAGACCTCGACGGGTCCGGTGTGTTCGGTGCCCAGCGCCCACTGCGCGATGTCGAGCATATGACCGCCCCAGTTGTTGATGTTGCCGAGGTTGTAGTCGGAGATCTGGAACCAGCCGGGGCTCTCCGCCGCGATGTAAGCCAGCCCACCGCGCGGATGGTGCACCCGCGCCTGCGTGTAGGGCCGCTCGGGAGCCGGTCCCTGCCACAGTTCGTAGTTGAGGTCGGCGGGCACCGGCATCGGCGCCGGAAACCCCGGGATCGGCTCCGGGCTCCGCGGGACGGTGACGACGAGTCGACGCACCTGGCCGATCCGTCCGTTGCGTACGATTTGGCAGAGACGGTGGAAGTACGGCTGACTGCGGACTTCGGTGTCGGTGCGGAAGACGCGGCCGTGCTGCGCCATCGCGTTCGTGATCGCGCGGCCCTCGGCCACCGAGAGCGAGATGGGCTTTTCGAGGGCGACATCCTTGCCGGCGCGGGCGGCGGCGACCGCCATGGCGGCGTGCCAGTGATCCGGCGTCGAGATCATGACCGCGTCGATGTCGGGCCGGGCAAGTACGTCACGAAAATCCTGATACACCGCGCAGCCCCGGTAGGTTCCGCTAGGCGCGGCCTGCGCGTAGGCCACGTCGACTCGTTGCCTGGCCTGCTCGGCGCGCCAGCGGTCGACGTCGCACACCGCCACCACCTGCACCTCGGGCGAGGCGAGGAACATCGGGAGATTGGCATAGGCCACCTGCCGGCCAGTGCCAATGAAGGCGAGATTGATGCGGTTGCTCGCGGTTACCGTCCCGCGAGCCCGGCCGGGCAAGATGAGCGGGGCGAGCACCGCAGCAGCTCCCAGTCGGCCGAGAAAACGGCGGCGGCTGACCGAGCGGCTAGAGGTACGGCTGGCAATCGCCTGTCCATTTTGGGGTTGGCTCATGGTGGGAAAGTCGGGGGAAGCAGCGTCGGAGCCGATGGCTCAATCATGGAACGTATCGAGGCCAGTTACGCTTCGCGGCGCCTTCGTTTCGATTTTCGACTAACAGAACCATCGTTGAGGCGCACTTTTCGCGCAAAGGCGATACGGATGTCACCCTCATTCATTGCTCACCGGCCCACAATGTCCGCAGCCCCACCCGGGACGCCCATGTCGATGTTGGTGTCGGCATCCTTGTCGCCGTTGCAGCGATTGGCTGCTCGTTGCCCGCACTTCGTCGCGGGTCGCACTTGCCGTCACGGGAGCCGGCGCCGACACACTCTCAAACTTCATCGCTCCGGCCGACCGAATACGGCCTCCATCGCCTCGGGGGCGGCGAACATCATCGCCGCGTCGTGCCCCACGCCGGCGGCTTCAACGAGGCGCCAGCTGAAGGTCCAACCGCGCTCCGCCGCCAGCGCTCGCGCGAAGGCGAAGCAGGCATGGCCGCGCTCATAGCGGCTCGCTCCTTGACGCAGGGCCGCGGCGCTACGATCGAGGCTCTTCGCATCCGGATCCGTATCCGCCGTGCCAAGATAAAAGGTCAGCGGCGTAGCAAGATACCGCCGCAAGCTCGCATCGTCGCTCCACTCCGTCGGCAGCGCGCCAAAGCCATAGCCAAAGTCCGCGTCCCGCGTCGGGAAGAGATGCGAACCGGGATTCGCCGCGATGATGCGCACCGGTCCTTCGGGGCGGAAGGCGGCCAAACGCGCGAGAAACTGCCCGCCCGCGGAGTGTCCGAGATAGTAGAACGGAAGATCTGGCCTTTCCTCCTTGGCGAGAACGTCCGCCACCAGACGCGGCAAGACGGAAAACGTCCACGCCTCCGGGGGCTGAGGCTTCCCCGCGCGCGTGATGCCTCCCCGCTGATAGCGCTCCATCGGGAAGCGTGCGCGATCGAAGAGCGGGGTCACCACGAGCGCCCGCGACCGCTCCGCGAGGTTGATCGCAAAGTTGCGGTAGTCCTCCGCGTTCCGCGCCACGCCGTGAAACACCACGATCAACGGCCCATCACGGTAGGTCGCCGGCTTGTACGCAAAGACCCGGATCGGCTCGGCGCCGTTTGCAAACTCGTAGTCGGAAGAACCGACCGGCAGTGCCGTCGCGGATCGCGGCGCCGCTGAGGCCGAATCCGCCGCACGCTCCGCGGCATCCGCCGCCGCACGGACCGGAGTCCCTGGATTCGACCGAGCAGCTCGATCCGCCGAATTCGCTGAGGCCGCCACCGCAGACGCCACACTCACCGCTCCCGCGAGCACTACGAGCGCCACCTTCATCCAAGCCGTGCGCAGCGAAAGACGGTCGCTCGTCACTGGGTTCATGCGATGGTCTCTGTCGGATCCGAAGACGAACCGGAAGACGGACTTAGGTTCGCAACCTCGGTGCCGCGGTCACTCGGAGCAGGGCTCCGCGTCAGGCCCACGCTGGCCGCCGCGAGCTGCGCCGCCGCGGCATCCCGCTCCAGCGTGATGATGCACTCGAGGTGCCGGGTCTGGGGAAAGAGGTCGAAGGGCTGCACCGCGCGCACGACATAGCCCGCGTCAAGGAAGTGCCGGAGGTCGCGCATCTGGGTCGCGGGGTCGCACGAGACGTAGACCACGGCACGCGGACCGAAACCGAAGAGTTGCGTCAGGAACGCCTCATCACAGCCCTTCCGCGGCGGGTCGATGACGACGACCGTATCCGCGGCAGGATTACGTAGCCCGGCGAAGATGCGGGCCGCGTCACCGGCCTCGAAGCGCGCGTTGGTGATGCCGTTGGCGGCGGCATTCTCTCGCGCGAAGGCCACGCTGCTCTCGCTGATCTCGATGCCTGTCACCTCGACGAAGGCCGGCGCCGCGGTGAGCGCGAACAGGCCGCTGCCGCAATAGGCGTCGACGAGATAACGCGCCCCGCTCGCCGCCGCCTGCTCGCGCACGTAAGACGTGAAGGCCGGGAGGATGAACGGGTTGTTCTGAAAGAAGTCGCGGGCAAGGAAGCGCAGACGAAGGTCTCCGACCGTCTCGACGACCACGGCGTCATAGTCCGTCGTCACCACGCCCGATGCATCGCGCAGCAGCAGGGTCGCGCCGCGCTGGTAGCCGCCCGCAGCGGCGCGGGCGCGCACCTCCTCGCGCAACGGCCCCAGGCGCTCATTGATGGCGTCGGTGGCGATGGCGCAGCGCGGGACATCGAGGATGTCGAAGCGCGTGCCCTGCCGGAGGAACCCGATCGCTGGAGGCACGGCGGGATCGCGCGGCGCGGCGAAGTGCGGCGTGATCTTCGAGCGGTAGCCCCACTCCCGGGGCGAGCCCTGCACCGGAGCCACCGCGAACGATAGCCCAGCCATGTGCTCGAGCAGTTCGGCAACCTGACGCCGCTTCCACTCCAGCTGGGCCGGGTAAGCGAGGTGTTGGTACTGGCAACCCCCGCATCGTCCGTACAACGAGCACGGCGCCGTCACACGGTCCGGCGAGGCCACCAAAACCTCCAGCAAGTCCGCCTCGGAGAAATTGCGGTGATTGCGGAAAACGCGGGCTCTCACCCGTTCGCCGGGCAGGGTGAAAGGGACCATGACGACCCAGTTGTCGATCGCCCGCCCCTCGGGACCCGGGCGCGAGAAGCGGCCCAGCCCGGAGCCCAGGTTGGTCAGAGTGCTGATCTCCAACTCAATCTCCTCGTGATAGGAGAAAGGGAGGTCGTTGAATCGCGGCTTCTTCTTGCCCACGGCTCCACGTTTCGACGCCGGGAGGAATTCACAACGCCAAATCCGCTCCGCGTCAGACGCCCAGCGCCGGCAACGGAGCAGAGGCCCGCGGCGAAGGTTCCATCCCGTCAGTAGCTGACGCACGCCTGCGGCCACGCAAAGCATCGCGAACGGCATCCGGGAGGCCGTCCGCCGGAACGCGGCTTCGCATCGACCGGCGAGCGCAGCTCTGACTCCGTCGGCTGCGAAGCAGGCTGGCCACGTCGGGTGGAACCACTAGCGTGACCGCTTGTGGACCTGACCACCGAGAAAATCTCCAGCCTGCAGAACCCGCGCGTGAAGCACTTGGTGCGGCTGCGCGACCGCCGGCCGCGCGACGAAGCCGGCGTGTTCCTCGTCGAGGGCTACCGCGAAATCCGTCGTGCCCTGGAGAAGGGTGTCGCCTTGCAGGAAGTCTATTTCTCGCCGGAATGGTTTCTCGGCGAGAACGAGCCCGCCCTGCTGGAGGAGGCGCGGCGGCGCGGCGCGGCACTCTTCGAGCTCTCCAAGGACGCCTTCGCCAAGGTCGCGTACCGCGAACGGCCTGATGGCCTTCTCGCCGTGGCTCCGCAGTGGCGGCGCTCCCTCGCGGAACTCACGTTACCCGCCGTCCCGTTCCTGCTGGTCGTTGAATCGATCGAAAAACCCGGCAACCTCGGCACGATCCTGCGCAGCGCGGATGCCGCCGGATGCGATGCCCTGATCGTCTGCGATCCCATCACCGATCTGTTCAACCCCAACGTCGTCCGGGCCTCCACCGGCGTCCTGTTCTCGGTGCCCTGCGTGGTCGCCTCCAGCGAAGAGGTCCAAGCCTGGCTCCACACCCGGGGCATCCGCAGCATCGCCACCACGCCGGCGGCCACGACCCTGTACACGGACGCCGATCTGACGGGCCCGTTGGCCGTCGTGATGGGCAGCGAACAGTACGGCCTCAGTGAGTTCTGGCTGAAGCATGCCGACCTGCCGGTGCGCATCCCGATGGCGGGGCAGGCCGACTCGCTCAACGTCGCCATGGCGACCATCATCACGCTCTTTGAAGCGGTGCGTCAGCGCACAGCCCACCGCTGAACCGGATCACCGGAAAAGAAAGCGTTGCCGCGACCGGCAATTTGCAAAAGCTCTCCCCCGCCCTTCCACCATGTTCCAGGTCACCTTTTCCGAGCAGGCGATCAGCGAACTGAACAAGCTCGACAAGCTCGCGCAGCTTGAAGCGGTTGAGCCCATCAGTGGACTCCGGCCCGCGGACCTCGAGAAACCCCGCGAACCACTCGGCCGTTTCCATCGCGGCGGCGAGACCCTGTACCGCCTCCGGTCCGGCGACCACCGCTTCTATTTCGACATCCAAGCGAACACGCTGTTTGTCCGCTACATCCTCCATCGTAATTCGTTGGAGGACTTCCTTTTGCGAAATAAGCTTCCGGTGACGGAAACGCAGTTGGTGGAGCAGCATTCCAAGTTTTGGAAGTACTTGGAGTCACTCACCAAGAAAGCCGGATAAACCCGCGAGATTCCTCCCATGGCTGATCCAGTGCGTACTGCCCAGGACGACGACTCCGACCCGAATGAGGTGGTCCCGACGGGTGCGGAGGATCGCGAGAATCCGTATTCGGTGACGGCAGCGAGCCGGATTTACTTCCTGCCGAACCTGATGACGGCCGGGAATCTCTTCTGCGGCTTCACGTCGGTGATCCGCTGCATTCAGGCGAACTACGAGATGAAGCAGGCCGCGGTGATCACCGGGTCGGCGATCGACCTCTACAAGCAGGCGATTTGGCTGATTTTTGGGGCGGCGGCGTTCGACATGCTGGACGGCCGGTTGGCGCGCATGGGTGGGCGGGAGTCGCTGTTCGGGGCGGAGTTCGACTCCCTCGCCGATGTCGTTTCCTTCGGGATCGCGCCGGCGCTATTGGTGTTCTTCCTGATCCTCTCTCCGACCCAAGGCTACCCCGTCTTCCGGGAGATTGGCTGGGTGTTCGCGTTCATTTACCTTCTCTGCGCAGCCGTTCGCCTCGCGCGGTTCAATGTCATTACGAATCCTTTGTTGGCCCGAGCGAAGATTGAGACCAACAAAGACTTCGTGGGGTTGCCCGTCCCTGCGGCGGCCATCACCGTAGCGAGCCTCGTACTCTTTCTCCTGAGCTTGGCTGAGCAGGACCGTGCGCTGCACCGCTGGGCGCTGGTTCTTCCCGCGCTGCTGGCGATCATTGCGATCCTCATGGTAAGCACGGTCCGCTACCCCAGTGGCAAACAAGTGGACATGCAGACGACGACGCGGCTGACGCGTTTTGTGACCCTGCTGTTCTGCGTGGCGGCGGTGATCGTGTTCAAGGAAGTGGGCCTCTTGGTGGTGACGCTCGGTTACATCGGTTTTGGCCTAGTCCGGCACCTTCGGCGCAGCCTGCTGCCGAAGACTCCACCGACCGCATGACGACGGGATCGAATTCTCTGTGAACAACATGTCGGTCCCTCGCGCACAGTTTGGAGCCGGTGAAGAACCAGCTACTTTCTCGGTACTTCCGGGCAAGTTCTTCACGGCCCCCGACGGGGATTCCTGGTGGGGGTTTTCAGAGCAGGACAAGGAAGAAACCGCGGGGTTGTTGGTCCTTTCCTGACCCCATAATAAGACTGCTGCTAATTACTTATTGAATAAGGTATCACTTAGCCTTTGTTAACGACTCGGCACCACGTGCCTCGCGCCCCATGAAATTCAAGATCAACCGCGATCATTTCAGCAACGGTTTGGCTCAAGTCCTCAACGTCGTTGGTTCCAAGACCACGATGCCCATCCTGAGCAACGTGCTGATCGAGGCTGAAAAGGACTTCATCTCGTTGACCACCACCAATCTCGATCTCGGCATCCGCTGCCGGATCAAGGCGGAGGTCAAGGAAGGAGGAGCTGTGACGCTGCCGGTGAAGCGCCTGGCGACGATCGTGCGCGAACTGCCGAATCTTGATGTTTCGTTCGATGCCTCGCCGAACCATCAGGTGAAGCTGGCCTCGGGTGGATCGAATTTCCGCATCATGGGCATCGGCAAGGAAGAGTTCCCGCCGCTGCCGGAGTTCGGTGACGAGAAGTCATTCACCCTCGACCAGCCAGAGCTGGTTTCGATGCTCAAGAGCGTTTCCTACGCGCAGAGCAGCGACGAGACGCGGTACATCCTCAACGGCGTTTACTTTGCCTTCCGCGATGGGAAGTTCTCGCTGGTGGCGACCGATGGCCGCCGCCTGGCCCTCATCGCGAAGGAAATGGAGATCCCGGCGACGAGTGCCGGCGCGATCATTCTGCCCGCGAAAACGGTGTCCGAGCTGCTCCGCATGCTCGACAAGGGCGAGAAGGTGAAGATCGATTTCAGTGACCGCCGGTGTTCGTTCCAGATCGGAACCGACAAGGACTCCAGCGGCCTGATCGACTCGATCTACCTCTACTCGAAGGTCGTGGAGGGGAACTACCCGAATTACCAGCAGGTGATCCCGAAGGAGACGCACCAGCGCATCAAGCTCGAGCGCGAGCTCCTCCTGCAGTGCATTCACCGCGCTGCCCTCGTCACGAGCGAGAAGGCAAACTCCGTGAAGCTGAAGCTGAGCAGCAACCTGCTCGAGATCACGGCGCAGAGCCCGGACTTCGGCGAGGCGCATGAATCGATGGCGATTTCCTACAGCGGACCGGAACTCCAGGCTGCCTTCAATCCGAGCTTCCTGATGGACCCGTTGAAGGCTCTCTCCAAGGACGAGGTCTTCTTCGAAGTGAAGGACGAGGTGAGTCCGGGCGTCTTCAAGACGCTCGAGAACTTCATCTGCGTCATCATGCCCGTCCGCTTGAGCTGATCGCTCGGTCTTGGTGGCGGCAACGCCTCCTACGATGCTTGAGGCCTACGTCCTGTTCGGCGCCATCGTGGCGTCGTTGATTCTCACCCAGCTCAACCAACGGCTGGCCTCGCCGGTGCTCGCGATCTTCAATCGCTGGCTCCGCTGGCTTGTCTTCAGTCTGGGGGCAGCCTCGGTTTGCACGCAGTTCGAGCTCATCGATCGCCCGTTCTGGGTGCTGTTGGTCGGCTTCGTGCTGATCTACTTCCTGATCGAAACCGGCTATCGTTGGTTGGAGATTCATGCGCTGAGCGTAAGCCCCATGCCGCTCTTCCCGCGTTTTGCGGTCAATTCTAGCGGCGAGGAATGGCCCACCCACCCTCGCCTGCTCACGCTGCGCGAATGGCTCCGGCAGCAGGGTTTCCGGCCCCTCCAGTCGCTCAAGGCCGAGGTCGGGCCTGGCATCTACCTGCGCACCTCCGTCTATCAGGACGCCACCGGGAACCTGCGGGTACAGATCACGTTCCTGCCGCAACCCGGCGGCGGCATCACGGTCTGCCACACGTTTTCCTCGCAGACCACCGAGGGGGACCGGATCGTGACGGATAATCTCTTCCTGCCGTTCGGCGGTTTCTACCCCGAGAACTGGTTCGTCGAGCGCCATCCTTGGACGCGCTCGGCGGCCCGGCTGCGCCAACGCCACGAGCAGCGGGTGCGCGCCGTCCAAGCGCCGCTGGTTGCGTGGGACCTCGAACCTCTTGGCGATCTCAATCAGCAGCAACGCGAGGTCGAGCGGATCAATACCGAGCTCGGTTTTCTCCTGCCGCACGCGGAACGTGAGGAAAATGGGAAGATCTCCCACGAGGGTCGCTACCGGGTCTGGAAGGAAGTCTGGCTGCTCAACTACTTCGGCATCGCGTCGCGCTACTGACGTGGCGTCCTCCGCTGAGGCGTTGCCATCCCTCTCCAACCACGCCAGCGTCAGGGCATGGATCGGTTGCGGCCACAGCTGAAGAAGCCGAGTTTCCCCATCAGCGAGGGTCTGCGCAGCTACCTCCAGCGCTACCGGCGCGAGCGCGCCCTGCCGGTCACCTACGATCGGCTGCGCCACTTCACCGAGGCTGCGCCGCTGGTGGATGCGTCCGGGAAGCCGACGCTGTGGGAGACGGTCGTCTACGATCGGCTCGAGATGGAATCCCTCAACGAGGATCTCAAGCAGATCTACGCCCTCATCCGCGTCGACGGCGATCTCTCCGTGATGCGCCATCTCTACGTCGACCGCGTCGACTTCTGCGCGTTCGGAAATTCCGCACCGTTTCGTATCCGTATCGTCAATTCGTTCAACGACAACGCTGACTACTACTACATCAAGCGCGCCGACGCCTCGCGAGTCTACGGTCTCGAGCTCGAGCACGTGCTGTCGCCGAACCGCCTGAACTACCTCACCCACGGCCCGACGCTGGTCGAGGAGCACATCGCGGGTCTGCCAGGGGATGTCTTCATCCAGCGCTGGCTGGACAGTCCGGAGCTGCGTCCCATCCGCATCGCCAAGGAATTGGTGAAGTTCAACGAGCGCTGCTTCGTGCGGCTGCTGGGCGACATGCGGAGCTACAACTTCGTCTTCGTCGTCACGCCCGACTTCGAGGGCGCCCAGGTGCGCATCCGCGCGATGGACTTCGACCAGCAGAGCTACGAGGGCCGCATGAACTTCTACCGGCCGCAGTTCTTCCGCGAGAACCAGCCACTCGCGCTCTTCTGCGTCCAGCATCTGAATCTCGAGACCGCCCGCCAATACCAGCGCGAGGAACAGGTGCTGATGCTGCAGCGCGCCGCCGTCACTGAAGAGCGGCTGAGCTTCCTGCTCCGCGAGATGTCGGCCGATCCACTCTCCCCACCCGAGAATCTCGAGATGCTCCGCGAGTCCCTCGCCGTGCATTACGACTGGCCGGAGTTCCTCGATTGCGGCTCCATGGGCGGCCTCGTCCGCGAGAGCCTCGCGGCCATCCGGGTGCGCGTGCGCGACCAGGACCGCGCTGCGCCGTTCGGATTGGAATAATCGGAGGAAGTCTCGGCGTGACGGCTGGGTTTGGCCACCGTACGCTCCTTCTTCTTTTCCTTACTCCCCATGGTCAAAGGCCAGAAAGTCGTCTGTGTGAATGATACCTTCCCCGCGTTCATCCGCGCGCTTTACCAGCAGCTGCCGGTCAAGGGGGACACGTACACGATTCGCGAGGTGTTCCTCGGCCGCGAGAAGGTCGTCAAGGGGGGCGATACGGCGACGGTCGGGCTGTTGCTCGAGGAGCTGAAGAATCCGCCGGACCCGTTCCACCAAGGAAAGCAGGAGCTTGGGTTCACGTCCGAACGGTTCGCGCCGCTAGACGAACTGCCGCCCGAGGAGGAGGAGGAATTCGAGCTCGTGGGCGCGGGCGCGAAGAAGGAGAAGTATCTCCCCTTCGAGATTGGCGTGGGCGGGAACAACTGACGGCCCGCCGCTCCGCTGTCCGGCTCGGGTGCTCGGTCTGGCCGCGATCGCGGCGTCGTCGGTTGTTGGAGCGATTGAGATCGCGCCACGGCGTACGGGTGCGCCTGCTTCGGTGCGACCGTGTCAACGACCAGTCTGGCGGGCCCTATTCGATCCGGCCTTCGTCGAAGTCCATCAGGTCTGGGACGCTGCGGATCTCACCGATGCGGTCTTCACAGCCCATCGCCTTGAGTGCCGTCGCAAGAAACTCCTGTCCGGCGGTGGTCATCCCCTTCTGGCAGAGTTCGCGATTCCAGCGGTGCGCCCGCGGGTCCACTGGAAGGATCTCGCGCAGGCGGCGCGCGAGATCGGCGTCATCGGTCGCTGCGAACACCGCCGCTTCCACCGCCGCCGGTTCGATGCCGAGATGCTGACAGAGAAATCGGTCGAGGCCGCGCTTGTAGTTCTTCGCGTAGCTCGCGGGGAGAGCGCCGTGCTCCTTTACGTAGCGACACTTCGCGAGGAAGCGCGGAAAATAAAGCAGCCCGGTCGCAGGATCCGGGATATAGGGTGACGGGAGTGAGGTGAGGACCTCGCCCGTGGAACCGGGGATGGGCTTCGACGGCATCGGCGACCAGGCGGCAGCTTGGGTGGTGCCGACTCAGTGCGTCGACAGGCGACGCTCGCGGGCCACGAACCAGCGTGGCGCGCCCGAGTCGTCGACGATCGGGGTGATTGCGACGTCGACCTGGTAGACGCTGCCGTCCTTGGCGTAATTGGAGAGAGTCTCGCGGCAGGGCTGGCACTCGCGCAGGGCGGTGCGCATGCGCGCGACGGCAGCCCGATCGGTCGCCGGGCCTTGCAGGAGCTCGCCTGGCTTGCGGCCACGCAGCTCTGCCAGCGAGTAGCCGCACATGCCGGTGAAAGATTCATTCAGCCACTCCACCCGGCCTTCCGGACACGTGACCACCAGTGCGTCCGGGGGCGGAGGGCATGACGTCGCACCGATGCTCTGGAGGATGCGTTCGCGCAGGGGCGCCGGCGGCTCCACCGCCAGGGGGGCCTGGGACAGCACGAGCTCGGCTCCGACCGCCTGAAGCCGCGATACCTCGGCGCGCGCGCCCTCGTGGAACTCCAGCACCAGCTCAAAGGCCTCCCGTTCGGCAACGGTCATCGCACCAGCCACATACAGCGCGGCGCGTTCATTGAGGAATTCGAGTGGCATTGCGGAAACCGATAATCAAGAGCCGCTTCGGGTCAAGCTGGGGGCTCGAATCAGGCCCGGGCGGGTGGAGTCCGGACGACCAGTGAGCGGATCTCCGTCATGTCCTCGATCGCGAACCGGACGCCTTCGCGGCCAAGCCCGCTGTCTTTCACGCCGCCGTAGGGCTGGTTGTCCGCGCGGAACGAGGGCACGTCCCCCACCACCACGCCTCCGACTTCCAGCTCATCCCAGGCTTGCTGCACTTTGTAGAGGTCGCGGGTGAAGATCCCGGCCTGCAGGCCGAAGGCGCTCGCATTGGCCAGCGCGAGCGCTTCGTCGAAGGTGGAATAGGGAATCAACACCGCCACCGGCCCGAAGGCTTCCTGCGCACAGATCGGCAGGCTCGCCGGCACGTTCTCCAGCAGGGTGGCCGCTAGCACGGCACCGTCCCGATGACCGCCGCAAAGCACGCGCGCGCCGGCCCGCCGTGCCGCTTCGATCCACGACTCCAAGCGCTTCGCCTCCGCCTCCGCGATCATCGGACCGACGACGGTTTCCTCGCGTTTCGGGTCCCCGGCGACCAGTGCCGACGCGCTCCGCACCAGGCGGTCCCGCACCGTCGCGTAGATTGATTCATGGATCAGGATTCGCTGGACGCTGATGCAGCTTTGGCCCGATTGAAAAAAGGCGCCGAAGGTGATGCGGCGCACGGCGTCGTCGAGGTCGGCCCAGTCCGGCTCCACGATGCAGGCGGCGTTCCCGCCGAGTTCGAGGACGACCTTCTTCTTGCCAGCGCGCGCCTTGAGCGCCCAGCCGACGTCGGGAGATCCGGTGAAGCTGAGCAGCTTGAAGCGCTCGTCCGTCGTGAAGAGATCCGCTCCCTCGCGGTGGCAGGGCAGGATCGAGAAGGCGCCTGGTGGCAGAGCGGTCTCCGCCAGCACCTCACCGATGAGCAACGCGCCGATAGGGGTGCGGCTGGCCGGCTTGAGGACGAACGGACAGCCGGCGGCGATGGCGGGAGCGATCTTGTGGGCGGCGAGGTTGAGCGGGAAGTTGAAGGGTGAAATCAGCGAGCAGGTCCCAATCGGCACGCGGCGGAAGGAACCGCGGTAGCCGCGCGTGCGCGGGGAAATCTCCAAGTTCATCACCTCCCCGCCGATCCGGACCGACTCCTGCGCGGCGAGGCTGAAGGTGTCGATCAGTCGCGTGACTTCGCCCCGGCTGTCGCGGATCGGCTTCCCCGCCTCAAGGCAGAGCGCCCACGCCAATTCCTCGGCGCGCGCGGTGAAGCGCGCGACGCAGTGATCGAGCACGGACTTCCGCACATCGGGGGACAGGCGGCGCATCGGACCTTCCGCCGCGACCGCTGCGGCGATCGCGCGGTCAATCGTCGCCGGGTCCGCCAGCGCCACCCGGGTCGCCGTTTCCCCCGTGAACTTGTCCACCACCGCGAGATCGCGGTTCGGAGATTCGGGCCGGTTGGCGACATACAGCGGGAACGATTCAGGCAGGACAAAGCTCATGGTGGTTGGACGCGGGCCGGCGGGGTGATGCAGGATCGGGCGACGGGAACGGAGTGCGCTTGGGTCGCGGGCGGTGGGGCCGGTCGAAGTGGAACGTTTGGAGTTCGGCGCAGTGTGTCAGTAAATCAAATACAACGTCCGCCGTCCACCTCGAGACATGATCCGGTCACGAAGGCTGAGGCAGGATCGGCGAAGAAGAGTGCGGCGTTCGCGACATCGCTGGGCTGGCAGAGGCGGCCGAGCGGAATGGTCGCGAGGAATCGTGCGCGGTTATCCGGGGTGTCGGCCGCACCCATAAACGTGGTGAGCAGCGGGGTCTCGGCGATGGCTGGGTTGATGCAGTTGGCGCGGATCTTGTCCGGCGCGAGTTCGACCGCGAGGGACTTGGTGAGCAGCACGACCGCGCCCTTGGTGCCATTGTACCAGGACAGGCCGGGGCGCGGTCGCACGCTGGCGGTGGAGCCGATGTTGATGAAGCTGCCGCTGCCCTGTCGGCGGAAGATCGGCACGCAGTGCATGGCGGAGAGGTAGATGCTCTTGACGTTGACTTGGTAGAGACGGTCGAACTCGGCCTCGGAGACGGAGAGCATGGGTTGGTTGGCGTGGCTGATCCCGGCGTTGTTGACCATCACGTCGATGCGGCCGAAGCGGGCGAGTGTCTCGGCCATGAGCCGGGCGAAGTCGGCGGAAACCGTGACATCCATCGGCACGGCGAGGGCCTCACCGCCGGAGGTGCGGAGAGCGAGGGCGACGCGTTCGGCGGCGTCGGCGTTGCGGTCGGCGATCACGACCTTGGCGCCCTCACGCACGAACGTGTGGGCGATGGCCTCGCCAAATCCGGAGCCGCCGCCGGTGATGATAGCGACCAGCGAGTTCAGCCGGCCCGAGGAGGGTGCGTCCGCTTGTGGCGCGGATAGCGGCGAGGGAGGGGTCTGGGGCATGGGGCCATCCAAGGCCCTCGGTCCTGGGACTTCCAAGGAAATTCCCGTGGTAAGGTGACGTGCCCGGAGGTTGCCGCGGACGGGCCGACGGGCCCGTGTCGGCACGGATCAACTGCTTCCGCGCAGCCAGCTGCGGAGACACGCCAGCACCCGGCCGGAGTACCGCCCGAGACCTCCGCGCAGATTGAGGAAGTGTCCTCCGAGGCGAATCCAGGTTCCACCGAAGATCAAGCGCAAGGGCAGGCTGCGCCACGCGGAGCGGCCCAGCCGCGCCGTGCGCAGCTCGAAGTCCCCGCTCGGTCGCACCGATCTCAGCTCGGCTTGCGCGGCCACCAGCAACCACCAGTACTCGCCGTACAGAGCAGTCCGCAGCCGCTGCGGCATGATGCCATAGTCCAGCTGACCCGATTCCCACAGCCATGTACCCGCGCGCGGACGAAAGCGCGCGAAGTGGAAGAACACCAGCGGCCGGCCGTCCACTTCCAGCGGTGCACCCTTCGAGTGCGGGATGTGATAAGTGGAGCCCGCCCAGTTCCAGGGCGCGGCGTTCACGCCGGGGTCATCGAGGATGAGCAGGCGCTTCCCCAGCCTTTCCGGCCACGCATTCAGGTAACCCTGGTCCGCGTAGCGCTGTCCGTCCACGCGATCGTGGCACCACTCGAGGCACGACGCGCGCCATTCGTCCAGAGTCTGTCGAGCCGTCTCATCGTTGGCGAAGCTGACGACGCCCACGTTGAATGTCCCGTGCCGTTCGTAGTGCCTAAGCCATGACGGAAAGCGATGGGCGGTGACCATGACGCTTGCGCTGGCGGCTTCCATCGCCGCGAACATGCCGGTAGGCCGGCTGAAGCAGGCCAGATCCGCGTCGAGGTAGGTCACCCGGCAGATGTAGCGCTGGGTGGCGAGGATCCACCTTGGCCAGCACGGTGAGAGCGTGAACAGGTATTCGGGCCAGGAACGCTGGGAGCGCATGGCGAGCAGTTCCGGATCCGCCGCCTCGAGTTCCGCCAGGGGGACGACGCGGAGAAACGTATCGCCGAGTGCGCGCAGCGCGTCCGCCGTCTCGTCATCCAGTGCCAGCACCCAGAGCGCCGCGTCGGGATCGTGCCGCGCGACCGAACGCCACAGCGCCACCCCCTGCACGAGGAAGCCGCGGTCGAAGTAGGTGCAGTAGTGGTTCATCTAGCCGGATCGACTCAGTCGCCGCCATAGCCATCCGGGCAGCGCGCAGAGCATCGAGGCACGCAATCGGAACGCGCTCGCGTGAGCAAGACGTGGAAAGAGTGAGTCACCAAACTGTCGATTTCCCTGCGCGGCCAGTTCTAGCGCATGCCCGTGCTGACCCATCAGTGTGGCCCCGATCCACGCCGCGAGGAGTGTACGTCGCGTCGCCGGAGGACCAAACTGCCCGGTCTCGCGCACAAAGCAGAGGTTGGCCCACGCTGGCGCCGCCGGACCCAGTCGCCGGGTCCAGCGCGCGGCCCAAGGACCGAGTGCGGCGGCCAGTTGCTCGGGTGATCCCTTGACGGCCTTTCCAAGGGTGACATCGGCCAGCCAAAACGGCTCCGTCTGCATCGCCTGCAGGACGTCCGCGACCTTGTCCTCTCCTAGGTAAGCGTCGATCAGGCCGGGTTCGAATTCGACCACGGCCATCTGCTCGCGCCAGGCTGCTGGAAGGCTGCGGTAGATGGCCAGATCTAGGCCCTGAGTGTCGCACTTCAGCCAGTCGACGTAGCCAACACCGTGCGCCGCCAGTGCAGCCGTCAATGACTCCGCGGGTAGGTGCACCGTCTGCTCCACGGCGAAAAAGTCTGCGAACGACCAGCCGGCCAGCCGATCCGACCTTGGTGGAAGCATGCTCGAACACTGTGGCGATCGGGTGAGATGCAGCACTTGGGGTCCATCGGGTGACTGGGGCGTTACCAGATGCCGTCCGAGAATCCAGCGGTGGAAGCGAGCGGTCGCGCCGGCTAGGGCAGCGGTGTCACGTGCATCCGGTTCGAAGCCGACGCCGATTGCTTGCCGCGCGATTCGACGCCAGCGTCGGTGCACGCCGCCGGCAGCTCCGATATCCACGAGAACAAGCGGTTGATTCCGAAACTCCGGCTCCCGGAGAACGTGATCGATCATGCTCATGGGTGATTCTTCCGTCGCCAATACAGCGACCGAAATTGCGCCCCGGCGGGAGCCGGTGCCGGTTCCTCCAAATCATGGGTGAGTTGATACTCTGGCGTGACGAGCAGCATGAGTTGCTCCGCTTCCAGAAACCAACAGGGATAGCTCGCCCGATAGATGGACGGCGGCACTCGTTGCAGCGTAAGGCGCGGTTGGCCCGTAGTTGAAAAGAGCGTCCGCTCAAGCAGCAGAAGACGGGGCCGCAGCGTGACCAGCTCCTTCAGGACTTGGAGGGGTTCTGGCACGTAGCTGAGTGAGCTTCCGAGCAGCACGACCTCCGGTGGCCGCCCGGCCGCGGTGACGGCGTCAGTGATCGTCTCATGGAATCGAAGAACCTCCGTCTCGAAGGTACGCTTTCCAGCCGCGACGAAGTCCGGCTGCTCGATGATGGACCAGCGCAAGTCGCCGAGCGCCGACAGCACCTCACGGTGGGGGTGGTAGGTGCTCCCAAGCGAACCGCCGAAGTCGAGGACGTGGAGACGACCGCCCGACGCGGCGGCCGCTTCGCGGAGCAGCGGTAGCGCGGACCAGGGTTCCGGCGCATGCGGGAAGGCAACCCCGTCGCGCTCGAATCCGGCCTGGCCGGTCACAACGTGCTGAGTCGATTGTTCGATCTGGCGCAGGATCTCCGGCCGATCATACCCGGTGCCGGCGTCCCGGGCGTCCGTCCACGTGGCGAAGTCACCCTCCCAGCGCACACGGAGGAAACGCTGTTGATAGGCGGCGACGACACGGTTCGGGAGGAGTTTCCGTAGCGCACGCTTCAAACGTGGAACGAGTGGGTTTTCCGCCCGTGTTGCGGCGACCCACAATCCACGGCACGCGGGGTGTTCGTCGAGCGAACGCGGTACTACGGAGTGCGGCGGGAGCGGGAGCAGTGGAGGATTGCGCCAGCGCAGCGCGTCCGCGGCGTTCGTGGCGGCAGCATCGAAGCCGATGTGTTCGACGAGGCTCCGCGGCGGCCGCAGGCACAGGCCACGGTGCTCTAGGTGATGATAGAGCCAGCGCACCGCCCACAGGTTGCGGCGTTCTTCGTCGCGAGCCATGATCGGAAGGTCCGATCCGTACGCATCCGGGGCCACTCCCCAGCCAGCCGCCCGGGCTTGCTTCTCGCGTGCATTGCCGGACTCCATCCCGCGCCATGAGCGCGCCCACGCGCCCCATATCCAACACTCCGCGCGCGCATCAAGGTACGGTGCGCCGTTCACGTCCGCCGGGGTGATCCGCGGGTGCGTCCACGCTGACACACTCATGATCTGTGGATTCGCTTCGTGCTGTTGCAGCGCGGCGCAAAGCCACGTGTAGGTCCCCGGAATCGCGATGAGATCATCCTCCCACACGATGAACGCGGGATGCTGCTCCGCCACCTCTCCTACCCCGGCGCGGACGTTGCGTCCGAGCCCGAGGTTATGCGCACGCTCGACGAGGGTCAGGTCCGCCCAGTCCACTGCGCGCAACATCCGCCTCACCGCCGCGACGCGCTCTGCTTCCGCTTGGTCGCGTGCGCCGTCGGCGTACGCGATGATGCACGGCACCTGATTCTCGCGCAGCGACGCCAGCACCTGCCGCAGGTGCTCTGGCCGGGAGTGCGCAAAGAGCACGACGGGCACGATCGGTGCAGCTCCGGGTGTGGTCTCTTCAGCGGCGGCCATAGAGCAGATCCTGGTGGGTGCCGAGATCGGTGAGCACGTCGACCAGTCGATGCGTCCGGTCCAGGATGCGTCCGATTTCCGCAGGATCCCGCGCTTCCACGCAGATCCATCG